>CANHJV010000264.1 GCA_947461225.1 Gemmatimonadota bacterium | reverse complement strand
CGTGAGACGGGTGCGATCGCCGACGTAGTGACGCGGCACGTCGGGCGACACATCGATCAGCGTCCGCAATCCTTTCGCCAGGCCTTCCCGCCGAAGCACGTCGGACACCTGCTCGATCACCCCTTCCAGGTCGAGCGGCTCCTGCAGCAGACGCACGGCACCCGACTCGATGCGCGACGCATCGAGGATCTCCGTCACGAGGTGGAGCAGATGCTGTCCGTTGTCACGGATCCGCTCCATCCATTCCTTCTGACGCGTGTTCAGCGGCTCGTCGCTGACCAGCCGAGAGAGACCGAGTACCGCGTGCAAGGGCGTCCGGATTTCGTGACTGATCACCGCGATCAGCGCCGCCCGATTCTCGACGGCGCGCTTCGCCTGCCGTGCGGCCTCCTCGAGTTGCGCGTTCTCATCCACGAGGGTGAGCGAGAGCGCCCCGAGCTCAGCGCCGGCCTTCTCCAGCGTGCCTCCTAGTCCCACCAGATTTCGTGTCAACCACTCCATCATGACCATCGAGACGACGGACGCCAAGACAAGCCGGAGGTACATGGGCAGCTGCGGCTGTACGTCGCCGATCAGCAGGACCGCGGCGGACAGGAGCACAATGGCTGCGAAGCGGGCTAACTTTCGCGGGTGCACGATGTAGAGCGAAATGATCGAGGTCGGAAGCAACGCGAGCGGAAGCAGTCCGTTCAGGCGGATCCCGGCGATAAAGCCGACCACCACCACGCCCATAATCAGCAGGGCGTCTCGTCGGTACGCTCGGTCGAGGCGGCGATGGCGCAGCGCCAAGACGGCGGCCAGGAGGCCCAATGGCAGTGGCAACAGCATCGCGCTGTTGGGGATGGATGAGGGGTACTTCAAGCCAGACACCCACTGCACCACCGGCAGGACCAAAAAGACGAACGCCGTGATCATGCACGAGAGCACCCATGTGCGATGCGGCAGCGCGTCTAGGTCGTGCCATCGGTCGGCAATCTCCGCCGACACCTTTCGGACGCGGTCGGTCGGTGAGACGGAAGCGTCGGCGTCCGCCCTGTCGAACGTTGTCGACTCGTCGCCATTCACCTGCACCGGCGTCGGCAGGCTCACACCGACGTCGCTCGACCCGATCGATGCGGGCACGCCGGCGTCCTGCCGGACAGTCGAGGATTCGGCCACGGCCGTGGGCGGCAGACCCAGCGTCACCCACACGGTCGTGCCCTTTCCATACTCCGTGCGAACCCCGACCGTCCCGCCCATCAGCTCGACATAGCGGCGCACGATCGCCAGCCCACCCACGGCGCCATCAAAAACTGGATCGCGCAGGTTCCCGTTGTCGGGCAGCCGTCTCAGCGGCTCGGCCGCCGTCGGCGTCAGCCCTCGTCCGGTATCGTGCACGGTGATACGCCATTGCTGCTGTCCGGACGCCACCCCCTCACCCTCGACCCGCACCTGGATGCGGCCCCGTTCGGTGGTCTGTTCGGCCTGTCGTAAGAGCGTCATCAGCAGGCGTTCAATGCGGGGACCATCGCCAACCAGATGCTCGGCCAATTCAGGCGACAGCTCGGCCTGCACGTCGATGCCTCTGCTCGCCACACGAACGCGACTCAGGGCGACCGCGCGCGTCACCAGCTCCGGCAGCGAGAACGGCTCCTGTTGAATCGACTCGGCGCCACTTTCCAGTGCCGCCAAGTCAACGATGTCACCGAGCTGCTGCTGGAGCTGCTGGGCCGCCGCTTCCAAGGTGAGCAGCGACTCACGGCGCTCTCCCTCCGGCTCGTCCTGCAGCACCAGGCGTGCCACACCGAGCACGGCATTCATCGGCGTGCGGCACTCGTGGCTCAGACTGGAGAGAAACGCCGTGCGCGCCTCGGCGATTCGCTCGGCGACCCGCCGCGACTCGACATGTTCCGTGACGTCGACGAACGACCGCACGATGTAGCCGGACGGCATGCGTTCCATCGCGATCTCGAGCCAGCGGTCCACTCCCCAGCGCCGCAAGTACCGCGTCGGCATCTGCTCGTCCACAAGCGAGACGCCCGAGGCGATCAAGTCGCGAACGCGCGGCTCGGAAATGTCCTGCACATCACCACGCGCAGCCTGCATGCGGGCGATATCCGAGGCGTTGAGCGGACGTCCGTCCAGCCATTCCGGTGGAAGCGCCAAGATGTCCAACGCGCGTCGGTTGTGCAGCACCACCCAGCCATTTGGGTCGAGGACAGCGATTCCCTGGCCCGTCGACTCGATCGTGTCGCGGAGCAGCCGGGTCATTTCCCGGAGACGGATGACGAGGCCGTCGAAGGTATGCCGCGCGAGCGCGAGGAGCGCGATAAAAAAGCTGCCGGAGAACGCCACCCGAATGACCGTTCGCGGAGGCATCGGCCCGTGCAGCACATGAGCCGAGACGGCGACCCCCAGAAGGCACACGGCACAGGCGATAGCCCAGGAGAGCGGCAGCCGGATGAACAGTACACCCATGGCCGCCAAGGCCCATACATACAGGCCCGGATCGTCCAACCACATCACGATCGCCGCGATGAGGGCGTAGCTGAGCGGCGCGACGAAGAACACGCGTGAGCGTATGCCGTGTCGCTTCAGGCACCACCAGTCGAGCGCTGCGATGACGGCGACGACGAGTTCGGCGCCGACAAAGACTTCTCCGGCAGCAGTCGGGGCAAATACCCAGTGCGCAACCGTCCCCACGAGATGGACGAGCAATAGCAGGGCCGCCGTCGCACGATGGGCAACGGCGGGCGTCGCGACGCCCTCCTCGTCGAGATCCAAATCCAACGGCCGTGGGCTGCGCGGCGGCGCGCCCGAGCTCTCTGTCGAAGGGCGAGTGCTCACGCGTCAGGCAAACTGCATGCGATCGCGTCGAAAATATCAGAGACCCGGTGAAAGGCATCGACGATCGCCGGCTCGAAGTGCGCGCCGCGCTCGGCGTCGATGATGTGCACCGCACGCTCGTGCGAAAGAGCCGCCCGGTAGACCCGGTTCGAGCGGAGCGCGTCGTAGGTGTCGGCAAGGGCCAT
>CANHJV010000263.1 GCA_947461225.1 Gemmatimonadota bacterium | reverse complement strand
TCGATCCCTTCGGCCTTGCTGGCCGCGGAGTGCAACCGCACCGGCAGGCCGTAGATGCGAAATTTGCGCAGCGCGAGGCGCGTGATCTCGTGCACATCGGGTTCGTCGTCCACCAGGACCACGTGGAACTCGGTCAACTGCATCGTCGGAATTTCCTTACGAAAAGTGGGAGAGGACGGGGTCGCCTAAAGGAAGGAGCCGTGGCGAGAGGACCGACACAGCGGTGTCGCGGTTATCCGGCCTGCTTCCAGAGTGCCGCAAACGACCGCAGGTACGCGTGGTACAGAGCGACCTCCCAATCGGGGGCCTCCACCGTGCCGCGCAGCATGTACTGCACCGACGCGTTGGCCGCCGTCGGCGCGATCTGGATGAGAAAGTCCCGACCGTCCATCGTAACGCGGTCGCCTTCCTCGTTCAGCGTCGTCGCCGGCAACGCGGCCAGTTCGTCCCGCCGCTGCCGCGCGAGCGCCTCATCGTGCCACGCCGCGACACCCGCCACAAACTGGTCGTCCACCATGTAGCAGAGTGCAGAACTGATCGCGACCGCCGCCTCGCCCTTGAGATCGAGACGGGCCTGACGCTGCCAGCCGCGCAACGCCGCCGTGATGCCGTCGCGCGAAGACGCCGACTGGATCAGGCAATGCAGCAGGTCCTGCAGCGCATGCGACAACCCGGTGTAGCACGCCTGGCGCACTCCCGCCTTCACGAGCGTGTACAGCTTATCCTCGGTGGCTTCGGACTTGGCCAGATAGCCCTGGATGTCGTACTGGTCGATGACCGACCGCTCCGGCGCGACGCCGGGTTGTCCGGTGCGCACGTAGAGCTGCATGCGGCGGTTCTTCATCACGTCGCGGATGTACGCGCACAGCTCGAGCCCAGCGTGATCGGTTTCCATGACCACATCGATCAGCGCCACCGACGCCATACTGATGTCGGCTCGGCCGAGCGTGAGGCTGTTCAGCAATTCGATCCCTTCGGCCTTGCTGGCCGCCGAGTGCAACCGCACCGGCAGGCCGTAGATGCGGAAGTTGCGCAGCGCCAAGCGCGTGATCTCATGAACGTCGGGTTCGTCGTCCACCAGGACAACATTGAACTCAGTCAGATGCATCGTCGGGATTCCCTTACGAAACGCGGAAGGCGGCGGGGGCGCCCGGAGTGACGAGCCGCCGGATGGTGCGCGGTGCCTTAGTCCGGCGTGATGACCGGTACGTGCAGGATAACGGTGGTCCCTTCACCAACGGTGGATTCGATCGCGATCGCTCCCTGCAAATGCACGGTGACCAGATTGTATACGATCGCCATGCCGAGGCCGCTGCCCCCCTTGCCGCGGCCCGTGGTGAAGAACGGCTCGAAAACTCGAGGCAGATGCTGGGGCGCAATGCCGTGGCCGAAGTCACGGACCGCGATGCGGTACATCGCCGACGCGCCGGCCCCCTCAAGGGCGAGCGTGATCTCCACGGTGCCGCCCACGCCCTCGGCGTAGGCGTACCGCTGAACATTGCTCAGCAGATTCTGCAGCACCTGCGTGAGCGAGCCCGGGTACCCCAGCCACTCCCCACGGGCGTCTGGCAACGTGTTCGCGATCACCACGTCCACGCGCGATGCGCGGGACGTTACCCGGAACAGGTGCGCGATGTCGGCCACCACGTCGGCCAGATCCACCCGTTCCTTGCTGTCGGTGATCTGATCGACCGAGACCTTCTTGAAGTCCTGTACCAGCTTGTGCGCGCGGGTCACGTTCCGCGCAATCAGCGCGCTGGCATCCGTCAGGTCGTCGAGCACCTCCCGCCCGTCCGGGGTCTCGCCCAGCGCGATCAGGGTCGGCGACGACAGCGCGCGTGACACGAGACTGGCCGCCGTGTTGACGATGCCCAGTGGCGTGTTGATCTCGTGCGCCACGCCGGCCACCATCTGCGCGACCGAGCGATGCCGGGCGACCTCGGATTCCACACGCACCAGCCGTTCATTGTCCTTGCGCAGCCGGTCGATCGTGAGATGCGTGCTCACGCGTGCCAGCAGTTCGTGCGCGTGAAACGGCTTGGCCACGTAGTCCACCGCCCCGAGATCGAACCCGCGCACAATGTCGCCGGTCTCGGTTTTCGCGGTGAGGAAGATGATCGGGATGTCGCGCCACGCCGGCACGGCCTTAATGCGCGTGCAGGCCTCGAACCCATCCATTTCCGGCATCATCACGTCCAACAGGATCAGGTCGGGACGGACCTTCCCGAGGACCTCCAAGGCCTGCCGGCCGTTGGTGGCGACGTGCAGCAGATAGCCCTCGTCGCGCAATACCGCCGTCAACGCCTGAATGTTGGCGGGGGCGTCTTCGACAATCAGAAGTCGACTTTCGGGATGCGCGTGGCTCATGTGAAGCAACCTTTTGTCTCAGGAATGTCCTGTCAATGCACGAGCACGCTGAACATTCGTGGCCCTGAAACGGAAACGGCGCCCACGAGGGGCGCCGCCGGTATATCCGTTCATCGTAATGCATCACATACGCTCTAAAAGAGCCACAGATCGGGATTGAACCGATGACCGCCCGATTACGAATCGGGTGCTCTACCACTGAGCTACTGTGGCGTTCGATCTCACGGTGAGGTGCCGTGTCCTGCTATCCAGCGGTAAACAGTGCCCTCGCGCGGACTCGAACCGCGACGCCGTTAAGCACTACCACCTCAAAGTAGCGTGTCTACCAATTCCACCACGAGGGCGTACATCAACTGCGGCACAACAGCATGTGTTCGCGGAAACTCCACCAGCACCAACATCCCAAACATCCGCGGAACAACGGGAGCGACGGGGCTCGAACCCGCGACCTCTCGAGTGACAGTCGAGTGCTCTAACCAAACTGAGCTACGCCCCCAACAACACCTGCACCTGCGTGAACACCTGCATCAGCCAGCTCCACGGGGAGCTGATAGCTCCAACGGGAATCGAACCCGTCTCTCAACCTTGAAAGGGTCGTGTCCTAACCGATAGACGATGGAGCCAGAGTCTACGTCCTGCGTGTC
>CANHJV010000262.1 GCA_947461225.1 Gemmatimonadota bacterium | reverse complement strand
TGCGACTCCGGTGGCAGCCTCTGTGAAGTCGTCGATCCGCACGATGATCAGGACCCGGTCCTGCAGTGTCTCGCCGACCATACGATGCTCGTGTACATCCGCGGCACGCCGGAGCATACGCGCATGCTGGTCGATCGATTTCGTGCGCACCCCAAGCCGATGTACTACAATCCGGCGTTTCTCGACGCCAAGTGGACCGAGTACAAGTCGCTGCGTGGCATCGCGCAGGACGATCTGGTAGATCCCGACGACTTCGCGGTGTGGGGATTCGAGCAATTGCTCGCCCACCGTATTCCCCTCTATGAAGCGGTCGCTCAACGCTATGGCTACGTGATCGACATGAACGATGTGCCCGGTGTGCGCACCGAGTCCGACCTCCTCGACCTGCTGGCCCGGACGATCGACGCGCAGGTGACCACGTGAGCGCGCCGACTGCGGCCACCGTCGGCGCCCCCAAGTCCGCCAGCACCCGACTGCGCTCCATCGTGGGCGGTTCCGTCGGCAATCTGGTGGAGTGGTACGACTGGTACGTCTACTCCGCCTTCTCGCTGTACTTCGCCAAAAGCTTCTTCCCGCCCGCCAACCAAACGGTCCAGCTACTGAACGCGGCAGCGGTATTCGCCGTGGGCTTTCTCATGCGGCCGGCCGGCGGCTGGCTGATGGGGCGCTACGCCGACAAGCACGGCCGTCGCGCCGCGCTCACGCTGTCGGTGCTCTTGATGTGCGGTGGATCACTGCTGATCGCCATCACACCCAGCTACGCGAAGATCGGCCTGATCGCGCCGGCCATGCTGGTGCTGGCTCGCCTGCTGCAAGGACTGAGCGTAGGCGGCGAGTACGGCGCCAGCGCCACGTACCTGAGTGAGATGGCCGGCAAGACGCACCGCGGTTTCTGGTCGAGCTTTCAGTACGTCACGCTCATCATGGGCCAGTTATTGGCGCTGGCGATGCTGCTGTTGTTGCAGCGCACGATGGCGCCGGCCGATTTGGAGTCGTGGGGCTGGCGTATTCCGTTCATCGTCGGCGCCGCGCTGGCCGTCGTTGCGGTCGCGATGCGACGTGGCCTCGAAGAAACGTCGGCGTTCGAGAAGGATCGTGCGTCGCGTCCTCCACAGAGTGCGGCCGCCACCATGCGTGGCCTCATGGCCCATCCGCGCGCCGTCCTCACCGTGGTGGGTCTCACCGCCGGCGGCACCGTCGCGTTCTACACGTTCACGACGTACGCCCAGAAGTTCCTGGTGAACACCGCCGGCTTCAGCAAGAGCGACGCCACGTACATCAACGCGATCTCGCTGCTCATCTACATGCTACTGCAGCCCGCCATCGGCGCCCTCTCCGACCGCATCGGTCGTCGGCCGGTGCTCACAGCCTTCGGCGTGCTCGGCACTCTCGGCACCATTCCGTTGCTCACCGCACTCGAAGGGGCCCGCACGATTCCACAGGCGCTCACGCTGCTCATCATCGCGCTCGTGGCGGTGAGCGGCTACACGGCGATCAACGCCGTCGTGAAGGCCGAGCTCTTCCCGACCAGCATTCGGGCCTTGGGCGTCGGCTTTCCGTACGCCGTGGCGGTATCGGTATTCGGCGGCACGGCGGAGTATTTCGCGCTGTGGTTCAAGAACATGGGCCACGAGCGCTGGTTCTACTGGTACGTCACCGGCTGCATTCTCGCGTCGCTGGTCGTGTATGCCACCATGCCCGAAACGCGCGATAACACGCACATGGACGAGTAGGCGCCGTTCACACCGCGACTACGGGCGCCATACCACGTCCGTACTCGCGTTGCCCACCTTGTCGATCGCGTTGACCACGATCCCGTCGGTACCCGCCGACGGGACATCGGCGGTCAGCGCCGTCACCCGCTGCAAGCGCTGCGACCACGTGCCGTTGGTGCGCCAGCGAATCAGGTACCACGACAGCGGCTCACTCGTGACCGGTGTGATCGAGACGCGCAGCACGGCACCGAGCGAGGTCACGCCCATGGTCGGTGCCGGCGGGGCCGTCGCATCAAGCCACTCCGTGGCCGGCGGCAGCGCGCGCGCCGCAAATACGCCGCTCGTGAGCAACGAGCGCAGCCCGCCACGATCGTTGAGCACCACCGTGGTGTTGTAGAGCAACGACCCGGTCGAACCGCCCGCCGCGGCGTTCTGCCCACGGGTGATTTGCACCTGCGCCGGAATCTCGGCGGCCGTGTACGCGCTCGTACTGCCGTCGCTCACACGATACGCGGCCAAGCCGGGCCAGAGGTGACGTCGCATCGTGTTCTGCTGTCCCCACCACGTCAATAACGCGCTGAAGTTCTGACCGGTCGAGGCGATCGACCAATACAGCTGTGGCGCGAAGTAGTCCACCCACCCGCGCTGCAGCCACGTACGCGAGTCGGCGTAGATCGACGCATACGCATCGAGCCCTACGATGCCGGCCGGACTGCCCGGACGCCAAATACCGAACGGACTAATCCCCACGCGCGCCGTGGCTGACACGCGGTGCGCCTCACGATACAGGCGTTCCACGAACCGGTTCACATTGTCGCGGCGCCAGTCGGCGCGAGCCAGCACTCCCCCGCCCCGCAGATACGTGGCGTACGTGGCGCTGTCGGGAAAATCGAGTCCCGCGCACTTCGTATCAGGATACGGATAGAAGAAGTCGTCGAGATGCACCGCGTCCACATCGTAGCGACGCAGTACGTCGGTGATCACCGATATGGCCTGGTCCTGCACGGCGGTCTCGCCCGGATCGAACCACAGCTGCGTGCAGTACTTTCGCGCGAGGTCCGGACGGCGTACCGCGAAGTGCGTGCTCGCCAATCGTAGCGTATCGCTGAGGTTCGCGGCACGAAACGGGTTGAACCACGCGTGTATCTCGATGCCCCGCAGCCGCGCCTGCGTGATCGCATACGCCAGCGGATCGTACCCCGGGTCGACGCCCTGCGTGCCGGTGAGCGAGCGCGACCACGGCTCGAGCGTGGACGGGAACAAGGCATCGCCGGCCGCACGTACCTGCAGCACGATGGCATTCAACCCGGCTTGGTCCGCCGCATCGAGAATCA
>CANHJV010000261.1 GCA_947461225.1 Gemmatimonadota bacterium | reverse complement strand
TGGGGTCAGTGTCTTTTACCGGCCGTTCAACGACTCTGACCCCTTGAAGCCCCTTGAACCGGACCCTTAGAACGCCGGCGTTCAACGACTCTGACCCCTTGAACCGAACCGCTACTGCCGCGACTCGATCACTCCCTTGGCAATCCGGTCCACCAGCGCCGGCGAGATCAGCTTGAGCAGGCGACCGATCTTGCCACGCCAGGTCATCACGAGATCACGGTCGCGGTTGGCCACCGCGGCGAGAATGAGGCGGCCGCACTGGTCGGTTTCCATCGTCTCGCCTTGGCGGCGCTGATAGCCGCGATCGCCGAACGGGGTGCCGTCGGGAGAGAGCGCCCGTTGATTGATCTCGGAGAACACAAAGCCGGGATACACCATCGTAACGGTGACACCACTGCCGTCGAGCTCGATGCGGAGCGAGTCGAAAAACCCGGCCATCGCATGCTTGGTGGCGGCGTACGCCGTGCGCTTGGGGACGCCGGTGAGCCCGGTGAGGCTCGAGATCGCGACCAGGCGGCCCTTCGACCGCTTGAGATGCGGCAGCGCATGGGCCGTGCACCACACGCTGCCGAGGTAGTTCACCCGCATCAGCGTGTCGAAGATCGTGAGATCGGTGATCTCTTCGAACAGCCCGCTCGAACCCATGCCGGCGTTGTTGACCAGAATGTCGAGCTGGCCAAAGTGCGCCACGGTTCGCGCCACGATCGACCCGCACGACGTCTCGACGCCCACGTCGCCCGGCACCACCAGCGCCTCGGCGCCCAGCGCCCGGCATTCGGCGGCCACGGATTCCAGTCGCGCCACGTCCCGCGCGGCGAGCGCCACCCGCGCGCCGTCGGCGGCGAACTGCCGCGCCAATTCGGCCCCGATGCCGCTCGAGGCGCCGGTGATCAGCACCACCTGTCCAACGAAGCGGCCGCTCACGGATGTCCGGCCGCGTCGTCGGGGTCGAGGAGGTCGTCGATGTACGCGTCGCCCTCGAAGGGGGCATCGAGGATGCGCAGCGCGTGCGCGGAATCGCCCACCCGGACGGCGAGCCGAACGGGATAGACGAGGTGCATGGCGGGCAGCATGCCGCCGGCATCATCGCGCAGCACGACGGCCGGAATGTGATGCGCCTCCAGCACGCTCCGCGCCACGAGTGCTTCCATCTCGTTGACGTACTCCCGTATGACCATCATGGCGGCTCCCATGTGCCGAACATATCGCACGGGTCGCGCTACCGTGAGGGTCGCGCGTCCACCGACTAGATTTCCCGTATGGCGGCGTCCTTCGGCATTTTCGTACTGGCAGAGCTTCCTGGCGAAGCGGGTGCCATGGTGCGAGAGATTCAACAGCGTTTCGATCCCAAGCTGGCCCGGCTCACGCCTCCACACGTGACGCTGGTCGGCTCGTCTGGCGTAGGCGCCATGCCCACGGATACCCCGGTGGCGCGCATTCGGGCGGCGCTCGAGCCGATTGCGGCGAGCACGCCCCCCCTGGAGCTCGCGCTAGGGCTGCCGCATCGATTCATGCAGACGGATATCGTCTCGTTGCCGCTGGATCACAACGGGCCGCTGCGGGCGCTGCACGAGCGGATCGCGCGGAGCGGATTGCCCTTCAAGCAGGCGCGGTTCCGCTTCACACCGCATTGCACCTTGAGCTTCTATCCCACGCTGACGCCGACGAGCGAACGCGAGCTGTTGGCGATGCGGGTGAATGCGCCGGCGATCATTGAGCGGCTGCAGGTCTATCTGACGCGCGACCCGCAGCCGTCGAAGCTGTTATTCGAGGTCGCGCTCACCGGCGAGGTTACGGGCAGCGCGTATCCGGGCGCAGCTTCTGGTAGGTCGACATTGCGTGTTTGAGGCCCAGTAGCGCCGAGGCTTCGAGTTCGTACTCGAGCTGCAGATCGCCGAGTTTCTCGACATCGTGCTGGGTGAGCTGACGCGAGGCCTTTTCGGCGATGCTGTGGCGGCGGAGGTACTCACGGGCGGCCAGCCACATGGCGTTGGCGGCCTGCCGGATGCCAGCGTCGTCGCTGATCGTGGCCTTCGCGCAGGTCTTCTCGAAGTCGCGCACGCATTCGGCGAGGGCCAGATCGATGTTGTCCACCATCGCCTGCGCTGCGCCGAGTTCGGATTGCGCGACCGACAGCGCATTCAGACGGGCGAGTCGCTCATGCTGACGACAGGTCTCCGAAGCGGTGCGTGCGAGCGCGTCGCAACAGTAGAGCGGCCCCTGCTGATCAGCGGTCGGATCGTCGAGCATCATCGAGGAAGCAGCAGCGCGGGAGGGAGACATGGCGGGGTCAAGAGTGGCCAGCGGGTCCGTGCGCCTGACAACCGGTTCGAACAGGCGTACCATGTGATCTAGCGAACGCACCCACACGGGTGGTAGTGGTTGCGTGAAGGACGATACGTGAATCGACACAAGTCTCACCCGCGCATGCAGCACAGACGGTACCCTTCACACATGACTGCCCATATCGATTCCTTCGCGCATCTGCTCATCGACACCTCGGCCGCCGGCGTGCGCACGATCACGCTGAACCGTCCCGATCGGCTCAACGCGGTCAATCCGCGACTGGCCGACGAACTGCCGATCGCGATGGCGCAGGCGGCGCGCGAGGATGCGGTGCGCGTGGTGGTGATCACCGGCGCGGGCCGCGGATTCTGCGCCGGGCTGGACCTTGGTGAGCCGAGTCTGCGGGCGGATGCCGACCGAGCGACGCGACTGGATCCGTACTACTGGGTGGGGCGGTGGGTGCAGTCGATCACGTCGTGCGAGAAGCCGGTGATTGCGGCGGTCAACGGCGCTGCCGCTGGCGCCGGATTCGGTTTGGCGTTGGCCTGCGATCTCCGACTCGTGAGCGCGAGCGCCACGGTCACCGCGGGCTACGTGCGACGCGGGTTGTCTCCCGACGCGGGCGTCACGTGGTTCCTGCCACGGTTGATCGGACAGGCGCGCGCGACCGACATCATTCTGACCGGTCGCGATGTGCGCGCCGACGAAGCGGAACGCATCGGACTCGCGACGTCGGTGCTGGCGGACGAGGCGTTTACCGATGGCGTGCAGCGCTACGCCGCACAGCTGGC
>CANHJV010000260.1 GCA_947461225.1 Gemmatimonadota bacterium | reverse complement strand
TCGATCAAGCGCCTCAACGCCGACGGCTCGCTGCCGCCGAACACGCCCAGCGACACGCGCTTCACCGTGACCGCCGATTCCATCGTGCGTGAAACGGTGTTCGCCGACAGCACGCCGCGACGCGCCTTCGCGGCGAAGCAGGCGATGATCAACTTCCCCACGTTCATCTACGGCCCCACGGAATTGCTCGCCGCGCTCGCCAAGACGAAGGCGCCCGTCGATTCCCTTCCCGCCCTCGGCCTCACCGGCAACCTCGGCGTCACCGGCATCACAACCGCCGGCGGCGACAGCGTTCGCCTGCGCGGTGGCGCCTATGCCATGATCCTGCGCTTCGATGCGAACCAGCGTCTCCAATCGGTAGACGGAGCGTTCACCACCAACAAGTCCGTTGGCACACGCGGCGCCGGCAGCCTCGACATCGCCGCCATCGCGAAGAACATGAAGCCCACCGGCACGCTGTCGCTGCGCGAAACCGCACGCGGTGCGTTCGGACAGGGTGGCATGGTGCTCATCGACTACGGTCGTCCGTCGGTGCGCGACCGCAGTGTGTGGGGCGGCACGCTGGTGCCGTTCGACAGCGTGTGGCGCACCGGCGCCAACGACGCCACGCACCTGTTCACGTCGCGCACGCTCACCATGGGTGATCTGGTCGTCCCGCCGGGCGCGTACTCGCTGTTCGTGCAGCACACGCGCACAGGCACGATGCTCATCGTGAACAAGCAGGTCGGTCAGTGGGGCACGATCTACTCGGCCGCCAACGACCTCGGACGCGTACCGATGCAGATGTCAGCCACGCCGAGTCACGTGGAAGAGTTCACGATCGTAGTGCGCGCGATCAACGCCACGCGCGGCGCGATCGAGATGTCCTGGGGACCGAGCATGGTGAGCGTGCCGTTCACCGCCACGGTGGGATCCTCCACGGGGGTGCGTCCGTGAGCACGCCGCACACCCTCTCCGATTTCACCGTCACGTCGATCACGGGAGACGCGCTGCCGCTGTCGTCCCTCGCCGGCGGGGTCACGCTGGTGGTGAACGTGGCAAGTGAGTGCGGACTCACGCCGCACTATGCCGGCCTCGAAGCACTGTGGCGCACGTACCGCGCGCAGGGACTCACCGTCCTGGGCTGCCCGTGCAATCAGTTCGGCGCGCAGGAACCCGGCACCGAAGCTGCGATCTCGCAGTTCTGCAGCACGAAATACGACGTCACCTTCCCGCTCACGTCGAAGCTCGACGTGAACGGCGACGGCGCGCACGCACTCTGGCAGTGGATGAAGAAGGAAAAGCCCGGCCTGCTGGGCACCACCTCGATCAAGTGGAACTTCACGAAGTTCCTGATCGGTCGCGATGGTCAGGTCATCAAGCGCTTCGATCCCACCACGGTGCCGAGCGACATGATTCCGGATATCGAGCGTGCGCTCGCCGTTACCAGTGCGCCATAACGAAGATCTCGACGCCCACCAGGCACGCGAGCGCGAGACTGTGCCAGAACACGTAGCGCAGGATATTACCCTCCTGACCATGCTGCCCCGTGGCCACACCGGCCACGACGATGCTTTGGGCATCGATCATCTTTCCCATCACGCCCCCTGAGCTGTTCGCGGCCGCAGCCAGCAGCGGCGAGACGCCGACCTGCTGGGCCGAAATCTGCTGCAAGTTGCCGAACAACACGTTGCTGGAGGTGTCGCTGCCGGTGAGTGCCACCCCCAGCCACCCCAGCAACGGCGAGAAGAACGCGAACAGCACCCCGGTGCGCGCAAACGCCAGCCCGATCGTGGCATCGAGTCCGCCGTAGCGCGTCACGAAACCCAGCGCCATCATCGCGGCGATCGTGAGCAGCGAGAGGCGCACCTTCACGAGCGTCTCCCAATACAAGCGCAGTAGCGCCCGCGGCCTCATGCCTAACAGCGCGCCCGAGAGCACGCCGGTCAGCAGCAGCGCCGTGCCGCTAGCCGACAGCCAGTTGAGCGTGAAGATCGCGTCCTCCGCTTTCGCGATGGCGACCACCGGCGGCGTGCGCAGCACGGCCTGATGCAGAAACGGCACCGGGAACGTGAACAACGATTGCGCATTCAGCCATGCCTTCATGGCCGGCAGCCCCCACACAAACAGCAGCACCGACAGGATGCCCCACGGCATCCACGCCCGCAGCACCTGGGCAGTGCTATGCGGCACGACATCCGCGGTCGCGCGCGCGGTCTCCCCCGGAAAGCGCCACACCGTGCGCGGACGCCACACGCGCAGCAGCAGCAACACCGACGCGATCGACACGAGCGAGGCACTGATGTCCACCAGCGTCGGTCCGAAATGCTGACTCACATAAAACTGCGTCACCCCGAAGCTCACGCCGGCCACCACGCAGGCCGGCCACACTTCGCGGATGGAGCGCCATCCAGCCATCACCCAGATCAGCCAGAAGGGAATCAGCATCGAGAACAGCGGCAGTTGGCGCCCCACCATCGCGCTCAAGTCATTCACGGGCAACTGCGTGACGCCGGCGAGCGCGATGATCGGCGTGCCGAGCGCGCCGAACGCCACCGGCGCCGTATTGCCGATCAGCGACAGGCCAGCGGCCGGCAGCGGCTTGAAGCCCAACCCGATCAGCATGGCGGCCGAGATAGCGACCGGTGTGCCGAAACCGGCCGTCCCCTCGACGAAGGCGCCGAAGCAGAACGCAATGAGCAGTACCTGAATGCGACGGTCTTCCGCGATGGACACCACCGAATCGCGCACCACGTCGAACATCCCTGTGTGTACGGTGATGGCGTACACGAACAGCGCGTTCAGCACGATCCACCCGATCGGGAAGAGGCCGTACAGCGCACCGTACGACACGGCCGATAGCGCGAGCCGCGTGGGCATACCCGCCACCAGCACCGCTGCTGCCACCGCAGCGGCGAGCCCCGCCAGCGCGGCCAGATGCGCCCGCACATGCCAGATGCCCAGCAGCGCGAGCAACACGATCACGGGGACCGCCGCCACCAAGGCCGACGGAAGCAGGGTGCCCAGCGGGAGATACGATTGCGGCCATGGAGTCATCATACCCCCAATGTGGAGCGTGGCGGCGCTGCTGTCCAAGGTGCTCGCCAACAG
>CANHJV010000259.1 GCA_947461225.1 Gemmatimonadota bacterium | reverse complement strand
CCGTATGATCTGAGCCGCGGACGCATCACGTTCCGCCACAAGTAGCTCCGTCACGTCGTTGCAGGCGCAGTGCGAAATCGCACTGCGCGGCAGACGGGCGACGTTAGACGCCGCGATCCGCTGTAGGCATTTACCGGATACTCCGCGGCGTCAAAGAGGCCGAAGATGTGGGGAACACCATGACGCCCCCACTTCAACGGACCGTACTATGGATTTCCTGCCGACCCCGCTGCATCCGCTGATCGTGCACCTGCCGATCGCGATGACTGTGCTTTTGCCCCTCTTCGGACTTGGGGCCCTCATCGCCATCCGGCGCGGCGCCCGCGTATTGCCCGTGTGGGGCCTCGTCACCGCCATGGTGGCGCTCACGCTCGGCAGCGGCCTGCTGGCCAAAGAAACCGGCGAAGACGAAGAAGACGCGGTCGAGAAGGTGGTCGCCGAGCAGTCGATCAAGACCCATGAAGAGGCGGCGGACGCGTTCATGGTGGCCACCGGCGTGGTCCTGGTGATCGCTGGCGTCGGGTTCGTGCGCGGCGGCGTGGGCTCGACGGCTCGTGGCGTGGCGGCGGCAGGTACCCTCGCGGTGCTCTATATGGGCTACAATGTGGGACACACCGGCGGCCAGCTGGTGTATCGCGACGGCGCCGCGTCGGCCTACACGACGCCCGGCGGGCGGTAGCCCAGTTCGAGCAGATGCTGGATGGAGAGAAAGCGCGGTTCGGGGAGGGCGCCCCACGGGCACCAACGCCATTCCGCGCATTTCTCGGGCTCCATGACCTGCGGGATGCCGTCGGCCGCGGCCGCCAGGACGAACAGCGTGACGTAGTGCTTGCCGTCGGCGACGAAGATGTCGTTGGTAAAGGGGCCGTCGCCGGTGATCGTGGCGACGAGCCCGGTTTCTTCCGCGACCTCGCGCTGGGCACACGCCGCGATCGATTCGCCAAACTCGAGATGGCCGCCAGGGAACTGCCAGGTCTCGTGCCCGTGGGAGCCGCCGAGCCGGCGGCCGACGAGCACCTTCCCGTCGCGTATCACGATGACGGCGACGCCGATCCGTGGCACGACGGTCTTCGGCACGTGTCCTACTTCCATACCGCGATCGCGTCGAGCGGTTTCCGTGTCAGATCCGGCACCGCGGCATCGGCGGCGGGATAGCCGACGGGCATGACGAGCATCGCCTTCTCGTTGGCGGGGCGCTGCAGAAGCTCCCCGAGAAATCCCATCGGACTCGGCGTGTGCGTGAGGCACACGAGTCCCATGTCGTGAATGGCCGAGATGAAGAAGCCGGCCGCGATGCCACAGGACTCCTGCGTGTAGAAGTGCGTGCGCTTCTCGCCGTCGGGGAAGAATCCGTACGACTGGCGGAAGAGCACGACCACCCACGGCGCGTCGGTGAGGTGCGGTTTGTGTTCGTCGGTACCGAGCGGGGCCAAGGCCTCGAGCCACTCCGGGGTGGCGCGTCCGGCATAGAACGCGCGCTCTTCGGCTTCGGCGGCCTCGCGGATCTGCTGCTTGAGCGTTGGGTCGGAAACCGCCACAAAGGTCCATGGCTGCTGATGCGCGCCACTCGGCGCGGTGCCCGCGGTCCGGATCGCCAATTCAATGAGTTCGCGCGGGACGGGGTCGGTGCTGAAATGCCGGGTCGTTCGGCGCCGATCCATCTGCGCGTAGTACGCCTGTGCGCGAGCGAGGGAGACGTCAGGCGTAAGACGCTCGAAGGCGAGCGGAACGAAAGGAGGCGCGGAGCTCATGAAAGACGAGGGAGAAAGAGGCGGTGCTTGGGGATGAACGGCGCGAAAGTACGGGGCGCGAAGAATGACGGGCGGAACCGCGAACTGCGCCAACAGCTGAGCTCTGAGCTCTTGGCTGTTGGCGCAGTTCGCCGTTCAACGCTGTTCATTCTTCGCGCTGCTTACCTTAACGCGGTCGACTCTTCGCGTCGTTCACTCGTAGCGCCGTTAGTAGGTGATCACGGCCACGGCAGCACAATCACCGGGAACCGCGGCCGCGCGGCCGGGTCGTCGTTCCCGTCCATGAAGCGCGCGATGTCGTGGCGTGCCGACGCCACATGCGCTTGCATGGCCGCATCGCCCGACGTCATGCCGGCGAGCTGCGTGTCGAGCGCCTTCAGGTGCATGAGCGCGGCGGCGCGCACGTCGGGCATCGCGCGCTTGTCGCCGGCCAGGTCGAGGATGGCGTCCACGGCCGCGCGCTGCGCGGCACGCTGCACGGCCTTCTCGTCGGCCGCGGTCGCGGCGGTGCTGCCCCAAGTGCGCTGCACCACGGCACGCAACACTTCGTCGAGCGAGAGGGCGGCGTTGTCACGTCCCGCGATCAGCACCACCCGCGCGAGGCGCTCGCGGTCGAGTAGATAGCCGATCACTTCGGTGGCGAGACCGCCGGCCAGCGTGACGGCGTCGAACGTCGTGCCGCCGTTGCTGTCGATCCACGTCATGTCGCCGTTGAAGCCCGGCGGCGCAGGCGGGATCATCTTTTGCACGCGCTCGGGCACCGTGAGCTCGCTCGGCTGAATGGCATCCAGCGCCATCGTGAGCGCGCGACGCTGCGTGGCGGCGGGCACGATCGTGGTGGGCGTCTGTCCATCGCCGCGCAGCGTGAACGTGAAGTCCATGCCGCCCACGTTCTTGGCGAGTCCTTCCAGCGAGTAGCGGTGATGCAGGTACACGTGGGCGAAGCGCATGTTGAGCAACGCCATCGGCTCACCCGGCTTGATCGCGCGTTCGTCGAACTTGTCCATCAACACGCGACGCAGCTTCGAGGTGCGCTCGACCGCGTCGAACATCGTGGCGCCTTCCACCCAGCGCGTCACTTCCGGGATCGATCCGTTCGCGTTGGCGTACTGGTCGTTGATGAAGCGCACGTTGCGCGTGAGGCCGTCCTTCATGATGGCGTCGAGTCCCTTCGCTTCCGACGCGCTGTCAGCGTACCAGGTGTAGCCGAGCTTGATGGCGAGCGTATCCCACGCGCCGGGGCCTTTGCGGTAGGCGTCGCGCAGATCAGGCGTGCCGTCGGCGGCGAGCGAGATCAGCGGATACGGATAGTCCATCACCGACGTGCGGCCCTGCGAGTG
>CANHJV010000258.1 GCA_947461225.1 Gemmatimonadota bacterium | reverse complement strand
CTCCAGCGCTCACAGGTCATGGAGTACGAGGGGTACATCGCCGACGTCCTCGGCGCGCGACTCACCCTGTCGCAAGACATGACGCGCGCGCAGACGTGGGTGCAGGGGCAGATGAAGACCATGGGCCTCGTGAACGTGGCCGCTGAGCCCTTCATGGACTTCGGCGTGACGTGGGACAACGAGTACGTGTCGATCCACCTGCTCCAACCCGACTACCAGCCGATGGTGGGCTATCCGGTGGCACACACGGGCAGCACCCAGGGCCGGCAGGTGGCGTCGGCGGTGATCGTCGACCTGCTGGTGAAAGCCGATCTCGAGAAGTATCGCGGCACGCTGAAAGGCAAGGCGGTGCTCGTCACGCCGCCGGCGGTCGTCGACCTCGCGCCACTCACCAACGGCGTACCGCGCCTCACGCAACACGATCTCGACGCGCGTGAGCGCACGGTGATCGCGCCCCCTCGCGTCACGCCCCCGCGCGTGGCCCGCGATCCCGATTTGCTCACGGCCGAGGAGAAGATCGCGTTCTACGCGGCCGAAGGCGTCACCGCCGTGCTGCAATGCGAAAGCGGCTGGCTCGGTGCCGTGCGCGGTTTTTCGCGCCCGGGCTCGCGCGCCGATGGCTGGTCGCGCGCCGGCATGCTCGCGTCGCCGGCCATCGTGGCCATCACGCCCGAGCACTACAACCGGATGTATCGCATTCTCACCCGCGGCATCCCGGTACAGATCGAAGTCGAGGTGCGCAATCGCGTTGGTGACAAGGTGGAGCAGGCGATGAACCTCGTGGGCGAGATCCCCGGCAGCGATCTCAAGGACGAAGTCGTGATGATCGGCGCGCACCTCGACACCTGGCACGCCAGCCCGAACGCCAGCGACAACACGTCGGGCGTGGCCGTGTCGCTCGAAGCGATGCGCATCCTGAAGGCGGTGGGCGCGAAGCCGCGACGCACCATTCGCGTGGCGCTCTGGGCCGGCGAAGAACAGGGACTGTTCGGCTCGCGGGCGTACGTAAAGCAGCACTTCGGCAACCCGCGCGATCCCGCCGTGGGCGCCAAGCCGGCGTACGAGAAGCTCTCTGCGTACTTCAATCAGGATTACGGCGCGGGGCAATACCGCGGCATCATGCTGCAGGGCAACGAGTACGCCCGTGCCCAACTCACCGCGTGGATGGCGCCGTTCCGCGACCTCGGCATGACCGTCGTATCGAATCAAAGCCTTGGCAGCACCGACCACGTCGCGTTCGACGAAGTCGGGCTGCCCGGCTTCCAATTCCTGCAAGACAACATTCCCGGCACCGGCGGTCACACCAACCTCGATTTCCTCGAGGCGATCCAACCGTCGGATCTCATGAAGAACGCGGTGATCATGGCGTCCTTCGCCTACCACGCCGCCAACGCCGACGCCCGCATGCCGCGGAAGACCGTGCGCTAGCGACGTGTCGTTAGCGACGTGTCGTGCGCGTGGAATCGAAGTACCACACCTGCTGCACGCGCGTGCGGTACGCCACCGTCCGATAACCCGCCACCTCGGCCACCACGCTGTCACGCGTCACAGCCACCGGCGCCGTGGCGCCGCGCCGCAACAGTTCCAGCAGCGGACGCCCCGTCACGCCGGCCGGCGCCGACGGACGCCCCAGCAGGTGCAGGATCGTCGGCACGATGTCGGCGTTGCTGCTGGGGGCCGAGGCCTGCACGCCGGTGCGAAACGCCGGACCGCCGGCCACGAAGGTCGCCGTCACGTCGTACGGACTCGACGTGCCGTGTCCAGCCACACCGGACTGTCGCGTATCGCCACGATGCCCCGCCGCGTTAGTCGCATGCGACCAATCGGCCGAGAAGAGCACGTCGGCCGACCGCGTATGCTGCCATCCGATCGATGCGGTGGAGATGGTGCCGCTCACACTGCCCTGCCCGCTCGCCGCACCGTTCGCTGTACCGCTTGCCGTACCGGGCGCCGTGAAGATGGCGCCGGCCTCCGGCCATCGCTGCAGCGCGCGCACCACGGCGTCGCGCGTGCCCGCCCCACCGTGACGCACGTGAATGGCGCTGCCGGCGATCACCACACTGTCGGCGAAGGCCCCCAGCTGCTTGCGCAGGGATTTCGCATCGCCCACGTGCGTGGAGAACCCATGGTCCGACACCACCATGACGTTCACCAACTGCTCGAGTCCGCGGGCCGCCAGCCCGCCCAGCAGGCGCCCCAACTCACGATCGGCGGCGCGGATGGACGAATCCGCCATCGCACTGCCCAAACCCGCTCCGTGAGCGGTATGATCGGGATCGGACAACCAGAGATAGGCCACGTCCACATCGAGCGAATCCACGCCCACGCGCAGCAACGCATCCACCGCCCACGCGTTGCGTCCAAGATTCGGAGACGCATCGGCCGGCGGAACGCCCAGCACACGCTGGACCATCGGGTCCATCGTGGCCGGCATCACGAGATCGGCATTCACCACCGGCGTGCCCGCGCCGCCGGCGAACAGATACGCTGATCCCGACGACCCGGCGCTCGCGACCATCATGCGCATGCCCGCCGCCTGCAAACGGCGGCCGATCGTTGGCGCCGTCAGCAAACGCCCGCCAAGCACACTGTCGGCCAACAGCATGTCGGGCGCATCGCCGGTGTTCAGCACCCGATCAGCGACCGCCGGCAAATAGATACTGTTATCCAGAATGCCGTGTCCTGACGGACCGGTGCCGGTGGCAAGTGCGCTGGCATTCACCCGGGTGACCGTGGGAAAGAGCGAGTGATGCTGCCACGACCGCACGCCACGGATGGCCAGCGCATCGAGGTTGGGCATGCGGTCCGCTGTGATGTGATCCGGGCGAAGCCCGTCGAACACCACCAGCACCACCTTGAGGCGGCGCGAGCGCTGCGCGAGGTTGCCGGCACGCGCCTGCGACGCCGGCCACGGCAGCAACAACAGCGCCGCCGCCAACAGCCCGGCCGCGCACCACGCGCGGCCGGAGAACATCGTGCGAGGCGTGGGCATCAGAACCGGTACCGCGCGCCGAGCTGGATCTGGTACGGCGTGCCACTCTTCACCGCCGTACCCACGTTCTCGTTGATGCGATAGGTGTATTGGCGCGTGGTCGGGTTGAAGGCGCTCACGGCATACAGCTGCTGTGCGCCACCGAGGTTGTATTCACCGCCCCACGCCCG
>CANHJV010000257.1 GCA_947461225.1 Gemmatimonadota bacterium | reverse complement strand
TGATAGGCCTCGATGATGTCCATGTTCTGATACACCGCATCGGCCGTGCCGTCATACCACTGCGTTTCGTTCACGCGCTGACTGGCCGGCAAGATGTCGAAGCTTTCGTTGCGCTCGGGGCGCAGGAAGTTCCAGCCGCGCTGCAAGTGGCGAATCAGACTGTGCGCCTTGTACTGCGTGGCGACGCCGATGCGACGAATGCCGGAGTTGAGGGCATTGGAGAGCGCGAAATCGATGATGCGCGTCTTGCCGCCGAAGTAGACGGCCGGCTTCGCGCGTCGATCGGTGAGTTCGTACAGCCGCGAGCCGCGGCCTCCGGCAAGCACGTACGCCATGGCGTTTCTGGCGATAAAGCCGGAGCGGGAGGAAGCGGTCATGTCAGGGGGCGCTCGAAATCGGGACAAGGAGTTGATCTCTGTCATTCTGTCCCTTCGACGCACCTCACGGAAGGGTGTCCCCAGGTGATTCGGGACTGCATTTTTGAACGATGAACGTCCTCTTCGCGGCGGCCGAAGTCGCCCCACTGATCAAGACGGGTGGACTGGCCGATGTGGCTGGTGCCCTTCCGGCGGCCCTCCGGCGCGCCGGGCATGACGTGCGCGTCGTGATGCCCTACTTCCGTGAGCTGCGCGAGCGCGGCCTCCCGGTGGAGGGACCCATCGCTGCCACCTTCCTGACGGTTGGCGAGCGACAGGAAGAAGTGCGGGTCTGGCGCCTGGCCGGTAGTGAAACACCGGTCTACCTGCTTGATATTCCCGCCGCCTTCGAGCGCAACGCGATTTACGGCGAAGGGGACGACGATCGCCGGTTCATCCTGTTCGCGCGCGGTGTGCTGGCGCTGATGCAGCATCTGCGCGAAGTGGAACGGTGGGAGACTCAGGTCGTGCACAGTCACGACTGGCATGCCGCGCTGATTGCGAACTACCTGAAAACCTATCTCGCCTACACCTTCGGCCATATCGGCACGGTGTTCACGATCCACAACCTCGCCTATCAGGGACAACGCAGCACGGCGACGCTGGCACTGGCCGGTCTCAGCGACGGCGGATTGCCCGAAGATGGTATGGGCCCCGGCATCGCGGGCACCTTCAACTTCATGGCGCGCGGCATTCTGTTCAACGACGTCGTGACGACGGTCAGCCCCACGTACGCGCAGGAGATCATGACGCCCGAGTACGGCGAGCGGCTGGATGGCTTGCTCCGTGCGAAACGCGACCGGGTGGCGGGCATCTTGAATGGAATCGACCGCGACGCCTTCAATCCGGCCACCGACGCGCACCTCGCGGCCCCGTTCGACGCCGACGATCCCTCAGGGAAGGCGGCATGCAAGGCCGCGTTGCAAGCGGAGTGCGGTCTGTCGGTGGCGCCCGATCGCCCGTTGCTGGGGATCGTGTCCCGGTTGGTGGAGCAGAAGGGGCTCGACCTGCTCGATCAGGCCATGCCCTGGCTGCTGCAGCACACCGATGCGCAGCTGGTGGTGCTCGGCTCGGGCAATGCGCATCTGCAGTTCGTGATGCAGCAGCATGCGCATGCGCATCCGCACCGAATCGCCGTCCGCATCGGGTTCGACGCGACGCTGGCCCAGCGCATCTACGCCGGCAGCGACGCGTTCCTCATGCCCTCACGCTTCGAACCGTGCGGCCTGGGGCAGATGATCGCGCTCCGCTACGGCAGTGTGCCGATCGTGCGCGCCACGGGTGGCCTGAACGATACCGTGCGCGAAGGCTACGACGGTAACGGCTTCCGGTTCCATCCGTACGACGTGCGGCACTTCACGGACGCCATCGGTCGCGCCTTGCAGGTGTATCGCGACCGCGAGAGCTGGGCGCTGCTGCGGGCACGCGGCATGCGCGAGGACAATTCGTGGGATCACGCGGCCGAGCAATACGGTGGCGTGTACGACTGGGCCGTGAGGTTGGCGCGACGGTAAGTCGCTCCACCCTTGCGTGTCGGCATGCTCACGGGGCACGTTAGCGACATGCTGATATCTCATGTGCTTCGCCGCTTGGGCACCGCGTTCCGGTGTGCCGCGGCGCTCGTTGCGCTCTCGCTCGCGCTGCCGCGTGCCGCGCACGCCACCTGGTCCGTGATCGCCGTCGACGCCGCCACCGGACGCGTGGTCATCGCCTCGGCCACCTGCGTCAACAACAACGACGCGTTCCTGATGGGCATTCAGGCGGTCGTCGTGCCCGGCAAGGGCGTCGCCGCCTGTCAGGCCGGCGTGGACGGCACCCACGCCAATCAGATGCTCGTGTACCGCGAGCTTCAGAAGGGCACCGACCCAGCGCGCATCATCGAGATGCTGTCGGAAGACCCGGCCTTTCAGTCACGGCAGTTCGGTATCCTCGACCTCACGGGACGCAGCGCCGGTCACTCGGGGCTCACCAACGGCTACGTGTCGCAGGATATCCAGGGCCGCGTACCGGGCACGCAGATCTACTACTCGATTCAGGGCAACATCCTGCGACCGGGGGACGTGATCCCGAATGCAGTGAAGGCCTTTCTGCACACCAAGGGTGCTCTCACCGATCGCGTGATGGCCGCCCTCGAAACGGCCGATCAGTACGGTGGCGACAGCCGCTGTGTCTGTCCGCCCCTGCCGGCCGACGGTTCGGCCCCGGCCAGCCCGTGTGAAGGGCGCACGTCGTACATCGCCTACATCCTGATGGCCAACCAGAACGACACCAGCGGCGACTCGCACAACAACGGCACGTACGCGATGTATCTCACGGTCACGCAGCCGGAGCAGGGTGGACCGAACGCCATCAAGGCGGGCGAGAATCTCAACCCGGTGAAGACCCTGCGCGCGCGATACGACGTGTGGCGCAAGCGCATGCCGAAGTCGTTCTCGTGAGCGCCGCCATGACGAAAGCGTATACGACGCGGCTCCTGGTCGCCGCCACGGTGTTGTGCACCGCCACCACCGCGTTCGCGCAGGCGCGCCCCGCCACGCCGGCCGCCCCGCAGCCCGCGCGCGCGCCCGCGCGCGCCGCGATGCGGGTGATGACGCTGACCTCCAGCGCCTTCACCGATGGCAGCATGATCCCGGCACGCCACGCACAGACCGGACGTGATCTGTCGCCGGCACTCAGCTGGAGCGGCGCCCCCGATTCCACCCGCAGCTTCGTGCTGCTGGTGCACGATGCCGACGCCGCCATCGGTGACGGTACCGACGATCTGCTGCACTGGATGGTGTGGAATATCCCCGGCACCGCC
>CANHJV010000256.1 GCA_947461225.1 Gemmatimonadota bacterium | reverse complement strand
TCCCCGGTGTACGGGGAGCTCCGTACGCTGATCCTCAAAACATCGGGACTCGTGGACGTGCTGCGATCAGGGTTGGCCCCGCGCGCCGGCGAGATCTCCCTGGCCTTTGTCTTCGGATCCGTCGCCAAACGGGTCGATACCGCATCCAGCGACATCGATGTGCTGATCGTGAGCGATACGTTGAGCTACGCCGAGCTCTTCACGCTGCTCGAGACCGCGACCCAACGACTGGGACGCGCCGTGAATCCGACGCTGTACAGCAACGACGAGATGACGGCGCGCCTCGGCAAGAAGAATGCGTTCATCACCAAGGTGTTCGCGCAAGACAAGCTGTGGATCATCGGAAGCGAGCGTGACATCGCCCCTTGAGAAGCTCGCCAAACTGGACGCGTCGATTCACGAGGAGCCCGCGGATTCCGCCGAATACGAGGGGTTGGTGCACTCGGGACGCGTTCGACTGGCGGACGCTCGCCGCTCGGACATCGCCCTCGAGAGTCGCTTTGACCTCGCGTACAACGCATCGCACGCCATCAGTCTGGCAGCACTACGACGCTGCGGATACCGATCCGGTCATCGCTACATCGTTTTCCAGTTGCTTCCGCATACGCTCGGACTCGGTCCAGACGTCTGGCGGGTACTCGACAAGTGCCACAAAGTGCGGAATCAAGGCGAATACGAAGGTTTTTTGAACGTCGATGAGCGCCTCATCGCGGATCTGATCGCGGCGGCGACCACGGTTCTCGAGACACTCGAGGCGCTCGGGCCGCTGTGAATCCCGGACGCGATCGCGAGCCAGTCGCCGGACGTGCAGTCGGTCCATGAGAAGGGTTACGCGGACACGGTGCGCGCCCGCCAGAAGTCGACATCGTTTGACAAGCGACACGTGTCACTTTACAGTTCAAGCAAGTCGTAATGATTCAGCACTTCCGACACAAATGGCTCAAACTGTTGTACAAGGATGTTGCGACGTCGAAGGCCTCTATTCGGGTCCCCAGATTACCGCTAACCGGAGCCCATCGATGGCGATGAAGAACCCGACACACCCTGGCCGCGTGGTACGCACGATGTGCCTCGAGCCGAACGGACTCAGTGTGACGGAAGCGGCGCCTGGCCTCGGCGTGTCGCGTCAAGCCCTGAACAACTTGGTCAACGGGAAGGCCGCGATGAGCCCGGAGATGGCGGTGCGCCTCGAGAAGCGATTTGGCGGGAGCGCTGAGATGTGGCTGTCGCTCCAACTCGCTTTTGATTTGGCCGCTGCGTATCGGCGCGCCAGCACGATTCGGGTGAAGCGGTTCAAGGCTGTCGCCGCTGCGTCAGCGGTGGCCTCATAGCGCGTGATGGCAGCCTGATCGAAGCGCCGCATTCTCGGTAATCGGGTATCGCCGCCGCATTACCATCGCTCGATCGCCAGCACCGGATGCAATTCGAAGCCGTTCCGGGCGCGCCCACGCTGGTTGTGAATGAAGTCCCAAAACCCGACACCGGTGAACGTCGCCTGCCCGCGCTTCGGTACGCGGCGCAGCGCATCACGGGCGGCCTGAAAGCGCGCCGCGAGCGTGGGATCCGCGGTGCACGCGGGGTCGGGGATCTCCACGATCATGCTACTGCTGTCCACCGGATCACGCAGCACGATGTGCCAGTCGCGATCGTCTTCGGTCGTCATGATCTGCCAGACGATGGCGGTCACGCGATAGAGCCGGAGCTCGTGCGGCGCGAGCCGGCGATCCCTGGGATAGGGCACCTCGGGAATATCGAGCGCGCCCAACGCGCGCACGGTGGTGGGTACCACGTCGGTGAGCGACACCGCACCCCGATCCCGATCGGCGAGCGTCTTCACCGGCCAGCGATCTACGCCGCACGTGGGTTGGGCGGCAAGCAGCGCCGGAGCACCGCAGGCGACGAGCAACGCGACGCCGACATACACGCGGGCAACGATCGCGCGCATCACGTGCCGCATGCCCGCTTGTACGCCGCGCGGTACCCCTTCGCTCGCGCGGCGGCCTCGGTCATCCATGCACCGCGTTTGCCGATGCCGTACCACTTGGAACCGGGACAATGGTACACACCGCTTCGAAGGTTCACCCACACCCGGGGTGATCGTTTCGGCTGTCGGTCATGTGCGACAGGAATTGCCAGCGGAGAGGATGCAGTCAGGCGCGCTGACGGCGGAGGGAGCACCGCCAGCACCATGGGTATCGCCCAGCGCAGCAAACTCTTCATGTCGAAAGCTACGCTCAGAATGTTTGAAGCGTGGAGCGAAGCCGTTACCGCACTCGGCGCAACACACCCCACTACGCGAAGTACCGGCGAATCCGCCTCCACGTCATCATCCGCCCCACGTGCAGCGTGAAGAGTCGCAACGTGGCCAGCAACTGCGCCGGGGCCAAACCCGTCGCGCAGACGATGTCGCACTCCACCGAGAGTTCGGATTGGCTGCCCAGGTAATACCGTGCGACGAATCCCTTGGCATTCAGCCGGTTCGCAAGGAGCAGGCGGGCACGCAGGGTGACGTCGTCGCGAAACACGAAGGTGGTCAGGAAGCACACCATCTCTTTGCGACGCTCTGCTACCACCAGCACCCCGCCGACCTCCGTGCACGCCATCACATGGCCGTCGGCGCCACGCTCCACGTCATATCCGCCGCCGTGGAGGATCTCGGCGAGGCGATCGGACGTGAGGTACGAAATGGGTTCGATCGGGGTGTTCATTCGTGCTCGATGGGCATCTGCTGTGGCGGGAGACGGAACGACGGAGGGCGGACCAACGGGGGACGCGAGCGCGTCGATGCCTCCGGTGGCGAGATTCAACACGTAGGACGTGCCCGAGTCGTCGCAGCCGAGTGCCAACTGTTCGGCCGATGCCTCGGACGCCAGTTCTTCCGTCACATCGGGACGATCCAACAGCCGGAGGATCGCCACCGCCTGCCCGGGGTCGATCCGGAAGAACTCGCGCGTGGGATTGATGCGCTGCGTTTCGAACGCGACGTGCAGCGACCGCTCCACCTCGAGGGCGTTCTCCACCCGGCATGCGTATACCACCTCGAACACCCCGTCGGAGAACAGCGGCCCCATCCCGGCACTCAGATCGGCGTCATCGGTGATGCTGATCTTCACCAGCCCCGGCATGGCTTCGTTGGTCAGGACGTACACAATGCCCATCGGCGGTGCCTCCACTGTTTGGTCCGCGGCGCGAGCAGTCAGCCAGCGCCTTTACCACGGACAGTACGAGGGGGGTCTGACAGTC
>CANHJV010000255.1 GCA_947461225.1 Gemmatimonadota bacterium | reverse complement strand
CGATTCGCGGCACCGAACAGCGACGCCGCGTCACGACGGACGAGGGCACCGACGATGTAGCGGCCCTTGTAGTCGAGATCGAGGTTGGTGAAGAAGCCGAGCTGACGCACGGTTTCCGTACCACCGGACGTGAAATAGTTCGTGATCGCGGCGTCGGGGTCACGGAGGCCCGGGACGGCGAGGTTGTCACCGCCGGTGCTCTGCGAGCGCGAGTCCTGCGTCTCGTACAGGTAGCGCAGCGTGAGGCGCGACGTGAGGCTTTCGTCGAACCAGTTCTTGCGCGCCGACACGTTACCCGAGGCGTTCAGCGAGTACGAGCGGCCCGCACTGCGGCTGATGGTGCCGAGGTTGGTGGCGCTGAGCGCCGACGTCCGGTAGCCACGGTCCTGCTGCGACTCCTGGAAGTTGTTGCGCGCGTCGTAGCCGAAATTGAATTCGCCGTCGAGCCAGCTGAGCGGCGTCCACCGCGCCGTGGCGTTACCCACGAAGCGATCGATGCGGTTGAGCGGCTGGAAGTTCTGGGAGTTGTACGCCGGGTTCACGTTCTGGGCGCCCTGATTCTGCGCCACCGTGCGGATGTACAAGCGCCCCTTGGCGTCTTCGGCGAACAGCTGCGCGTTGGCGGGCTGACGCGTGAGACCGAACCAGCCGGCGCCGTTGTTGTAGTCGTTCGCGCTGGAGTAGCTGGAGCGGACCGAGAAGTTGATGTTGCCACCCAACTGCTGGTCCACGTTCAGACGCATCGAGTTACGCGTGTACCCCGGGAGCAGCTTCACCGAGCCTTCCTGGCGCAGCTGATTCACCGACGCGAAGAAGTTCGTGCGACCCACGCGACCGGTGGCATCAAGCGTCGAGTTGATAACCTGGCCGTTGGTGACGAACTGCTGAATGGGGTCGTACGTCTTGGGGAACTGGTTCACCTGGAACAGCGCGCGCGACAAGATGCCGCCCGGGTTCCGGGAGATGCCGCCGTCGTTCGCAAACGTCACGGGCGGCAGCGAGAAGTCACCACCGTCGTTGTTGATGCGGTACGCTTCCTGGTAGATGTCGACCGTGCGCGAGCAATCGGCCGCACCCGACACCGTCACGCAGAAGCGCGACGCCGTCTCGTCCATCAGCATGAAGTGCGTGGACGGGTACTGGTACTCGTTTTCGATGTCCGACACGCCGTATTCGACGTTGGCGCGGAACTTCACGCCTTCACTCTGGTTCTTACCCGAGCGCGTCGTGATCTGAATGACGCCGTTACCGGCGCGCGAGCCGTACAGCGACGAGGCGGCCGCACCCTTCACGACTTCGATGTTCTCGATGTCCTGCGGGTTGATGTCCTGCAGGCCACCCTGCGAGACGACACCGTCGATGATGTAGAGCGGGTCCTGACCACGGCCCGAGGCGTTAATCGACTGGGGGCCACGGAGGATGATCGCGGGCGCCGTACCCGGACGGCCCGAGGCCGACACGATGTTGGCACCAGCCACCTTACCCTGCAGCTGCGACAGCGGGTTGGAGCCCGGGACGGGCATGTCCTTATCGCTGACCTGCGCCACCGAGAACGCGAGCTTCTTCTGCTCCGTACCCGCGGTCACGCCGGTGGTGACGACTTCCTGGAGGCGATTGATGTCCTTGGCCAGGGAGAAGTCGAACGTCTGATTGCCGGCGCGCAGCGTGATCGGCTTCGCATCGGCCTTGTAGCCGATGGAACGGGCGCGCAGCTGCAGCGCCTGACCACGGAGACGATCCGCCGGGATCGTCATGGTGTAACGGCCCGCCGCGTTGGTACCCACCGAAATGGCGAGTTCAACGATGTAGACGTTGGCGTTTTCAAGGGGGTCACCGAACTCGCTCTTCACGGTTCCAGTGATCACGGCCGGTCCCTGTGCCTGCGCCACGAGGGGCATCAGCAACAGGGCAACGGCGATGGGGACCTGCGACAGCCACCGCATAAATCTCGACATGCTCAGCCCTCGGCGCATCTGAAGCCGGAAACGGGGGAGAGGAATCTCACCGGCGGGAGTGGAGATCCCGCTGGCCTACCAACCCGACCAACCGCCTCCGCAGAGGACAGCCCTTCGGGGTACTGCACCGGTGCTTTCGCGGGTCGCTTTCGCGGATCGCGCGCGCCGGGGAACACCAACAGAAAACCCGGGGTACGACCCGCTTTAGCACCCTGAGGCGCGCAACCGGACCGAAGGCGTGACGCAGACGTCGCGGCGCTGGGGATTCATGAACGGGACAAATCGCTCGCCGCGGGGACCGTCCCCCCTTTTAATCCCTTCGTCCCGTCGCCAATTGAGCGCACGCAATTCTAGCGTTCGCCTCGCAGCTCGGCTAGGGGGCCCCGACCAAGCCCACCGGCGGCACGTGCGACGCGTCGGCGCGCGGCGGAGTGAGCCGCTACCGGTCGTCTTTGGCGCGCGTGTAGATCACGATGGCGCCCCAGGGCGTGCGATCGCCGAACTGCACAGCCGATTCGGTTTTCCCGAGCAGCGCGAAGAAATAGACATCGCGCGGATTGATGTTGGGATAGTTGCCTGTGAGCGGGACGCCGTCGACCACGATGGTAAGGCAGCGATTGTAGCGAGTGGAGCGAATGCAATCATCGCGTCGACTCGGCACCACAAATCCCGGAAATCCCGTCGACCGCAGCAGGTCCTCGAACGAGTTCGAGCGTTCACGGAGCTTTTCCACCTCGGCCGGCGGGAAGACACGCCAGCCGCGCCGTCGCGCTTGGGCGAGCCGGAGGTCATTCAAGGACGGGGTGGCCTTCACGCGCACCGTGTCAGTACGAATGCCCGTTTCGACCACGCTGAAGTTCACGTCGAGCGTGTCAGAAGATCCGAGGGTGATTTCCTCGGAGAGCGTGGGCTCCATGCCGATGCGCGTAATCGAAATCGCGAAGGGCCTGCCGTCGGCATGGATGCGGAACTGGAATCGCCCCTGGTCGTCAGTGACGGTGCTGCCGATGGAACGACCGTCGCGGAGTAGCGCCATGACCCGGGCCTGATCGAGCGGCCGGTCATCACCGGTCAGCCGTGCCGTCCCGCGAAGGACCTGGGCCTGCAGGCGAGGCGGCAGACTGAGCAGCGCGAACAGCATGGCCCAAAGCACAGCGACCGCGGACGAGACGTTGGTCTCGTTCGCGGTCGCTGTTGTCGTTCGGCCGGGGAGGCGCACAACCGTACTGGTTACGGGTTGGGCGTCGTGCGCGGCGGCTGCTTGTCCACGAAGTACACCACGCCGGGCGT
>CANHJV010000254.1 GCA_947461225.1 Gemmatimonadota bacterium | reverse complement strand
GGCCGGGCGCGTGTCACCTGGAACAGCTCGGCCTACCCCATGGCCATGGTGCGCGACGCCTCCACCGGCGCCCTCATGGGCTTCGTACGGCGCTCCGGCGACGCGGTCGTGACCGGTGGCCGGGCGATCGACGTGATCTTCTCGGACGGAGTGCGGTCGGTTCGCCGGTAGCGCGGAGAATTTGTCCTTGCAGGAAGGACAAATAAGTGGTAATTTGTCACGATGGAAAGGACAATTCCCCCCGACCTCCTGAGAGCGAAACTCGCCGAGGCACTGACCGCGCCGCCACCGGATCTCACGCGGAGAGACGTGCGATTGCCCGGAATTGCCGGCAAGCCCCTCGCCGTCATCGGCGTGCGCCGCGGCGGGAAAACCTCGTTTCTGCACCAGCGCCGCGCCGATCGCATCGCGGGCGGGCGCCCACGGGAGTCACAGCTCATGCTCGGGCTCGAGGATGAGCGCCTCATCGGCATGACAGCGCTCGACCTCGGGTGGGTCATCGAGGAGCATACTCGGCAATTCCCGACGATACGCGCGGAAGGCCTCCTCTCCCTGTACCTCGACGAGATCCAAATTGTCGACGGGTGGGAGTCGCTGGTCCATCGCCTCGTAGAAGCAAAAAATGTCGAAGTGATCGTATCCGGTTCCTCGGCGAAGCTGCTGAGCCAGGAAGTGGCCACGGCGGCACGCGGCCGCCTACTCGAAGTGCTGGTGCATCCCTTTTCCTTCCGTGAAGTGCTTCGCCACGCACACGCGGAACCCGTGGAGCCATGGCACGGTCTCGGCCCGGCCGAGCGAGCCGACGTCGACGCGCGGCTCCGTGATTACCTGAAAACCGGTGGGTTCCCCGAAGCGCAAGGAACCGAACTGCGCGACCGTGCCAGACTCCTCACGGGATACGTCGACACGATGGTCCTCCGCGACGTCATCGAGCGTCACAAGGTGACCAACCCCACGGCGTTGCGCGCGCTCCAACGCCACCTGCTTTCCACGCCGGGGGGGAGCTTCACCGTGAACAAGTTCTACAACTTCCTGCGGTCACAGGGGGTGTCGATCGGGAAGGACACGCTCCACGCCTACCTTGAGCACTTGCAGGACGCCTTTCTCGTACGCGTGCTCAACATGCACAGCGCATCGGAGAAGCAACGGTTGGTGAACCCGCGCAAGGTCTACCCGATCGACGCAGGACTCATCCCGCTGTACGAGCAGCCCGGTCGGGAGCACCGAGGCCGTGCGCTCGAGACCGCCGTGCTGCTCGAATTGGAGCGACGCGAGTATACCGTCGCGTGGCTACGAGTCGGCGACGACCGTGAGGTGGACTTCTTCGCAAGCAAGCCCGGCGAGCCGCCACTGCTGGTGCAGGTCTGCCTCGACACCTCGGACGACGCAACATGGGAGCGGGAGGTGCGCGCGCTCGAGGCGGCCGCCACGAGCCACCCTCACGCCCACGCGCTGCTCATCACGCAGGATCAATCCCCGCCAACGCGGCGGCTCCCCGGACGGCTACAATGGTATTCCGCCGCCCAGTGGTTGCTCGGATAGCCGCCCCCTACGCTCGCGCTTCTTCCGCTATCTTTCCGGTTCTTCTTCCCCGTCTATCCCCGACTATCATGGCTTTGTTCGACGTCATCATTCTGGGCGGTGGTCCCGCCGGCTACGTCTGCGCCATCCGCTGTGCCCAGCTGGGCCTGCAGGTGGCCGTTATCGAACGCGAAGGGCTCGGCGGCACCTGCGTGCTGTGGGGCTGCATTCCGGCCAAATCGCTGCTGGAAAGCGCCGGCCTCGCGGTGAAGCTCGGCAAGGCGGCCGAACACGGCATCACCCTCGACGGCATCACCCTCGACTTCGGTCCGGCCATGAAGCGCTCGCGCGCCATCAGCGCGCAGAACTCCAAGGGCGTCGACTTCCTGATGAAGAAGTACAAAGTGCAGTCGATCCGCGGTGAAGGCGTGATCGAAAAGGGCAAGAAGGTCACCGTCACGCTCGCCGACGGCAAAAAGGAAACGCACGAAGCGAAGAAGGCCGTGGTGATTGCCACCGGCTCGCGTGTGAAGGGGCTGCCGCAAGCCGGTCTCGCGCTCGACAAAAATGTCGTGCTCTCCAGCGACGACGTGCTGATCGCCGAGAAGGCGCCGGCGTCGATGGTGGTGGTGGGTGCCGGTGCGGTGGGCGTGGAATTCGCCGACGTGTTCTCGGCGTTCGGCACCAAGGTCACGATGGTTGAAGTGGCGCCCACGATTCTCCCGATCGAAGACGCCGATTGCAGCGCCGAATTGGCGAAGGCGTTCAAGAAGCGGAAGATCGAGGTGCTCACCGGCGCCAAGATCACCAGCACCAAGGTGACGAAGACGGGCGCCACCCTCGTGGTCGAGTCGGGTGGCACCACGCACACGCTCGAAGTGGAGAAGGTGTTGGTGGCAGCCGGCCGCGCGCCGAACGTGGAGAATATCGGCCTCGAAGCGGTGGGCATCGCCAAGTCGGAACGCGGCTTCGTGAAGATCAATACGAAGTTCGAAACGAACGTCCCGGGCTACTACGCCATCGGCGACGTGTCGGGCAATCAGATGCTCGCGCACAAGGGATCACGCGAAGGACATGTGCTGGCCGACCTACTCGGTGGCGAGCATCCGCATCTCGTGAACTACAACAACATTCCGAGCTGCACCTACTGTCATCCCGAAGTCGCCAGCATCGGCCTCACCGAGCAGGCGTGCAAGGACCAGAAGCTCGACTACAAGGTGGGCAAGTTCCCGTTCTCCGCCAACGGTCGCGCGCGCACGAGTGGTGAAACCGACGGCTTCGTGAAGATCATCCGTGACGCGAAGTACGGTGAGATTCTTGGCGCGCACATCGTGGGCGCGCATGCCACCGAAATGATTCACGAACTCGTGGTCGCGCGCGAAAACGAGTTCACGGTAGAAGAAATCGACCTCGCGATCCACGCCCATCCCACGCTCAGCGAAGCGATCGGTGAGGCGGTGCTGGACTCGATGGGGAAGATGCTGCATGCATAACGGCGAAGTAGGGAGTACGGAGTAGGGAGTACGGAGTAGGGAGTACGGGGTATTTCCTACTCCGTACCCCATACTCCGTACCCCTTACTGTTGTTATGCACCTGTATGTCCTCGACCTCGGCCTCACCCCCTACGACGTGGCGTGGGGGCTCCAGCAGCGTGCGCGGGTAGCGCGGATCAGTGGCGCGCTCGATCAGGATCTGCTGATCCTGGTGCAGCATCCGCCGGTGGTGACGCTGGGGCG
>CANHJV010000253.1 GCA_947461225.1 Gemmatimonadota bacterium | reverse complement strand
TGGGCACACCGCGCCAACGACACCGGGCAACGCTCCGGATCACGCGCCGGTGCACTGCCCTGTCCACCGGGGCCACCGAACGTGTACAGCGGCAGCCGCAACGTCTGTAGTTCACGGCCCGGAATCGGGAAGTGAACGGGCGTGCCTTCCGGCAGCGTGCGCCAGCCGCGCGCGTCGAAGAACGCTACGACACCGTTCACGCCAGCGCCTTCGATGCTCTTCTCGTAGCGCAGCGCATCCCACAAGCTGCCGCATCCACCGGCTTCCTTACGCGGCACGCAGCCCGGTTCATTCGGCGGACCATCCACCGTAACCGACGGCAGTTCACCGTTGGCGACACGCGACTTGTTAATGAGCGGCACGGCTTCGGCTGCACGACCAAGACGAATCAGTGCCTCAGCCTTGAGCAGATCCATCTCCGTGACCGTCATCGCGACCTGCGGGCCCGTTTGGTAGGTGAGGTCGACGCCGTTGCGCTTGTAGTAGTAGTGCGAGTAGCGGTACGTGCCGCGGGCCGCCTGGAAGATGTTGTTCAGGTTATAGCCCATGTACTTGCCCACCGACGCCGGTCCGGTCGTGCCCTGGATACGACGGTCCTTCGTGCGCATCTGGAAGGCGACCCGCGAGTCATTCGGCGTGGCCACCCAGTTCTTCCAGCCGTCGGTGGAGTCGGCCGGCCCTACGAGCCAATAGCTCGGACGACCAAAGTCGGATGGACGGCCCGCCGTACGCAGGCGCGCGATCAACCGCTTCCAGTCATCGAAGAACACGTCAGGCTGGGCCGTCGGCGCGAAATCCGTCTTGATGCCGGCGTCCACGCGACGGATGACCTCTGCCCAGTTCACCGCGGCCCGCTCTTCACGCGAGCGAGCCGAGTACACCAGAAGCCGCGCGGCGAACGAGTTCGCCAGCTGCACGAACTGGTCCTTCGTGAGCGACTGATACAGAAAGTTGTCGACGGGGAACGTCATCGTCGGCTGCGCATTCGCCGTCGTGATCGCCGCGTCCAGCTGCTTGATACCGAACGTCGTGACCGCCTTGTAGTCCACGAACGTCGGCACCTTGCCGGTGAGCGTATCCAGCTTGGTGGTCTCGTCGATCAACGCGCCCTTGTCGAAATACAGGCCGAGATAACCGTACGAGATGCCCTGCATGAACTTGCCCATGGCCTTCGCCCGAGCGGTACGCGTGGCGCTTTCGATCACGAGCCCGCGATCGATCGCCCCCACGACGTCGTTCGCCGCCGAGATGGTGCGGTACAGCTGATACCACGGCTGCTCGTTCACCTGCCGACGCGCGTTCACGGGACTGTTGTTCCATGACTGCCGCGGCTCGGCCGACAGTTCGAGCTGGCCGAAGTCAGCGAAACCGGACGTCATCTCGCGGGCCATCGTGCTGAACGCCCACGCCGGATAGTCGTCGTGACCGGCCACGGGCCACCACGTGCGGAACGAGGTCGCCACGAACGATTCCGTCGTCACCGGCTGCGCCGTGGCGCGCTCGGCATCAGGCCGATTGGGATTCACCACATCGAGGTCCTGGCAGGAGGCCGCGATGAGCGTGAGGCCGATCGGCAAAGCAAACTTCTTGAGAGTCGAATTCATGAGTTGAGGCTCGCCGATCAAAAGGTAATTTCGAAGCTGCCCGTCAACGTGCGATAGCGCGGATACGAGAAGCTGTCGAGGCGGCTGAGCACACTGCCAACTTCGGGGTCATATCCCTTGTAGCGCGTGAGCGTGACCAGGTTGCGGCCGATGAGCGACACCGACGCCTGTTCCGCGCCCAGACGCGACAACGCACGAGAGAAGCTGCTCGGCAACCGGTACTTGAGCGACAGCTCACGCAGTTTCACGAAACTCGCATCTTCCACGAAATAGCTCGTGGGATCGGCGGCCGAATAGAGCGACACGTAGTACTCAATGGGCTTCTTGAGCTCCTGCGCCTTGCCCGCCTGATCCACATCACGGCTGCGCTGGTACTGGTACATGCGCTGATTGGTCTGGTTGTATACGTCACCACCAACCTGGGCATCCCACAGCATGAACAGCTGCACGCCGCGCCAGCCGATCGTGTTCGACACGCCGAAGCGGAAGTCCGGGTTGCCGTCGCCAATGCGGGTCACGGCCGCGTTGCCCGTGGAGTCGAGCGCACGGACCGGCATACCCCACTGATACGACTGGCTCCCGATCGTGACCGCCGGCGTGCCCCACAGGCGCTTGGTCTCGCCATCGGTGTAGGCATTGCCGGCACCGACATACACGAGCAGTCCTTCGTCGTTACGCGCAAATTCGCTCGCACGTGACTGCGCGTCAGCGGGCAGCTCGGACGCGTCGCCGATGAAGCGGAAGCCGTACATGTTGCCCAGCGTTTCACCAGCGCAACGGAAGCCCACCGTGGCGGTGGTGAAGCACGGGCGGTTGAACTCGGTGATCTTGTTGCGCGACCGATCGGCAACCAGGCCAGCCCGCCACGTGAACGTGGGCTTGCGCACGATCTGCGCTTCGAGCGTCGCCTCGTAGGTGTTGCCCGTGACCGTACCCGCGTTCTGCCACTGATTGGCGTAGCCGAAGTAGCCGGCCAACGGAATCAGCAAGAGCTGATCGGAGGTGGTCTGACGCGCGTACGACAGCTGAATCGAGTAGCGATTCTTCACGATGGCGTCGATGCCGAGCTCGGTCTCCTTGGAGTACTCGGGCTTCAGGAACTTGTTGCCAAGGTTCTGCTTCACCAGACCGCCACCTTCAATGAAGTTGAAGGTTTCGTACTGGTCGTTGAAGTCGGGACGACCACCGGCTGTACCCTGCGACGCGCGCAGCTTGAACTCGTTGAAGACGCTCTTCAGCGGGAACCAGCCTTCTTCCGAGATGCGATAGGCGGCGGAACCGCGGTAGTACCAGTTCTGCTGCTCTTCCGGACCAAACAGCGAGCTTCCGTCCATGCGAGCGAGGCCGTCCACGATGAGCTTGCCACGATAGTCGGCGGCACCACTCACAAAGAACGAGTTGGTGCGGATCGTCTCGCTCGTGGAGTTCACAAAGCGGACCGTGGCGTTGTTCAGGCTGTTCACGCCGGGGGTCGAGAAGATCTGACCACTCGCGTTCACGAGATCGTTCGTCTCGCGCTCCATCAGACCACGCACGGTGCTGCGCAGCGTGAAGCTGCCGACACGCTTGAGCAGATTGGCCGACAACGATGCGTTGAGGGCGTTGGTGATGCCGTTGAAACGCGAGATCTCACCCGGGCCACCATTGCCGAAGCCTTCCGTCTTCACGCCCTGATCGAGGAAGAAGTCGGTGGAGCGGTCGGAACGGTCGTACGACAAGTTGCCGTCG
>CANHJV010000252.1 GCA_947461225.1 Gemmatimonadota bacterium | reverse complement strand
TCCATCAGGTCGCCGAGAATCTGCGTGGCCTCGTCGAGATGCTCCCACGAAAACACGCCCGGGCGCGAAAACAGCGTGTGCTCGACGCCCTTGAGCGTTACCGCCACCTCGCGGAAGTGATCCGGATCGAGATACGGCGACGTGCCGTCGGTAAGCGACGAGGGAGCGATTTGCGTCTTGGTGGCGACTGCCATCCGGTGCCCACTGTGCTGCGCGTCCAAACGCGCCATACCGAAGATGGACTCCAGCAACCGCACCGCCGGCTTCACCCCTTCGTCGTTCGCGCCGGCAATGAAGCACTTGCCGCCAATGCGCAGGGCATGGAACGCCTCCCAGATCAGCTGCTGCAGCGCCAGCTTGTCGGTGGACACGCGCACCGTGACCACGTCGGCCGCCAGCGCCAGCGGGAAGGCGTGCGTGCCATGTGCGTGCACCACGTGCGACCCGGCAATACCATTGGCGGCCATCGTGCGCTCCGTGGCCTGCACCGACGGCAGCGACCGATCCGAGCACCACAACACCGACGCCCCACCGGCCACCGCCGCCGCGGCCGGTACCAGGCCGTTACCGCAGTTCAGATGCACCGAGGTGCTCTTGCCGAGCGACGCCACCGCTTCGGCCAGCATCATCGAGGCGGGATCGACCGTGCCGTGCGAGAACACCCCCGGCTTGGAGGCCACCAGCACCCGCGAGCCCGCGATCGAGAGCGGGGCGTTCTGCCAGTAGGAGTAGCGGTCGGGGGCGGTTTCGGTCGGTGTCGTCATCCCTGCAGTCTAGCGGGTGAGGACAGCCTCCCCTACTCCTCGAGCAGCAGATCTCCGCAGGCCACGATCTTGGACATCGCCGCCGCCGACTCGTGGATATTCACGTAGTAGCTGCCGCTGTCGGGGAGCGCGAGGCGTAGCGTCGCCTTGCCCTCGGCCGCGCCCTTGGCGTCCACGCGCAACACGGGATACGCCGACGCCGCGCCCAGCACGGGGCCGCCCTTCGCACAGCTGCCCACGTGCACATGCCAGGGGCGGACGGCTCCCGCCGCATCACGGGCGTAACTCACCTCGACGGCGGTGGTGCCGGCCACTTTTCCGGCAACCATTTCAACTTCGCCGCGGATCTTCGACCCACCGACGCCCAACACCATTCCGTCCCATGCGACATGACGTCGCGACGCGACCGTGAGCGTGACGGCCAACACCAGTACTCCTGTGGTCTTCATCACTTGAGCTCCTTGAGCACGAGATACTCACCACCGGTCTTCAGCGTGATCGTAATCAGCTGGTCCGTACGATTGCGCCAAAACCACCCATGCACGCCGTCGAAGGCCGCCACCAACTCCCCTGACTCCCCCGCGGACGTGCCCTTTCCATATCGATGTGCGGCGTAATCCTTGGGCGGATCAAGCGGCTCGCCGTGCATGTTGAAATACACGTCTCCGCCACTGGTCGTCCACGCATACCGCGCCTTCTCCAACGCGCGCATCGTCATCTTGACTTCGATACCCTCGGAGGGCTGCAGCGTAATCGCCATCGAGTCACGCCACGGCGCACCGGGGCCACCGATGGCCACTCGCTTCGAGCGCGCGGTCTGCGCAACCACGGCGCCATTCGAGGCGACGCCCTTCGCGAGCGCCACTTTGATCCGCCCCATCTCGGTCAAGCCCAGCCGCTGCCCCGCACCGGTTGGATCGCGCCCCGTCTCGGCCGGAAGCACCACGGTCACGAGCAGCGCGGCGATCACGATCAGCCCCAGCAGCGAGAGCCACGCGAGCAGACGCACGCTCGGCAGGCTGTCGCGCGATATCGATTCGTGAGACGTGATCATCGCTAAGCCGGTGCCGTCGTGAAGTACGCACGCACCTGATACACCACCAGCGCGACGCCACTGAACAGCAGCAGCACATTCGCGGCGGTGGCGTATCGCTCGAACGCGGCGCTCCGGCGCCAGAAGCTCATGGCGAGCAGAATCACGCACAACGCGAGAAACTGCCCAATCTCTACGCCCACGTTGAACGCTAGCAGGTTGGCCACTAGACCATCGGTCGCCAACTCGAAGTCGAGCATTTTGGTGGCCAGCCCAAGCCCATGACACAGACCGAACAGCATCGTGGTGCCGCGGGGATCGGGCTGAACCTTCAACCATCGGGCGAACACGCCAAGGTTGTCGAGCGCCTTGTACATCACGGATGCGCCGATGATCGCGTCGATCACGAAGGCATTCACATGCACCCCCGTGAGCACCCCGGCAACGAGCGTGATCGAATGCCCGAGCGCGAACAGCGTGACGTATATGCCGATGTCCTTCAGTCGATACAGATAGAAAATCACGCCGAGCAGAAACAACAGATGGTCGTAACCGGTGACCATGTGCTTCGCGCCGAGATACATGAACGGCACGATGCGCGTGCCGAACGTCTCCATGATGTAGCCCTTGTCACCGACAGCAACGCCGTGCGCATAGGCAACCGATGGCAGCGCCATGGCCAGCATGAGCAGGGCGCGCAGGCGTCCGCTAACGTCGGAACGCATACTGCAGCTTCACCAGCAGCTGATTCGAGGCGAAGCCCCAATTCCTTGGAGAGCGCATGGTCGGATCGGCCTGCAGCCCCGTGCCGTACGGCAGCCCGGTGTCGCCGTTGATATCATGCCGCAGGTTGTGGTTGTACACGATGAACAGATCACCGAGCGGCGAGAAGGTCCACCGAATCCTCGTATTCGCGCCGAAGGTGTCACTCTGGTTGTCGTACTGCGCGTAGCTGTTCAGCTGCAGATTCGGCGACACGTTGATGCGCACGCGGGTGCCCACCAAGTCCTGCGTGAAACCGCCTTCGCGCAGCCGGCCGATGTTGCGCGTGCCGTTCACTTCCACGTTGATCAGCGAGGACGGCTTCCAGGCGGTGGTCAACGTGATCTCGTCGAGCGTGCCGCTGTAGAACGACCCGAACCACCACGTGGCCTGCCCGCTGAAGCGACGCTTGGCCGCCAGACCGCCTTCCAGTCGATAGCGATACCAGTGATATGCGCCTATGGGTATGGTGACACCGGGCGCGATCGTGAACGGCACCGCCAGGCGCTCACCCGTGGGATTGAAATTGACCTCAAACCGATCACCGCTCTCCAAGCGCCAGTTCACCGGCGCCATGAAGATGCGATAGCTCTCCCATTTGCCGTTCAAGTCCGTCACCACGCGCGGCTGGAACTCGTTCAGCATTTGCCGCACGCGTAAGCCAGCCACCCGCCCGCGCGGACGCGGCACGAAGTTGCTGGTAAACGTGATGATCTGCGCGGCGGCGCGCGGCACGAACCCCAGCGAGGGATCGAAGCCGTCACCAATGCGCTT
>CANHJV010000251.1 GCA_947461225.1 Gemmatimonadota bacterium | reverse complement strand
GGCGCGCGCGTTCGCGTATCGGTCACGCAGACGGTCGTGGAATCGCGGGGCGGTTGGTTGAGTTGCGCGATCAGATTGCCCAGCAGGAGCGCCGCGATGCTCACGACGACGGACGCTCTCGATGTCGCCCGCTGCCGCGCAGCGGGAGCAACGCCGGCGCCCCGACGGCGGGATCGCGCGTGACGACCAGCGGCCATTCATACACGCGCTCGAGAATCTCGCCACGCATGACGGCGGCGGCATCACCGGCTGCCGCGACGGTTCCACGGTGCAACAACACAATGTGCGCCGCGAAACGCGCCACGAGGTTGAGCTGATGACTGACAAGCAACACCGTTTGCCCCTGCTGGGCGAGCTCATCGAGCAGCTCGAATACCGCCATCTCGTGCGCGATATCGAGAAAGGTGGTGGGCTCGTCGAGTACGAGTACCGGCGCGGCTTGCGCCAAGGCTCGGGCGATCCGCACGCGCTGCCACTCGCCGCCGGAGAGCGTGTCGGTACGACGACCGATCGCGTCGGCGATCCCCGCGCGAGCCACCGCGCTTTCGACGGCCGCGTGATCGTCGGCGCTCATCCCGCCGAATGCGCTGCGTCGGGCGTGCCGACCCAAGGCCACGAACTCCTCGACGCGCAGCGGAAGCACCGGCTCCTCACGCTGCGGAACGATCGCGATCCGCCGCGCGACCTCCCGCGCGTCGAGTGAGGCCACATCCGCACCGCCCACCGTCGCGCGCCCCGATTCCACAGGCACGCGGCGCAGCAGGGTGCGCACGAGCGTGCTCTTGCCGCTGCCGTTCGGCCCAACAACGGCCGTCATCTTCCCCGGCTCGGCCACCACCGACACGTGGTCGAGCGCCAGTGTCGGACGGCCCGCGTAGCGTACGCTTACGTTGTCGAACGTGAGCGGTGATCCCTGCTCTCTCCCGCGCGTGGCTCCGGTCATGCGGCCAACCGGCGGAGACGGAACAGGAAGAAGGGCACGCCAACCAACGCGGTGACCGCACCCAGTGGCAGGTCGGCGGGCGCGCGCACCGTGCGCGCCAGGAGATCGGCAGCAACGAGCAAGACGGCACCGTAGAGCGCACTCATGAGCAGCATCGGCCGATGCTGCCGCGCCCCGAGCGCGCGCGCGATGTTTGGCACGACCAAGCCGACGAATCCGATGAGGCCGGCGGCCGCCACGGTTGCCGCGGCGAGCCACGAAGCCACGAGAAACAGCTGACGCGACACCCGGTCGACGTCGACGCCGAGTGCCGCCGCCGGTTCATCGCCGAGCGACAAAACATCGAGATCGCGCGCGCGCCACACGAGGACACCGCCAAGCAGCAAGAGCGCCGCAGCACAGCGCGCGACGGCGGGCCACGTCGCATCGGACGCCGATCCCATCATCCAGAAGAGCGCGCCCCGAAGGCGCTCCGGCGGCGCGTCCGCGAGCGCCACCAGAATCGCCGCGTTGGCGAACGCCCCGACCACGACGCCAGCCATGAGCAGGAGCTTCGTGTCCGCGCTGCCGCCAACGACGCGTGCGATAGCGGTGACCACGACCGTGGCGATCGCCGCTCCGGCAAACGCGCAGGCCGTCACGAGCACCGGTTGCACCACGCCGACGGCCATCGCGGTCACGGCACCAACGGCCGCACCGCCTGACACACCGAGCAGATACGGCTCCGCCAACGGATTGCGTAGCGTGCCTTGCAGCGCGCCGCCACTGCTGGCGAGGCCAGCGCCGACCAGCGCGGCGAGTAACACGCGTGGTGCTCGCAGGTCGCGCACGATGGCGATCGTGGACGGATCACCGATGCCGCGGAGCGCGTCGACGATGTCACGCGTGGCGATCGGCACGGCGCCGATGGAGAGTCCGAGCACCACCACAAGCACCAGCAAGAGCGCACCGATGCCCCAGGCCAGCCATGGGGAGGTCATCGCGTGTCGGGCGCCGTGACGCGACATGTCGTTCACGGCAGCGAGTCGCGCAGTTCGGGGTGCAACGCGCGGGCGAGCTGTACGGCGGCCATGCCCAGCACCACTGATGGCCGACCGGTGACGGATGGATCCTGCACGATGAATCGATTCTCGCGCACCGCGCGGATCGCTTGCCACGAGGGATTGGCAGACAGCTGCTCCCCACGGGATGCCCCGGTGATCACGTGGTCGGGATCCCGCTTCGCGATTTCCTCGATCGATACGGGCGGCGACGGCGCGTCCATGTCATGAAAGACATTCTCCGCCCCGGCGATGCTGAGGAGTTCATCGATATAGCTCCCGCTCCCGATCACGAGCAGCGGCGATTCCCACACGGGCCAGACGACGCGCGGTCGCGGCCGCGACGCCGTGAGGGCACGCACGCGATCGAGCGTGGACTGCACCGAGTCACTCACAATACGGGCGTTGGCCTCGGCCCCGAGGGCGCGCCCAAGTGCGGCAAGCAGCCGATGGAACTGCGCGATGTGGTCGACGCGCAGCGCGACCGTGCGCACACCGGCACGGGCCAACGCGTCGGCCGCGGCGCGATTTTCGGCGGTCGCGTAGAGCACCACGAGCGTGGGGCGCGCCGCCAGTACGGTTTCGACATTGGGGCGAATCCCATCACCGAGCGCCGCGATACGGCTTACCGCTTTCGGATATTCATCCCAGCGCGAGCGACCCACGAGCAGCGAGTCGGCACCGATGGTGAAGATCGCTTCGGTGGCAGCGGGATTGAGCGACACGACACGCGCACCGAATCGCGCGTCGGTGGGCAGCGGCGCACCGAAATCGTCGGTGTCGGCCACCGCCACGACCGATACGGTATCGCGTTGGTTCGCCGTACCGGTATCCGCACGCGAGCACCCCACTGCGCCGATGCACGGCAACAGGGCCACCAGCGCGCAACGCACCAATCGTGGGTGAGGAGACAAAAAGGCGTCCTCTCCCACGAGAAGACGCCCGAGCACGCGTGCAGGTCGAATGGCAAGCATCGACGACACGTGGCGCGAGCCCCCCCTCGAGGGTCTTCGTCCGAGAATGAGCGCGGGTCGTCTCCTGGCTCCGGGTTGCGCCACTCGCCTTCCCGACCCGAGGGTCAGTGGCATCGTGAGTGTCGCTGCTGCCAGGCGAGTGTGAACTCGCGTGGCAGATCCCGTTACAGTGGCGGGGCCGCACCGGCATTAAACCGGTTTCCGTGTCCTGCGCTCTGAAATCAGTTGTCCGCCGCGCCGAATGCGCGACACCCGCAACCTACGCGCGCTTCCCCGCGTCGGCAAGCGCCGCGCCGAGGGCGCCCTTCAGTTCGCTGCGCCGGGTCTCGTACGCTTTCTTGACCGTCTCCGACGGCTCGTCGATGCGGGCGTACGTTTCATCGAGCGCCGCGATCTCCTGC
>CANHJV010000250.1 GCA_947461225.1 Gemmatimonadota bacterium | reverse complement strand
TTTTTGTCCGTCCTCTCCGGGAGCTTGAACCATGTCGTTCCGATCCAGCTATGTCATGACCTGTGCGGCGGCCCTTTCGTTTGTCGGTGGCGCGCTGGGCGCACAAACGCCGCCACCGGTTGCCGAGCAGATCACGGCCGCGGTCCAGGCGCTCCCGAAGGAGCTGCGCGACGGTGCGGGGGTGATGGGATACAAGACGGCCGGCAAGCTCGAATGGCTGCGCCCCACGAAGAACGGCATGATGTGCCTGGCCGACGATCCTGCCGAGGAGCAGTTCCATGTGTCCTGCTACCATGATTCGATGGATCCCTTCATGGCCCGCGGCCGCGCCCTGCGCGCGACGGGTGTGAAGGGTGGCCAGATCGACACGGTGCGCTTTGCCGAAGTGAAAGCCGGGAAGATCAAGATGCCAACGGCACCGGCCTCGCTGTATCAGATTTTCGGCAAGAAGGATGCGTTCGATGCAGCATCGGGCACGGTGAAGCAAGGCAACCCGCTGTTCGTGGTGTATATCCCGTTTGCCACCACGGCGACTACGGGTATCTCGACGACGCCATCGGATACGAAGCCGTGGTTGATGTTCGCCGGCACCCCGAAGGCGCACGTGATGTTCTCGTTGACGATGTGAGCCGACGATGACGATCGTCCAGCTGACAGCGCGCCGCCTCGAGGAGGCGGTGGCGGCGCTCAGTGCGCAAGACCCGAAGATGGCGGTGGCCATCGCACGCGTGGGCCCGTGCACGATGCTGCCGCGCACCGACGGGACGCACTTCGATCATCTGGCGCGGGCGATCGTCTATCAGCAACTGTCCGGTGGGGCCGCGTCCACGATCTACGGGCGCTTCCGAGACCGCCTCGGCACCGGCGGCGATGCTCCGACCCCGCGGCAGATTCTGGCGTCGGATGACGACGCACTTCGGGCCTGCGGGCTCTCCGCGGCGAAAACGCGCGCGATCGTCGACCTCGCGCGCCATGTCGAGGATGCCCGGCTGCCGCTCGACGTGATCGACACCATGGACGACGAGGCGGTGATCGATGCCCTGGTGGCGGTGCGCGGGATCGGTCGCTGGACGGCACAGATGTTCCTGATGTTCCGGCTCGGACGTCCGGACGTGCTCCCGGTGCTCGACCTTGGCGTGCGGAAGGGCGCGCAGCGGATCTATCGCATGCGAGCGCTGCCGGAGGCGGACCGGTTGGAGAAGGTGGCGCGGAACTGGCGCCCCTGGGCAAGCGTTGCCAGTTGGTACTGCTGGCGGGTCCTCGATCTCGAAGACGCCGGCGGCTGGTAGCGCAGGGGCTGGTCAATGCGGGTTGCCGCAGGGGAGAGTGCTCGTGTCGATGCAGGAATTCCGGAAGCAGGTGCACGCCCCCGTGTCCGTCGAGGCGCTGTTCGCATGGCATGAGCGGGCGGGTGCATTCGAGCGGCTGTCACCGCCGTGGGACCGCCCCAAGGTGCTCGAGCACACGGGAGGCATTCGCGATGGGGCCAAGGTGGTGCTGCAGGTGCACGCCGGCCCAGTCCCCACCACCTGGACCCTCGAGCATCGCGATTACCTCGCGAACCGCCAGTTCCGCGACGTCATGCGCGATGGCCCGTTTGCGGCATGGGAGCATACGCACGGCTTCACGCCGATCGATGCCCAGTCGAGCACGCTCGACGACCATATCCGCTACGAACTCCCGCTTGGCGGCTTGGGGAGTGTCGTTGCGGGCGGATACACGCAGCGCACGTTAGCGCGCGTATTCGCGTACCGGCACGCCGTCATGCTTGGCGATCTGGCGCGGCATGCCCAGTTCGCGGATCGGCCGCGCCTGCGCATCGCCATCACCGGCGCGAGTGGCTTCATCGGCACGCAGCTCGCGGCGTTTCTGTCCACCGGCGGGCACGAGGTCATTCGCATCGGCCGTAGCGCGCCCAAGCCGGGCACTCAGGACGTGCAGTGGAATCCGGAGCGCGGTCAGCTCGATCCGCGCGCCCTCGAAGGTGTCGATGCCGTGATTCATCTGGCTGGGGCATCGATCGCCTCGCGCTGGTCGAGCGCGCACCGCACCGCGCTCAAGAGCAGTCGCGTGGAAGGCACGTCGCTGCTCGCACACACGCTCGCGCAGCTCTCGCGCAAGCCACGGGTGCTGCTCAGCGGCTCGGCCATCGGGATCTACGGCAGTCGTGGCGGCGAGCCGCTCGACGAGCGCAGCGCCGTCGGTGACGACTATCTCGCGGACGTCGGTCGCGCATGGGAAGCGAGCACCGCCCCCGCGGAGCAGGCCGGTATTCGCGTCGTGCATCTGCGTACGGGCATCGTGCAAGGCGCCGCCGGCGGCGCGCTCGGCACGCAGGCGCCGCTGTTCCGCTTCGGTGCCGGCGGCACGCTTGGACCGGGCTCGCAGTGGATCAGTCCGATCGCCCTCGACGATGAAATCGGCGCGATCCACTTCTGCCTCATGCGCGATGATATTCACGGTCCGGTGAACATCGTGGCGCCAACGGCGGTCACGAACGCGGCGTACACGAAGGTGCTTGGTGACGTGCTGCGTCGCCCCACGCTCGCCCACGTGCCGGCGTTCGCGCTACGGCTTTTGCTCGGCGAAGAGATGGCCAATCTCACCGTGCTCGCCAGTCAGCGCGTGGAGCCGCGCGTGCTGCGTGACGCGGGCTTCGTGTGGCGACTGCCTGATCTCGAATCGATGTTGCGGTTTGAGTTGGGTGAGTAGGAAACAGCAACTACAACAGCAACAGCCAGAACACGGATGACACCGATCTCACCGAACCAACACGGATAAGCCAACAGCGCTGTTTGCTTATCTGTGTTGTTTCCGTCCATCGGTGTCATCCGTGTTCTGGCTGTTGCCGTTGCCGTTGCCGTTGCTGTTGCTGTTGCCGTTGCTGTTGCCGTTGCCGTTGCCGCTGCTGTTGTCGTTGAGGTAGCCGTTGAGGTAGCCGTTGGACTCGTCGCTTTGCGGCGACGTAGCTTGCAGGCCTAGAGTGGCAGACGGCCTGGATGATCGACGCCGAACGGCTGCCATATCACACCAGCGTGCAGCGTGGGCACGATACGTTGGCGTGGCTCAGCCAGATCGGGATGTTTCTCGTGCTCGGCCTGCTGGCGTTCCCGGGAGCGCCCTGCTGACTCCCACGCCGACGCTGCGGCTGGAGCCCGACGATCACGTGTATCTCCTTGTGAAATCACAAGATGGCCCTATGGTGCAGCCCCTGTTCGGGCGTCCGGCCGGCGCGTGAAGGCTCGTTGCCCCGCATTCTGACACTTTTCGGTGAGCGCCCCGTAGTATTCTTCACCTATATGAACGCCATCATGCTCGAGAGCGCCCTCTTTATCGCCCTGCTGGCGGTGGTCGGCGCTCTTTTTGTTACGG
>CANHJV010000249.1 GCA_947461225.1 Gemmatimonadota bacterium | reverse complement strand
GGTCGTCGTGCCCGGGGCGACCGCGGTCACCGTGCCGGTGGCGGACACCGTCGCAACGGCAGCCGTTGATGACGTATAGGTGTACACCACCTTCACCGATGTATTGGCACTTTGTCGAGCTAAATCACCGTGCGTAATTCTGGATCACGGAACTTGCTATGGGAAACTCATCCGCAAAACGTCATGCAGATGTGGCACGAATCGCTACGCGATCGCTACGCGATCGTCCGCTCGAGCGCCTCAATAAACTCGGCGGGTTCAATCATCTCGTCAGGCGGCTGCTCGGCGGGTTGAGCCACCTTCTGCACCTCCAGCCACGCCAGCAGCGAGGCGCGATCGGCGTCGAGCTCTTCCTTGGTGGGGGTGCGCTGTTCGTACAGCGCCGTCATGTCCTTCGGACCATGACCCAGGTAGTACGCGTACCGCGACCGCGGGACGCCGGCTTGCTCGTACCACACGGCCGAGGTGCGCCGGAAATCGCGGGTGCGTACAACCGTTGGTGGCCGGAGGTTCACCAACCGCATCTGCAAATTCCCCAACGTGCGCTTCATCGGCTCCAGCCACATGATGAGCGGGATCACACGCACCGCGTTGCGCGTCTTCGTGCCCTTGATACGCAAGTGCCCCGTCGCGCTGTCGCGCTCCCAGAGCCCGCGCTCGAACTCGGTGGGGCGCATCCCCGTGAGCGCCATGAAGTAAATCATGATCTTGTAGTCCACCTCGCGGTTCCCCCATCGGCCGCTGGTGTTGATGCGGGCACCGAGCTCGAACAGATCGCGTGGCCCGCGTAACGGATGATGCTCCCGGCGATGCGTCACCTTGATGGGGAGAATCCGCTTGACGTCGCGCAACACATGGGATTCCGCATCGTAATTCAGATGATTCACCAAAAAGCTCATGAACATTTGCCTGATATTGCCGAAGTAGACCGCCTTCTGCTCCTTCGCCATGATCGTGCGCATGCCGCGCAACACGTCACCGCAGTCACGCACCTTCGTTGAAGGGGTGATCAGCCCCAGGCGCTTCAGACGCGACACATAGTTCCCGTACTGCCGGATCGTGATCGGTGACACAGAGGCTCCCGCGAGCCACTCCGCAAGCGCCCCGACCAGCGAGTCGCCGGCATACGACTCGGCAAACGACAGGCGACCCGCCTTCCACGCCGCGAGCGCGTCCAGCAAACGCACTTTGCCCTGCTTGATCTGGGTGAGCTTCGAGAGGTCGCGGGTGGTGTCCAGATCGCGGAGCATCATCTTGATCTGATCGAGCAGCTCCGCGCCGTGACGGGTGTCGGGAAAGACGCCCGAGGCCTTGGCGATGCGACCCACCGTGCTTGTGCGCACGTCCACGAGGTAGCTGCCGACCGGCGTCCATGCGCCGCCCACGAGTCGTTTGGCGCGGAATTGCGGCGTTCCTCCCATGATCAGCCGACGACGCGAAAGAACGGTCGGCAGATTATGGCACTTGTTATGGCTCTGTCCCAATGTCCCTCCAATGCGAGCGAATTCATCCGCATCATTTGATACGGATGAGTTAGGCAATCGTGCAGTGGCGGCGCCTGAAAGTCCATAGCGATCACTGCTGCACGTATTGTGCCCATGCCTACCGCTCCTGTGCCAGACGTGCCCGGACGTCGCTGGCGCTGTAGCTCGCGAGTGGGTCGAAGCGGTCCCAAAAACCGGCCCAGTCGAGCTGCGATGATTGCTCGCTCATGATCACGTCGAGCACGTCGTTCCAGAACGTCGGGTCTTGCGGACTGCCCGAACCCACCGCACGCGCCATCCACGTGGGGATCTTGGAGTAGAACGCGTGCAGGGTGGGTTGCAGGTCGTTGGTATACGCCTCGGCGAAGTCCCAGCGGTTCCGTAGCCCGCCCCACCACGTCGCGCCCAACGAGCGGATCACGTGGGCGCCGAAGAGCCCGCGGAACTCGCTGTCGGCCTTGCAGGCGTCGGCGTAGCTGCGGGGAAGCCCCGGGCGCCCCAGCACGTCGCGCGCCATCCAGAACAGCGCCCGTCCAAACACATCGGACAAGATGCCCCGCGAGAAATTTCCGCCCGCCTCGGCTTCCGAGCGCTGCGTGCGCGCACGCGGACTGATGAAGAGCGCGAGGGTGTCGGTGCGCAGATCGATGCGCTCGTGCAGCGGCAGCAGGCCGGCGCGGTGCGCGTGCACGGTGCGCACATCGCGCAGGTAGATGAACAGCAGCCGGTGATCGACAATGCCCGGCGGCCAGCTCCACTCGCGCGTGCGCGCACGGGGGCTCGTCCCGCCGCCCGGTTCGTGCGTTTGCTTCAATCGCACCCACGCGGGGTCGTCACCACGAAAGCGTGTGATCAGCCGCCGGATACCAATCGCTTCTCCCTGGTCATCACAGTCCAGTTCGGGGAGGATGTGCCAGCCAAGCCGAGCCCCGCGCAGGTTCTTCTCGCGAAGCCCCTCCGCGGTGATGATCGCCACCATCATGTACTCCGTGAGGAGCTCATGAAAGCGCGTGGTCAGCCGTGCGGCGCGCAGGCGGTCGGCGGAGGTGTGTAATGCTGCCGCCAGCTGCAGCTCACGCTCCGCATGCAGCACCCGCTCGCGCAGCGCCGGCAAGCCGCGACACACGAGCTCGGCGTAATGCATGGGCATGAGGCGCTTGTCCACCTGCCCAGTGGCCAGTCGTTGCCGCGATAGATCGCTCATGTGCGACAACAACGACGTTTGCTCGAATTCGATCTGCTTCCAGCGTTTGCGTCCTTCGTCGCCAAAGGTTTGCAGCTTCGGCGCGACGACATCTTTCGCGATGGCATACAGCCGACGCACCCCCTGAATCTGTGAGGGGGTGTACAGTGGGACGAACTCCTGCGCCGCATGCCGGTTCACGGTGAGCGGCGACGCACGATAGGCCTGGCTCGCCATTTCGTCGTAAATCGCGCGCAGCAGCGGTACCATCACGGCACCCGAGTCGGCCACGAGGCCGTGCAAATCGGGGTCGGCGAAGTCACTGGGATCGGCCGCATGCGGCTCGCTAACGTCTCCCCGCGCGGCCCACTGCGTCGACCAGAAGTGGGTCAGCGACAGCGCACGCAGTTCGCTGGCCACCACCTCCACGCGTGGGTCATTCGCGTACAGCAGCCGCGCATACGACGCGACCGCCCGCGTAAGCGCCCGCTCGGCGGAATACACGTAGTCCGGCGAATTATTCGCGATCAGCCGGTACTGTTCGAACGCGGCAAACGACCGGTACAGATGTGGCGTGAGAAACGCCAACAGCTGTCGGGCGGGCACTTCCCCGGGTCGGGTCCGCAGCAGTTCGAGCACCGTCGGATCAACGTCGCGCGGACCGTCGGACGCCGCCGGCAGCGCCGCCACACAGGTCATCAACTCCGTGAGGAAGGGGAGCGTGCGCAGGCCGTACTCGTGTTGCGGGCG
>CANHJV010000248.1 GCA_947461225.1 Gemmatimonadota bacterium | reverse complement strand
TGGAACACGGATGCAAAAGCGATCACACCGATTACACAGATGAGCCGTACAGCGTGTGATTCACGCATCGTGGCTTTATCGCTTTTGCTTATCAGTGTGATCTGTGAAATCCTCCACGATCCGTGTTCCCGCTGTTGCCGTTGCGGTTGGCCGTTGCTGTTGTTGCCTGGGATTCCGCAGGAGCCCCCCGTGACAGGACGCCCGCACGGCGCGAAGTTCACGGCATGTCGACCTCATCCATTCTCCGCTCCATCCTGACCGCCGCGGCACTCACTGCCGGGCTCGCGGCCAGACCGGCGCAGGCGCAACATGCCTTCGCCGACCCCGGCGCCACGTTCGATCCGCGCGTGCCCACTCCCGCGCAGATCCTGGGCTACGATATCGGTGCCCGCTTCACGCCGCAGCGCGCCATGATGCGCTATATCGAGCGTATTGCCGCTGCCTCGAAGCGGGTGCGGGTGGACACCGTAGCCCGCACGTTCGAAGGGCGCGAGATGCTCATCATCACCATTGCGAGCGAAGCCAACATGGCGCGGTTGGCCGAGATTCAGCGGGATGCCAAGCGCATCGCTGATCCGCGCGGGTCGAGTGCCGCCGAGATCGAGGCCGCAGTTAAGCGCATTCCCAGCATCGTCTGGCTCGAGCACTCCGTGCATGGCGGCGAAGCGTCGGGCGCCGAAGCGGGACTGGCGCTGCTGTATCAGTTGGCGGCCGGCACCGATGCCGACACCAAGCTGGCGCTCGACAGCACCGTGGTGCTGATCGACCCCAACGAGAATCCTGACGGACGCGAGCGGCACACGCACGACATCGAGCGCTACGGGAGCTCGCAGAGTGTGCCGAGTGAGCCGGGCGCGCTGAACAACGCCGGGTCGTGGCCGGGGCCACGTACGTCGCACTATTACTTCGATCTCAATCGCGACTGGTATGCGCAGTCGCACCCGGAGACGAAGGGGCGCGTGAGCACGTACATGAAGTGGTGGCCGCACGTGGCGGTGGACCTGCACGAGCAGGGGAGCAGCTCGAGCTTCTACTTTGCGCCGCCGCGCGAGCCGGACAACAAGAACAATCCCGCGCACCTGCCCAAGTGGTTCGACATCTTCGCGGCAGCACACGGCGCGGCGTTCGACGTGCACGGCTGGTCGTATTTCCGGCGCGAAGGCTACGACTCGTTCTATCCGGGCTATGGCGAAGGGTGGCCCATGCTCACAGGCTCCGTCGGCATGTTGTTCGAGAGCGCCTCGAGTTCGGGCGGTGCCGTGATGCGTAACGACGGCACGCTGCGCACGCTGCGCCAGGCAGCGTTCGAGCACTTCACGGCCGAGTGGGCCACGGTCAAGACGTCGGCCCGTCGGCGCACGGATCTGGTGCGCGACTACGCGGCGGCACGCGCGAATGCGATAACGATGCACGCCAAGGGACCGCTGCGGGCCGTGATGCTGGTGCGTGACGCGCAGGGTCGGGCCGATTCGCTGGTGCAGAAGCTGCGCGACAACGGCATCGACGTGCAGCGTCTCACGGCCGATGTTGTGGTGGCCAACGCCACCATGTACGCCGGTGGCACGGTGCCCACGATGACGGCCAAGGCCGGCAGCTATGTGGTCGACCTGGCGCAGCCGCAGGGCTATCTGGCCAAGGCGTTGCTGGAACCCGACGCCGCGCTCGACTCGGCGTTCATCAAGTTCGAGCTCGAGCTCCGTCGCACCGGCCAGCGCAATCGCTTCTACGACATGACCGCATGGTCGCTGCCGCTCGCATGGCGCGTGGAGGCGTACGCGTTGGCCGCGGTGCCGGGCTCACTGGCCGTCGTGACCGACATGCCGCGCACGTTCACTGCGCCCGCGCGCTCGGTGTACGGCTATGCCTTCGCGCCGGGGAGCGAGTCGAGCATTCGTCTGCTGGCGTCGCTGCTCACCGACTCGGTGCGGGTGTGGTACGCGCCGTACTCGTTCACGTCGAAGACCAACAAGTTTCCCAACGGCGCCTTCGTGATCCGTGCTGCGCTCAATCGCCCCGATGTGCACGACGTAGTCATGCGTCGCGCCGCCGAGGCCGGGGCGCAGCTGGCCTCGATTCCGTCGGCCGGCGTGGACGAAGGCACCGACCTAGGCAGCAACTCGGTGATCCCCGTGCAGCGCCCCAAGGTGGCGTTGCTGGGTGGAGCGCCGGTGAACGGGTCATCGTTCGGCTTCGCATGGTACGCGATGGATCAGCGCATCGGCTACGCCAGCACGTTGGTGGACGCGAACTTCGTAGCCGGCGGCGACATGAGCACCTTCAACACGCTCATCGTGCCGTCGGTGCAGGCTGGCGCCCTCGATCGTGCCTTGGGCGACGCCGGTCGCGCGCGCCTGGCCGACTGGGTGCGCAACGGCGGCGTGCTGATCACGATCGACGCCGCGAGCGCGTGGGTGGCGCAGGAGCGCGTGGGACTCGTGCGCACACGGGTGAAGCGCGACTCCACACGCGCCGACAGCACCGGTGGCGCACCGCTTCCGGGCAGCTTACCGGGGGTGCTGGCGCGGGCCACGGTCGATACGCTGTCACCGCTCATGGCTGGTGTCTTGAACCGTGAGATGCCGGTGTTCGTAAACAGCGATCGCGTGTTCACGATCCCCAAGGACCTCGCGGCCGGCGACGCCGTGATGCGCTTCGCCCCGGCGGCGCGGGTGCGGATTGCGGGCTACTACTGGCCCGAAGCAGCCGCGAAGCTGGGCGGCTCGCCGTACCTATGGACCGAGCGCGCGGGGCGCGGACGGGTGATCATGTTCGCGCATGATCCGGTGTACCGGGATCAGTTGCGTGGGACGCTGCCGATTTTTGCGAATGCGGTGCTGTTGGGTGGGAGCTACTGAGTTCTCGCAAGACCGAAACGGCAACCGCGAACAGCAACAGCGGGAACACGGATTCAGACAGCGATTCCACCGATCACACAGATAAGCAAAAAACGATCAAGCATCGATTTCTGCTTCGTACGTCAGTCGGCTTATCTGTGAAATCGGTGATATCCGGCTTTTTAAATCCGTGTTCCCGCTGTTGCCGTTCGCGATCTATCTCGCCTAGACAATACTCGCCGCATACGCTTTCGCAAACCGCGCCGCATCAGCCGCCTTCATCCCGCACACCCCCACCCGCAGTCCCTCCGGCATCGGGATAACGAATACGTCGGCGGCCTGAAGCGTCTTGCACACCGCAAACGGATCCGGCGGCGCGGGCAGCGTGACAAAGAACCCGCCGTCCCACGGGGCTCCCGGAAGTCCTTCAGCTTTGAGCGCCGCATCGAGCGCCGCCACGCGCTCCGTGAGCACGCCGCGCCAATGCGCATGCTCGGCGGCCAAGGCAGCCTGCGCCGCGTCGCTCTTGGTCATGCGCAGCAGCACACTCATCGGGGCACGCGCGCAGTTGCTCCACGTGCCACGGCAGCTCGAGACCAG
>CANHJV010000247.1 GCA_947461225.1 Gemmatimonadota bacterium | reverse complement strand
GTACGGGCGACATCTCGATCCAACCTGGACGAAGTGGAGCACCGACGAGGCGCGCGTACTCTTCGAGCGCTTTGGCTTGACCAGCCCCACATGGGCATTGCCGGCGACTTCGGAGCGATTCTGATCCGATGGCACGCATGATCCACCCACCTCACGGATCGCCGCCGCCGCCGGGCCTGATGGAGGGATGGCGACTGGCTCGCTCCGCTCGCGTGTCACATGGTTCTGCGGCCCCGCGGAAGCGCTTTGCGTTTTACGGACATCTTCGCCGATGACATGACCATCATCGTTGCAGGCCAGATCGAAGTGCAGCCCGGGCAGCGGCAACGCGTTCCCGATGGCTCGCAGATGGCGATGCGGCTCGCACGGGAGACCATCGGGTGCGAGGATTTCGTCGTCGCCGCGGACCCCCTCGAGGAGCATCGCATCAACGTCTTTAAGGTGTGGCGCTCTCGCACAGCGCTGCACGCCCGCCTCTTGTCGGCGTGTCTGCCGCAGCAGCCGGCGTTCGGCTGCCTGTACGCCTGACGGCGCAGGAGCGCGGTGTCGATTGTTCACGTACGACTCGCCGGAACAGGAGCGCCTGACATGATCAAGTTAGCGGTACGCCGTGCCGTACGCGTGCCTGCGTCGACGTCGTAGGACCGGAGGCCGCAAACGACGCGTCTAACCTCGCGTTGCGCCGGACAGGGCCTTCAAGAATTGTGACTGCTCGCTTCGTTCACTGTCGCATCCTGTTCAGGGGCCCGGCAGCCGAATGCGAGCGTTCGGCAGTACGAATACCGTCAGTCTCCGAGTTCAGCGTCACCAACAGCCATTCGTATGCCGTTCACGTCTCACAGCGAGTACCTCGACGCCCAGCCAGTTACCGTGAGGGCTCGCCTGCAGCAGGTGCAGCGAGGGGTCGAGGACAAGGTCCCTGACGCAGTGCGAACTGTCAGTTACAACATGCCAGCGTTCAGGCTCGGTCGAACGTTCTTCTACTTTGCTGCCTTCAAGCACCACATCGGTGTCTATCCGCCGGTCACCGCAGACGCGTCAGTCATTGAAGCATCGGCTGCCTATCGTGGTCCGAAGGGCAACCTTTCGTTCCCGCACGCCGAAGAGTTGCCGCTTGAACTCATCGGCAGGGTCGCTGAGGCCCTGGCCATTCAGTATCGTGCCTCCTGAGCTGTCCCCCCGCATCGCCGCCGCGAGTGCTACCGCAGCCCTCGCTCAACCTGACCCGCTCCGGCAGCCATCGCGTGGCCACTCTAGGTACTTGGCGCATCGGAATGACGGTAGGTCTTCTCATCGCCGTTGCGGTGGCCACGACATCCGCCCGCGCCCAGAACGCGCGCGGCGGCAGGGTGTGGCATCAGGCGTGATCGCGAGCGATTCCATACGCAGCCGCACCGTCTCTCTGGACCTCACCTCCGACGGACACGCGAAGATGCGCATCGCCTTGATGAGTGACTCAACGGGCGCACGGCGGCGCGAGATAGAGACGGTGACGGTGTGCTTTGATGCCGCCGGGCGAGTGGTCATGGGAAAGCGAACCGCTACAACCACTGGCGTGCCAGCGTGACTACGCGAGGATCGCCGTGGTGGACTGCTTCCGTCGGATACGGCGCAAGCACTCGCGCTTGCGACCGCCGTTCGCGCGAGAATGAAGGCGTGAGCCCGAGGGATGCGTGCCGTCGAGGTGGCGCTCTGAGGTCCTGACCATCTTTCGCCCTTGACGACGTTCGGTATCACGTGCGAACGTGCGTTTGCCTGTCGCGTGACGACTGTCGCGCGATTCGCATGGTAGCTTGCCGAGGACACATTACCGAGAGTGCGAATGTGGCTGGCCCAAGTGGAACGGTGGTCGCCGCGGCGGATGGTCGCCCTGTGGATCGGGGGGCTGGTGCTGCAGGTCGCGCTCATTGGTGGGCCGTTGTGGTGGGCGGTGTCCCATGCGACTGAGCGGCGCGCGGCGGTGCAGGCGGTTGTCGAGCGATGGGACATCGCGGAGCGGTCTGACGCGCTCTCGGTGGCTGCGCAGCGCGCGAACGAGCCGACGCGCCGCGGAGTAACCGCCGATGGTCCGGTCGGCATCGTGCGAGTACCCTCGATGCGGCAACTCACCGCGGCGCGAGGTCCCGCGACTCCGTCGCTGCTCGCGCGCATGATCTCCGCGCTCTGGGTTTATGGGATTCCCGTGTCGCTCGTTCTGCTCACTACCGTGTGGTGGTATCGCCGGCCGGCTCGGCCCGCCATGGCGTGACCGCCCGCTCGCAGCCATGCTGCCTCACCTGACGCTGCTGCAGACAGCGGCGCATCGGTGCGCCGTATCACTCTTTCGCTGGCGCTCAATCGTTCACGGCTTCCTATTTGACACCGCTGCTGCCGAGCGCAGCGTGAGGCCGCACTAAAATTCCGCTGTTCACGATCACAATTACTCGCAGAAGGGCGCTCATGGGACTACTCGATGGAATGCTCGGCAACGCCTCGAAGATCGACGCGTCAAAGATTCAGGCGGATTTCAGTCAAATCCTCGCCCCGGGAGAAAAGGTCGAACATGCCTATCAGTTGATACGCGACTACTTCGTTTTCACCGACAAGCGCTTCATCGTCGTCGATAAGCAAGGTCTAACCGGAAGCAAAGTTGAGTATCACTCCATTCCGTACCGGAGCATTATTCACTTCAGCATCGAGACGGCTGGCACGTTCGACCTCGATGCCGAGCTCAAAATCTGGATCTCCGGAACTGCCGAGCCGATTCAGAAGCAGTTCAACAAGAAGCTGAGCATCTACGAAGTTCAATCGGTCTTGGCCAGTTACGTTCTCCGCTAGTAGGTGCGGCCTCATGGGCGTTCGGCCGAGAACGATCAGTGGAATGACGCCAAGCCTCGTGTCGAGCGTGTCAGCATCGAATGCGCGATGGCAGACGAACGCACGTGGCGCGCGGTTCTCCTAGAGGTGATCCGGCGACGGCAGCGCCGCTTCATAGGCTGCCACACTGAAACCCACCAGCGGCAGCCCAACCGCCCCTGTCAGTACCGGACGTTTGATCAGACTCGGGCTGGCGACCATCAGCGCAATCGCTTTCGCCTCATCCAGGTCGGCCTTGTCGGCATCCGCGAGCGCGCGGAATGTCGTGCCCGCGCGGTTGAGCAGTTTCTCCCAGCCGACCGACGTCGCCCACGCGCCGAGCGTCGCGGCATCGATCCCCGCGACCTTGTAGTCGTGAAACGCGTACGCGACGCCGCGTGCATCGAGCCAGGCGCGGGCCTTCGTCATCGTGTCGCAGTTGCGGATCCCGTACAGCGTGATGGTCATGGCGTGGGAGGTCTCGTCGTCCGTTGCAATAAGCAGGTCATCCGTGTCGCCTCCTCAGCGTAAGTCATGCAAGGCCGCGGCCGCCGCGGCGACGGTCCGCGCGACATCACCGCTGCTCGTATTCCAGCCACACACGCTGATGCGCATCACCCGCTGATGCTCCCACGTGCCGCC
>CANHJV010000246.1 GCA_947461225.1 Gemmatimonadota bacterium | reverse complement strand
GGGTGGACGTGCCGGCGCGAGGAAGGGAGCAGTGTCAACCTGGGCGTGCTGTCCACCAGTGCGCATGTGGGCACGCACGCCGATGCGCCGGTGCATGTGCAGTCGTCGTGGCCAGCATCGGAGTCACTCCCGGCGTCGGTGTTCGTGGGGGAGGTGCAGTTGATCGCGCTACCGGATGACCACGAGGCGTCGAGCGACATCACGATTCGGGTGCTGCAGTCGTTGTTGGGTGATCACGTGCCCACGCGGGTGATCGTGCGCACGGGGCACTCGGTCGCAGGCGGTTCGTTCCCGGCAGATTGGCCGGCGCTGCGCGAAGATGCGGCATTGTGGCTGGTGCAGCATGGGCTCACGCTGTGGGGCGTGGATGCCCCCAGTGTGGATCGTCGCACGAGTACGGCGTTGCCGGTGCACAACGCGATCTTTGGCGGTGGTGCGTTCGTGCTGGAGAATCTCGCGCTCGACCTGGTGCCGGTGGGGCGCTACGAACTGCTCGCGCAGCCGTTGGCGGTGCACGGCGCCGATGCGGCGCCGGTACGGGCGCTTCTGCGCGCGATCCGGGAGAAGTAGCGCGCGCGTTTTACGGCTGTTTGAGCCGGTCGAATTGCGCGGTGACCGAATCGGGTAGCAACAGGGCATCCGCAATCGTGGCGATGCCCTCGGCCTCGGCCCACGCCCGCTCGAGCGCACCGAGTTCGCCCTCGAGCGCCTCACGTTCAGCATCTTCGTTGATCGCCATTTCGAAGGCGAGGCGCGCGGCAACGGGAATGGCGGAGAGATCGCCGGTGTCGCCGAAGGTGCTCTTGGCGGCCCACTCGCGGCGCATCCCGGCCGCCCACGTGCCGAAGCGTTCGGGGCCACCGGCTTGTTCGATGAGCGACACGCCGTCGGTGATCACCGTGCGGCGCGCGCCGCCGCGATTGATGAGCGGCATGAGGCGACGCAACAACGGCACGGCATCGGCTCCGTGCAATTGCACGCGCCCGAGCTCGTTCTTCCCTCCTTCTTGCCGGCGCATCAGCGACCAGTAGCCGCCGTTGCGCAGGGTCGGATCCGCGCCGTGATAGTGCGCGGTGTAGCCGATGTCGATGGCCCATCCGGCCGCACGATCGCTCGGGACAATGCGTGGGCTGCCGATCGGGATGAACCGGCCACCGTCTGGGTGATCAGCGGGCTTCTGCGCCAGCTGACTCGCGGCCACGAGCCCGTACATATTGAGCGCATGCACCGCCGGCATGAGTGCGGCGATTCCAATCCCGCTGGCGACTGCACCACTCACCAACAATCCGGCGGCGGCGGTGAGCCCAACGCCCGTGGCAATGGCTTTCACGCGGCGCCGTCCGAACTGATCCCCGTAGCGCCATGCCGCGAACTCGGGGCGCTGTGGCTCACCGATACGCACGAGCTCCGTTCCGTCAGCCAAGCGCGCGAGCCCGATATTATCGGTGCTCACGCGCACGCGCGTATCGCGAAACGCACGCTCGCTCTGCTCGATCGCATCCCAGCGTTCGTCGAAGGGCGTGAGGTTCCACCGCTCGCAGCTGCGGCACACGACCCACAGCCTGCCCTTCCGCGCATCGAACGCCAGACGCCGTCCGATGGGAAGCGCTTCGATGGCGTCATTGGCGCCGAGCGATTTGCGACAGTGAATACAGGTGGAGTACATCAGCGATCCCGCAGCTTTTCGAGCTGCTCGTTCATCGACGCGGGCAGGAACATGTCGTCGGCGATCTTCGCGATCTGCTCGGCTTCGGCCCACGCGAGTTCGAGTGCGGCCAGCTCACCGTCCATGGCGCGGCGCTCGCTTTCCTCGTGCAACGCCATCTCGAGGGCGAGGCGGTCGCGCGGCGTGAGCGAATGCAATGCGCCGGGTAGCTTTTTCACGACCTTTCTCTCGTAGCGTCCGAACCACGCACTCTTGCCGGCACCCCACCGCTCGTCACCCACTTTGGCACCAACACGCTGTTGCACGGAAGTCAGGACACGAAGGGGATCGCCCACCTGTTCAAGCAACGAGACCGCATCCTGCACTTGAACACGTGACCCACCGAAGCGATTGACTGTCGGCAGCAGTCGCGCCGCCGCTTTCATGGCGTCATCGCCGACCAGTACGTGTGTGCCCGTGACGGACTCCAATCGCAACTGCAGCGGTCCGCCAACAGCCCCGCGCATGAGGGAGCTCATTCGTGCGTGCTTGCGTTGCACGTCGACGAGCTCTCCATCGGGGAGCGCGATCTTGCCAATGGAGACACTTTGTCGCCCGTTGATCAGCGCATCCCACATGCCGCCATTGGCGTACACGCCAGCGAAGCTCCCCACGCTCACTCCCACGGCGATCATCCCGCCAAGCACTGCCGTCGCGCTGCCGACCACCGCGCCGGTGATCAACATCTGCCGCTTCCGGCGCCGGCCGAACTGGTCGCCGTAGCGCCAGGCCGCCATTTCAGGACGCTGCGGTTCGCCGATCCGAATGAGGTCGACGCCCTCCTTGAGGCGGGCCAGTCCCACGTTGTCGGTGCTCACGCGCAGCCGACTGTCGCGAAAGCGGCGCTCCATGGCCTCGATGGCCTCCCAGCGCTCCTCAAGAGGGGAGAGGTTCCAGCGGTCACACGCGCGGCACACCACCCACAGGCGCCCCTTGGCAGCATCGAAGGCCAGCCGCGAGCCCACCGGAAAGGCCTCGAAGGCCTCGTTCCGGCCAAGATTCGCGGTACAGTGGATACAGGTCGTGAACATTTTCCTGTAATTTACCAGCATGACGCACCCCGTGTACCTGGATCACGCCGCCACCACTCCGGTGCGCGACGAGGTCATGGCCGCCATGGCGCCCTACTTCGGCCCGCGCTTCGGAAACCCGTCCAGTGTGCATCGCTGGGGCCGTGAGGCGCGCGTAGCGCTCGACGAAGCGCGTGAGCGGCTCGCCGCGTGTATCGGCGCGTATGCTGACGAAGTCTGCTTTACCTCAGGCGGCACCGAGGGCGACAACTTCGCCATTCTGGGTGTCTTCCGGACGCTGCGCGCGCAGGGGCGCGATGCCGCGATCACCACGCCCATCGAGCACAAGGCTGTGCTCGCTGCGGTACATCAGGTGGCGCACGAGGGCGGTGAAGAACGCCTCGTGCGCGTGTCGCATGACGGCCTCGTGGATGTGGCGCACTTCACCGAGCTGCTCGACGGTCGCGTGGCCGTGGCCAGCGTGATGTGGGTGAACAACGAAGTCGGGGTGATGCAGGATGTGCCGACGCTGGCGGCGCAGACGAAGGCCGCCGGTGCGATGTTTCACACCGATGCCGTGCAGGCGTTCGGTAAGGTCTCCATCGACGCCAGGACGACGCCGTTCGACCTGCTCACCATCTCGGGACACAAGTTCGGCGCGCCCAAGGGCATCGGGGCGCTGTTCATTCGGCGCGACACGCCGCTCGAGCCAATGTTTCATGGTGGCTCGCAGGATCGCGGCCGTCGCCCGGGTACGGAGAACGTGGCGTTTGCGGTCGGGCTCGCCACGGCGGCCGAGCTGTTGCTGGCTGAGCACGATGCGGAGCACGCGCGCTTGTCGACCATGCGTGC
>CANHJV010000245.1 GCA_947461225.1 Gemmatimonadota bacterium | reverse complement strand
TCACCACCGACATGGACGTGCCGACGGCGCCGGTTCCGCAGCGCAAGCGCGGTTAAGCGCTCGCTCCATCAGCATCAAGCACCGACCGCGACATCACGCGGTCGGTCTGCAGGTCAGTGCCGAGCCGGAACACCTGCGAGCCGATATCGGTGAATCCGTGCTTCTGGTAGAATCGGATGGCCCGCGCATTGCGCTCCCACACGCCGAGCCACAGGCTCGCAGCGCCGTGCGCGCGCGCCGCATCGAGGCACGCCGCCATCAACTGCGGCGCCATGCCCCGCCCGTGCCACGCGTGGTCCAGGTAAAAGCGCTGCAGCTCCACTGGCCGGTCGCGCGGCTGCTCCACCGGCGGCTTCACCCGCAGCTCCGCTGCCAGTTCGCCCGGTTCACGCGGGTCGAGCGCCTCGAGGCGCAGGAGCGCATACCCCGCCAGCGTCTCGCCGACCTCGGCGATCAGACAGACGCATGACGCATCGGCGATCTCTGCCGCCTGCTTCTCCGGCGTGAAGGCGTCGCTCAGATACACATGCATGTCCATCGGGTCGTTGTCGGGCGCGAACGTATCATGAAACACCTTCGCGGCAAACGCGGACAACGCCTCGGCATCGGCCGCCGTGGCGTTCCGGATCGCGAGCGCACCCTCAGGGCAGTCATCAACGGCTGTGTTCGTCATAACGGTAAAGAATAATCACATGCTCGACGCTGGGAGGACGGACCGCGCGTTCACCAGATGATGCATCCGACGTGACGGCTGGTCGCACGGCCCGAGCAATGCGAGCGGTATAACGGCGATGCATGTGCCTCAGTCTGCCGCGCCTGCAGCGAACTGGAGCGCAACGCCACGCTCGTGACACGGCGTGCGCAGCGCCGACTACCGTGCTACCGTATGTTGTCACATAGGGGCGACGTGGTCCCGATGATACCAGTGCATCGGTAATGCATTCTCCATCTCGTGACGACAGTGGCTGATATTCTCGAGACACTCCAGAGACATCTGGATGGTACGTATCGGGTACAGCGAGAGCTCGGGCGCGGTGGGATGGCGACCGTCTATCTCGCGCACGACCTCCGCAAGGATCGCGAGGTCGCGATCAAGGTGCTCAATCCCGACCTTTCCGCCACCATCGGTGCCGATCGTTTCGAGCGCGAGATCAAGATCGCGTCGCGGCTGCAGCACCCGCACATTCTGGGCTGCTACGAGTCGGGGAGTGCGGACGGCCTTCTCTTCTATGTGATGCCGTTCGTGAAGGGCGAATCAGTCCGTGACCGCCTGAATCGCGAAGGTCAACTTCCGGTCGCCGACGCAGTGCGCATCATTCGCGACGTCGCCGATGCGCTGGGGTATGCCCACGCGCAGGACGTCGTGCATCGCGACGTGAAGCCCGAGAACATTCTGTTGCTCGAGAACGGACACGCGCTCGTGGCCGACTTCGGCATCGCGCGCGCCGCCACCGATGGCGACGCCCAAAAGCTGACGCAGACCGGCATGGCCGTGGGCACGCCGGTGTACATGAGCCCAGAGCAGTCCACCGGCGAAAAAGTGGGCCCGCCGGCCGACATCTATAGCTTGGGGTGCGTGCTGTACGAAATGCTGGCCGGTGATCCGCCGTTCACGGGTAAGAACGCGATGGCGATCATGGCACGGCACGCGATGGATACCGTGCCGAGCATTCGCATCATCCGTCAGGCCGTCCCGGACGAAGTAGAAGAAGCGATTTACGCGGCGATGGAAAAATCGCCCGCAGACCGGCCACGCACCGCCGCCGAATTCGCAGCGATCCTCGGCACGCCGATGGGCGAGACGGCCATGCGTCGCGTTGATCGCTTCACGGCGATGCGTCGCATTCCGACCCTACCACCAGCGTTGCCCCAAACACCCTGGTTCAAGCAGCCGATGCTCATGGGCGGCATGCTCCTCGCGGTGCTCGCGGCGGGCGGCGTCACCTGGACGTTGAGCGGTGGCGGCACCGCGGCGCTGAAGAAGGATGGACTGGCCGCCGATCGTATCGCCGTGCTCTACTTCGAGGATGCCTCGAGCTCGCACGAGCTGGGCTATCTCGCCGATGGTCTCACGGAATCGCTGATCACGTCGCTCACCGGCGTGACCGGTATCAACGTCGTGTCGCGCGGCGGTGTGGAACCGTTTCGCGGATCGCCGTCGCCGAATGACAGCATTGCAACGCTGCTCGACGTCGCGACGCTCGTGCGCGGCGATGTCTCCAAAGACGGCGACAAGGTCCTGGTGAATATTCGCCTGGTCGACGGCGAAGGTGACTTCGTGCGAAAGACCGCGAAGATTACGGGCAGTGCATCGAACGCGCTCGCGCTGCGTGACTCACTCGCCTCACGCATCACCGTACTCATCCGCGAGGAGTTGGGTCGGCAGGTGAAGGTGCGTGAGCAACGCGACGCGACGCGCAACGCCGGCGCGTGGGAGCTCGTCCAGCGCGCCGAAGTCGCACGCCGCGCCGGTGAAGCAGCACTCAAGAGCGGCGATGCGGCGGGCCTCGCGCGCGCCTTCGGTGCGGCGGACTCGTTGCTGCTGGCGGCTGAGGAGATGGACACCAAGTGGGGCGAGCCCTCGGTGCTTCGTGCGACGCTGGCGTACCGGCGATCGCGGATTCTGCAGGGTGATCCGCCGGCGGCGCGCGCGTGGATCGATGCCGGACTGATGTTCGCCGAGCGCGCGCTGCAGCGCACGCCGAGCAATCCCGATGCGCTCGAGGTGCGCGGCAACCTGCGCTACTTCACGGTGCTGCTTGGGCTTGAGCCCGACTCGAAGAAAGCGCTGGCGCTGGTGGATTCGGCGCAGTCCGATCTCGAAACCGCGACGCAGGCCAATCCACTGCAGGCCGGCGCCTTCGCCACACTCTCGCATTTGTACTACCGCACCAAGACGAATGTCGACGTGAACATGGCGGCCAAGCGCGCGCTCGAAGCGGACGCGTTTCTGGCGAACGCCGACGTGGTGCTGAGCCGACTGTTTGCCTCGTCCTACGACTTGAACAACATCGACCCCGACGCCATCACGTGGTGTGAGCAGACCCAGCGGCGCTTCCCGACGTCGGCCAACGCGGCGCGATGCCAGCTCCAACTGCTCACCACGCGCTCACGGCCGGCCGATGCCGCTGCCGTCGTGAAGGCGTGGGTGCTGGCGGATTCGGTGGTGCTGCGCTCGCCAAAACCACAGCAGGCGTCGAAGCGTCTGGAGAGCGATCTGATTGTCGCGGCCGTACTGGCCCGCGCCGGCATGGCCGATAGCGCCCGTCGCGTGGTGCAACGATCACAGGGCGATGCCGACGTTGATCCGAAGCGCGACCTCATGCTGCGCGCGGCGTTCGTGCACGCGCTGCTCGCCGACACGACCGCCGCGGTGAATGCACTCAACGTGTATTTCTCGCGCAATGACGAGCGACGATCGGCGTATGCCAACGATCCAGGGTGGTGGTTCAAACCCATTGCGCAGTCGCCGGCCTATCAGAAGCTCGTGGGTGCTGCGCCGTAATGTCGACGAGCCCATCCATGTAGGTGGTCGGCGAGTACCTCCGTGATGTTTCACGCGAGCTGAACAGT
>CANHJV010000244.1 GCA_947461225.1 Gemmatimonadota bacterium | reverse complement strand
CACTCGTCGATGAACCCCTGGAAGGCGAACGACAGTGCGTTCGAGCGCGGCGCGCGCAACGCGCCGGTGGGCACGCCCAGCGGCATCACCGACACGTCCATCTTGAGGTTCGGCACGAAGCGCGCCGGATACTCCGTGGGGCCGATGTCAGCGCTCGGCGCAAACTTGTCGCCTTCACCGAACGTGGCGCAGTGATTCCGAAACGCCACCAGCTTGCCGTTGGCGTCGAGACCACCGGTGAACGAGTGGAAGCCACCCGGCCGGAACATGTCATGCTGCAGGTCGTCTTCGCGCGTCCAGAGTAGCTTCACCGGCACCTTGGCTTCGCGCGCGATCCACGCCGCTTCCACCAGCGGATCGTTGTACAGGCGACGACCGAAGCCGCCGCCGGCACGCACCATGTGCATCGTGATCTGGTCTTCCTTGATACCCAGGGTCGTGGCCACGAGCGCGCGTCCACCCTGCGGCGTCTGCGAGGTGGTCCAGAGCTCGCACTTGTCGGCCGTGACATGCGCCGTGCAATTCTGCGGCTCCAGCGTGGCGTGCGAGATGAACGGATAGCTGTACTCCGCCTTCACTACCTTGGCCGCGCCCTTGATGGCCGCGTCGAAATCCCCATCGTGGCGGATCGTGCGCTGCGGTGCGCTGGCGAAAAACTCGGCGGCCTTGGCGGCGAAGCCGGCGCTCGACTGCTGCGACGTGGGATGGGCGGCCCACTCCACGACGAGTTTCTTCCGCGCCTGCTGCACCATCCACCAGTTCTTGCCCACGATCGCGACGCCGGGCATCAGCCCCTGCAGATTGGCGGTGCCTTCGACGACGAACGCGTGCGTGACGCCCGGCATCGCCTTGATCGCATCGAGGTTCGCACTCGCCACCTTGGCGGCGAACACGGGGCTCTTCACGAACGTGGCGTAATGCATGTTGGGCACCGTCACATCGATGCCGAACATCGGCTTGCCCATCAGGATATCGCGCAGCCCGACGGTCTTGGTGCGGGTGCCGATGATCGTGAACTTCTTCGGATCCTTGAGCGGCACCGCGGCTAGGTCGGGCGGCGTGACCGTCACGGCGGCGCTGGCCAACGACCCGTAGGTCGCCGAGCGCTTCGAGGCGCGGTGATGCACCACGCCCTTTTCGGTGTCCAGTTCAGCGGCGGGCACGTTCCACTGCGTCGCGGCGGCCGACACGAGCATGGCGCGCGCGGCGGCACCGACCCGGCGCTGCGGCAGCCAGTTGGTGGGGGTGGCGGTGCTGCCACCGGCCGTCTGCGCCTGATACTTGGTGGGGTCGAAGTCGGCTTGTTCCACGCGCACGTTCGCCCAGTCCACGTCGAGCTCTTCGGCGATCAGCATCGGGAGCATCGTCTTGATGCCCTGACCGATTTCCGGATTCTTCGCGGTGATGGTGACGATGCCGTCGGGCGTGATGCGCACGAAGGCGCTGAGCATCGGATCGGCAGCGGGCGGGAGCCCGCCGCTCATACCGAGCCGTTCGATGGCCTCGAGCGGTTCGGCGTAGCTGGCCAGCAGAATACCACCGCCGGCAAGGGCGGTAACGCGCAGAAAGTCGCGACGGTTCACGCCCGGCTTGTCGGATTGGGTCGTCATCGTCGTCGCCTCAGCGGTTGTCAGGGGAGCCGTTCTTCGACGGCGTCGATCCACCCACGGCCGGCGACGCGCCCGACTTGATCTCAGCGGCGCGGTGCACCGCCTTGCGAATGCGGATGTACGTGGCGCAACGGCAGAGATTCGTGTTCAGCGCGGTGTCGATTTCGGCATCGGTGGGCTTGGGCGTCTTCGCGAGCAACGAAGCGGCGCCCATCATCTGGCCGGCCTGACAGTAGCCGCACTGCGGCACGTCGAGTTCTTCCCACGCCTGCTGCACCGCGTGCAGGCCGTCCGGAGACAGTCCTTCGATGGTCGTGACATCGGCGTTGGCGACGCGCGAGAGCGGCGTATTGCACGACCGTGTGGCGACGCCATTCACGTGCACGGTGCAGGCGCCGCAGCGCGCGATGCCGCACCCGAACTTGGTGCCTTTGAGATCGAGTTCGTCACGGAGCGCCCACAACAGGGGCATATCGGCTGGCACGTCGAGCGTGCGCGGCGTGCCGTTGACCTTGAGCGTAATCGGCATAGGACCAGGCGGGACGGGGGCAGGGGACGGATTGTCGGGTGACAATCCAACCCCTAAATGTCGTGTGGCGCGGTCGGGGCGTCCAGAGCTCGGGCCGTTTGTTTCCTGTGACGCACGTCCCCGCGGACTGCCGAGCGGTTGGGTGAACTACGGCAGCACCATCCAGACGACCGCTACCGCCGCGAGCGTGACCGCGAGGGCGGCGACCACCGTTCGCCCCGAAACGGATGCGGATGCCGTGGCCGCACCGGTCGGTGCGGTCGATGCCGGCTCAGGCATTGCGGCGCGAGCTGACGCGGGGGCCGTCGCGGCGTCAGTGGCACCCGCGCCTTCGATCGCGCGGATGATCCATGACGCCGACGCCGGACGCTCGGCGGGGTTCTTCGCGAGGCAGCGCATCACCACATCGGCAACGGCGGGGGGCAACTCCGGCCGTAGCTGCTGAATCGGAACCGGGGCGTCGGCGAGTTGCGCCGCCAGCGTGGCGCGTAGCGAGGGGCGCGTAAACGGCGGCGCGCCGGTCAGCACTTCGTAGGCCACGCATCCGAAGGCGTACAGGTCGGCGCGGTGGTCCACGATATGCGCCGAGCCGATCTGCTCGGGCGCCATATAGTCCGGCGTGCCCAGCACCGTGCTGACCGTGGTCACGCGTCGGCCGGTGCGGAGCGCCGCATCACTGGCGTCGTCGAGTGCCTTGGCCACCCCGAAGTCGGAGATCATCGCGATGCCATCGTTGAGGAGCACATTCTCCGGCTTGATGTCGCGATGCACCACGCCGCGCGCATGCGCATACGAAAGCGCCAGCGCTATTTCGCGCAGCAAGCGAATGGCTTCCGGGTACGGCGGCGCGCCGCGTCGCACGAGCAGCTCACGGAGCGTCATCCCTTCGATATACGGCATGCTGTACCAGCGCACCTGATCGCTGTCGCCATCGGCCGTCGCCAACGCGGCGCTCAGCAGCGGCACCAAGTGCGGGTGCTGCAGCTTGGCGGCGAACTGCATCTCACGGCGGAACCGTTCAGCATCGACATCGGCGGTGAGCTCGGGCGGCAGCACCTTCAGCACAACCTGCCGGTCGAGGGCAACTTCCGTGGCCAGAAACACGTGCGACGACCCGGCGCCACCGAGCTCTCGCTCGATGATGTACACGCCCTCAAGCTGGCGTTGGAGTCGAGCGCGGAGGGCACCTGCATTGCGCCGTATGGTGGACATTGAGCAGAAAGCTACGTGGGTGATGCGGTACCGCAATCGCGCGCGTCGGTGACGCATGTCACGGTGCGACGTCGCTGGCATCCAGCCAACGGATCAGCGAGAATTCCTCATGGAACTCGGTATCTACACGTTCGGCGAAACCAATCCGCGGGCGACACATGACCCGTCGGTGGCCGCCCGTCGCATGCAGGACCTCATCGAGGAGATCGTGCTCGCCGACGAGGTCGGACTCGATGTGTT
>CANHJV010000243.1 GCA_947461225.1 Gemmatimonadota bacterium | reverse complement strand
GCGGCGAGGTGATCAGGCCGCGCGGTTCTCGAGAGACGTTGTGCTCGCATCAGCGAATGTTGTGGCAAATCCGAACACACTGATGCTTGCTCGCCACAGGTACGGTGTCTCCGGTTCGCTCACTTTTCAGGCACCTCTGCGTGCTCTTTGCGTAAGACGTTTACTCAGAACGGTTTGCGGGATCTCAAAACTGCCGGGCTTCCCGTCCGCGCCGTCCTGTCCTCTCGGCACATGAATTGAACTGAGTGGGTGAGGAGAATTCTGTACGGGAACCCTTAGCCCCACCCCACAATGATCAAGAAACTGGCATTTGCTGCTGTCGCTGCAACCGCGCTCTTTGCCTCCCCGACGGTGTCAGCGGCGCAGGCCGTTGATCCGTTCCCGAGTGCGGCCCCCCAGATTTGCCTGCTCAGCCCGAGTATCTTCGTTGGCGTCACCCCGACGAAGTGCTACGGCTTCTTCGATCAGAACTCCGCCGTTCAAGGGTTCTCAACCGGTCAGGCCGTGTCGACGACTTCGAACGCCACCGCGTGGAACGCCCTCATGTCGTTCGGCTTCAGTTCTTCGGGCACTTACAGCGTGATTGAGAAGCAGGACTGGAGCGCTGGAAACAATTCTTTCAATTTTACGACCTCGATGACCGGATGGACCGTGATCGGTCTCCACTGGGGGAACTACCCGAACGCGCTCGATAATGGAACGGACATCGGTAACGTCTCCGCGTTTTACCTGTTCAATGCCGGAAGTACGCCAACGTCCAGCATCAACCTTGTGGACTTGCAGGGAATTTCGAACGGCAGCATCATCTCAACGGGCGGCGAGTGCGAGGGCAACTGCGGCCCCGTGATCACCAGCGTCCCCGAGCCGTCCACCTACGCGCTCATGGCGTCTGGCCTCCTCGGCATCTTCGGCGTCGCCCGTCGTCGTCGCCGCAACGCTTAAGCGCTTGCAGCACCGCTCTTCCTGAACCGCCCCGGCTTCGGCCGGGGCGGTTTTGTCTTGCCCCCCACGCAGTGAAGCATGCAGGCAAATGTGATCCGGAAACCCGCGACCTGCTCTACAGAGAGAGGCGCCGCCACCGGTCTCCTCAGAATCTTCGCCAGAGCGCCACTGAGCGCCGTTCACTCTTCGCGCCCCTCACTTTCGCGCCCGTAACGTTTAGCGCCGTTCACTCTTAGCGCCGTCAGCAGTTCCAGCAGTCGCTGCTCGCAACGCATTCAGTATCACCGCCACATCAATTGCTTCTTGAATCAGCGCGCCCGCGATCGGCGTTAGCATCCCCGCCGCCGCGAACCCCATTCCCACCAAGCTCAGCCCCAGCCCTACAAAGATCGACTGCTTCGCGATCATCAGCGATCGCCGTCCAATCCGCACCGCTTCCGGCACCCTGCGCGGATCGTCGATCAGCAACACCACGTCGGCCGCTTCCGCCACCACGCCGCCGCCGTGTCCGGCCAGCGCGATCCCCACCGTGGCCGTGGTCAGCGACGGCGCGTCGTTCGTGCCGTCACCTACCATCACCACGCGACGCCCCCGTGCCTCCAGCGCCGCCACGCGTGCGACCTTGGCCTCCGCCGTGAGATCGCCTTCGTACTGCGTGATCCCCACCGCCTGCGCGATTCTCGCCACGTTCTCCGCCTTGTCGCCGGAAAACAGATACGCGTCGCTGATGCCCAACGCCGCCAACTCCGCGAACATCGGCGCCAGCTCCTCGCGCAGCTCGTCGGCAAACTCGATGCGCGCCACCGACGGCACCTGCCCGTTGTCCACGCCGCCGTGGCTGTCGTCGGTCGCCACATACGCGCGCAACCCCGATGCGCCAACCTCCAACGCCAAGAGCCGCGCCGCCAACGACGGTACGCGTTCGCGCACGAAGTCGGGTGACCCCACCGCCACGTAGCGGCCGTTCACCAGGCCCGTGACACCGCGCCCCGCGGTCTCCACCAACTCTGTGGCCATCACCATCGTCGCGCCCCGGGCCTCGGCTTCGGCCACGATCACGCGAGCCAGTAAGTGTCCTGAGCCTTGCTCCACGGCCGCCGCGATGCCCAGCATCGCCTCGGCGGAGACGCCGTCGTCGGTGACCACCTGATGCACGCGCGGCTTGCCCACCGTGAGCGTGCCCGTCTTGTCGAAGACCGCCGAATTCACCGAGGCCAGCGCTTCCAGCGCGCCGCCGTTGCGCACGATGATCGAGCGTTTGGCCGCCCGGTTGATGCCACCGATGATCGCCACCGGCGCCGCCAGAATGAGCGGGCAGGGGGTGGCCACCACGAGCACCGCCAACACGCGGTTCCAGTCATGTGACACGAACCACGCCATCACGCAGGCGGCGATGGTGAGCGGCGTGAACCACACCGCCCATTTGTCGGCGGTGCGTTGCAGCGGACTCTTCGAGGCCTGCGCGCTCCGCACCAGATCCACGATGCGCGCGTACTGACTATCCTGCGATGTGCGCACCGCGCGCAGCGTCAGCGCGCCCTCCTGATTCACGCTGCCCGACAGCAGTGATGTCCCAAGGGCCGCGCGTACCGGAATTGGTTCACCGGTCAGCCGAGAGGTGTCCACGTGCGACGAGCCACCCACCACGGTGCCGTCACACGGGACTAATTCTCCGGGCCGAACCAGTAACTCGTCGCCCGGCGTGATGTCGATGGCCTCGATGTCGTGCACCTGTCCCGTCACGACCCGATGCGCCGTACGCGGCGCGTCGGCCTCGAGCGCCGCCACCGCGCTCGAGGCACGCGCCACGGCATACGCGTCGAGCGCTTCGCCGCCGGTTTGCATGAGCACCACCACCAGACCGGCCAGCGGCTGCCCCAGCAGGATCGCGCCGGCGATCGCCAGCATCGCTACCACATCGGCCGCGAACTCGCCGCGCAGCAACCCGGCAAAGGTGCGCCATGCGACGGGGATGCCGGTGAGCACGAGACCGGCAAACCAGATCCGGTTCCGCCACGGATCGGCGCTCACTATCAGCGGCGCGATCGTTCCCGCCATGAGAAAGGCGAGGGCCGCCGCCGGCAATCGGGGAATCGAGGTCCAGCGCATCAGCACATCGGCGTGAAATTGGCGAGCGACCGGTCGCACCGGCAAAGCAATTGGGACGGAATCGACCCCATGCTGGAAAGATACCGGCCGGAGAGGCTATTCTCGTGGTATGGCTGACACGCATTCGCATGCAGCGCTCGCGGCAATCGTCGATATCGCCGCTGACGCCATTATCGCGCTCGATGACAGTTTTCGCATCGTGCGCTTCAACAAAGGCGCGGAGCATATTTTCGGGTGGACCGAAGGCGAGATGCTCGGGCAGCCACTCGACCGGTTGCTCCCCATGGCGGCCCGGGCCGTACATCGCGGGCATGTCCGCACGTTCTCTGAGGGCGGCACCGAGTCCCGGCGCATGGCCGAGCGTCGCCAAATCGCCGGCCTCCGCCGGAACGGCGAGCAATTCCCCGCCGAAGCATCGATCGCGCGTGTGACCATGTTGGGCGAGCGCACCTTCATGGTGACCTTGCGCGACGTCAGCGAACGTCGAAAAAGCGAGACGCGCCAGAAGTTGTTAATAACGGCTGGGTGGGTGCTCGCGGCGTCGCTCGACGTGGAG
>CANHJV010000242.1 GCA_947461225.1 Gemmatimonadota bacterium | reverse complement strand
TCGATCGAGTCGACCGCGGGCTTCTCCATGCGCTCCAGAAACTGCCGCGCGTAGGCCGACAACGACTCGACGTAACGCCGCTGACCTTCGGCGTAAATCGTGTCGAAGGCGAGCGATGACTTGCCCGAGCCCGACACCCCGGTCACGACCGTGATGGCCCGACGCGGAATGTCGAGGTCGAAGCCTTTCAGGTTGTGCTGGCGGGCGCCACGGATACGAATGCGATCCTTCATGAAATGAAAACTATCGGGGCAGCCCGCTAGATTCCGCATCTCATGGCCGCTCCCGCGAATACCACGGCATCCACCGACGACGACGCGCTCGGCAAAGCGTACGACGCGCGCCTTGTCCGGCGCCTGCTGGCGTACGTGCGCCCGTATCGTCCACTGGTGCTGGCGGCGCTGGCCTGCATTGTCATCCAGGCCGGCATGCAGTTGGTGGGCCCGCTGCTCACCCGCTGGATCATCGATCGGGCGTTGCCGTCGCGGGACGTGGGCCTGGTGGGGCAGGTGGCCATTCTGTATGCAGTGCTGCTCGTGGCCCAGTTCGGCGCGGCGTACGGTGAGACGATGTTCACGTCGCTGCTGGGGCAACGCGTGATGCGCGATCTGCGCCGGGAGCTGTTCGAACGGCTGCAGCGCCTCCCCGTCTCGTACTTCGACCGAAATCCCGTGGGGCGACTCGTGACCCGGGTGACCAGCGACGTTGAGGCGCTCAACGAGCTGTTCACCTCGGGGGTCGTGGCCGGCGTGGGCGACCTCGTCACGTTACTCGCGATCGGCGTCGTGATGCTCTCGGTCGACTGGCAGCTGGCCATGGCCGCTTTCGTGGTCATTCCGCTGGTGCTGATCGCGTCGCGGGTATTTCAGAACGCGGTGCGGACCGCCTATCGGGATATCCGGCTGCGGCTGGCGCGCCTGAACGCCTTCATTGGTGAGCGCATCGGTGGCATGCGCATCGTGCAGCTCTTCGGGCGGGAGTCGCACGAAGTGCGTCGGTTCGATGCCCTCAACCAGTCGCATCTCGACGCCCATCTGAAGTCGATCACGGTGTACGCCCTCTATTTCCCCGTGATCGAGTTCCTCACCACCTTTGCCTTGGCCAGTCTGCTCGTGACCGCCGGCTTCCGTGTGGGGAGCACCGCCATCACGGTGGGCACGGTGGCCGCGTTCCTCCAGCTGGTGCGGCGCTTCTTCCAGCCGCTGCAGGATCTGTCGGAGAAGTACAATATCCTGCAGGGGGCCATGGCCGCGTCGGAGCGGATCTTCGGCCTGCTCGATGCGCCGGTGGCGGTTGGGGTCGCCTCCACTCCCGACCGTGACGCGCGCGTCGGCGCCCTGCGTTCGGCCGGCGTGACCGTGGTGTTCGAGGACGTTTGGTTCGCGTACGACCGGGAGCAGGGGGTCGTCGAGGATCATTCGCCGACGTCCCAGCGGGCGGCGGATGCGTTGCGGCCGGCGGCCTCCGGAGACGCCGAGGGCGCGGTACGGTGGGTGCTCAAGGGCGTCAGCTTTTGCGTGGCGCCCGGCCAGGAGATCGCGCTCGTGGGGCACACGGGAGCGGGTAAGACCACGATCGTGAACCTGCTGCTCCGCTTTTATGAGCCGCAGCGCGGTCGCATTCTCGTCAATGGCGTCGACATCCGAACGCTGCCGGTGGACGTACTGCGCGCGGTCATCGGGTATGTGCAACAGGACATTTTTCTGTTCGCGGGCGACGTGGCCGGTAACCTCCGGCTCGATGCCGACATCGATGACGCGACCCTCGCGGCGTCGGCAGCCCGCGTGGGGGCGGATAAGGTGATTGCGCGTCTGCCCGGCGGCTGGCACCACGAGCTGGCCGAGCGCGGGGGCGGGGTGAGCGTCGGCGAACGGCAGCTGCTGGCCTTCGCCCGTGCCGTGGCCGCCGATCCGGCCCTGCTGATCCTCGACGAGGCCACCAGCGCGGTGGACTCGCACATCGAGGCAGAGATTCAGCGGGCGGTGTCGGAGCTCATGCGCGGCCGCACCACAATCGCCATTGCCCACCGGCTCAGTACGATTGTCGACGCCGACGAGATCCTCGTGCTGCATCACGGCGAAGTCGTGGAACGGGGCACCCATCGCGAACTGTTGCGGCGCGAGGGACTGTACGATCGGCTTTTTCGCCTCCAAGTCGGCGAGCGGGACGCCTCCGACGCGGAGCGTCGGGGGGCGTTCCCGGCCGTGGAGTCGCCTTCCGTCGGGTCGACGGATCTGTCGGGGGAGCTGTCGGCTGATCTGTCGGCGGGCTCGGCGACGCGCTTGCCAACCGACGCAACTCCCGGGTAGCTTCGCTTCTCTGCTCCACGTTCCAGTCGTCATCCTCGGTCAGACCTCTTCCTATCCACGTGCAGCTATCCGTCGCCGCCGGCACAGATGTTGGGCGCATTCGGGCAGGCAACGAAGACAGCCTTTATGCGGACGCCGATCAGGAGCGAGGGCTCTTTATCGTTGCGGATGGCATGGGAGGTCACGCCGCCGGCGAAGTGGCCAGTGAGATGGCAGTGCAGATCGTTGCGCGCGACCTCACCGATGTCCGCGACCTGACGGGCAACCCGCCGCTCTCTCGGATGGGTGATGCCCTCCGGGCCGCCAATCGGGCGATCTACGAGCGCACCATCCAGGAAGCCGACAAGCAGGGGATGGGCACGACCGCCTCCTGCATCATGATCGGACGGGGACGTTGGATCATCGGCCACATCGGTGATTCGCGCGTCTATCTCCTGCGCGACGGCACCCTGCGCCAGCTCACCAAGGACCACTCCTACGTGCAGGAGCAGGTCGATGCCGGCTTTCTGACGCCGGAGCAGGCGCGCTATCACCCGTATAGCAACGTGATCACCCGTTGCGTCGGCGCCAACGCCGCGGTCGAAGCCGACGTGTTGGACGGAGAAATCCAGGTCGGCGATCTGTACCTCGTGGCGTCGGACGGTCTCACTGGCATGGTCGAGGATCCGCAGCTCAAGAAGATTCTCGAGTCCAAGCAGACGCCCGGTCGGATGGTCGACGCGATGATCACCGAAGCGAATCGCCGCGGTGGGCTCGACAACATCACGGCCATCGTGGTCCAGGTGCTGCACGTGCACGGCACCGGCAGTCTTGGCACCACGGGCGAGCAGGCTGCCGTTGCGCATGCCTGAGGAGACGGTCGGGGAGGTTGCCGAGCTCTATCTTGGCAACCTCCTCTATGCGATTGAGCGATGTGCGTTGTCGCTTGAAGCCGACGAGAAGCCGCTCGATGCCGCCTTTTACCGTGGCATCGGACGCAAAATGGCCGACGCACACGGGCGTACGAAGCCCCGTTTTCCCGACTCCCGCTCCCCGGACCGCCCATGATGTCCTCTACGCGACTGCGCGCCGGCGTCATCGCCGGCCTCTCGGCGGCTCTCGTGGCCGTGGCGGCCACCCCGGCGCGTGCCGCCTCCTCACGCGCGGGCTGCGCGGCGATGCAGGACAGCACGCTGCTCACGTTGTTCGGCAGCGGACAGAGCTTCCCGGATTTTCTCGCGGCCGCCAAGGCGCGCCGCGAGGGGTGGCTCAAAATGGCCGACAGCGCGCGGGTAGACGACGCGCTGGTGGCGCGGGCGAAGGCTGTGGGCGGCACGTGGCACCTGCTGGTGGTCGCCATCGACGCGTGCGGCGACTCCATGAACAACGTGCCGTATCTGGCCAAGCTGTCGG
>CANHJV010000241.1 GCA_947461225.1 Gemmatimonadota bacterium | reverse complement strand
TTGTCCGGCACAAAGTGATCGCGCGCCGGCATGCGGACCGCCCGGAGCGTGGCGGCATTGAGCGTCGTCGTATCGGGAATGATGGCGTTGGCCGACAGCAAGTACGCGGTCACCGCGTACACGTCGTCGTCAGTCATCGAGCCCGGTGCGGCGAACGGCATCGCCCGTTTGATGTAGTCGAACACGGTTGTCGCATGCGGCCAGTAGTTGCCGATCGTCTTGGTCTTGTTCGTCGTGGCGAACTGGAACTCCGGCGTGGGCGCCCCGGCAGAATCGCGGCCCACCAGCTTGGGAAAGGTTGGCAGTCCCTCGCCCTTCGCTCCATGACACTGCGAACATTGTGCCGCGTACACCACGACACCACGCGCCACCGTGCCGCTGCCCGGGGGAAGCTCGATGCCATCCTGACCGATGTCCTGATTCATCGCCGCAATGGCCGAATCGGCGGCGGCATGGCCCAGCCCGTACGACGCTTTGGCGCCCGGCCCGCCCGGTACCGCGCCGGCGTCGTATGACGCGAACGACGTATTCGTGGCATCAGCGGTCGCCTTCGCGCCACCGCCACAGGCCGCAAGACAGGCCACTGTCATCAGTGCTGCTGCAATACGCATGATCAGGTCTCTCCGTGGAAGGTGACGGCACCGCTGCGATCGACCTTCCAGCCGATGATCTGATTGTAGTGATAGTCGGTGTACTCGCCACGCTCGGCGATCATCGCGGTGCGCGTGGGCTGTACGTAGCCGGCACTGTCGGTGGCGCGACTCAGGAGCGTTGCCTCGCTGCCCTGCCAATTCCACATGTACTGGAAGCGCACCGTCGACTTGGGCTGTGGCGTGTTCAGCAGTTCAGCGTCGTGCCACGTGGTGCCGCCGTCCACACTCACTTCTACTCGCGTAATGCGACCGCGACCGCTCCAGGCGAGTCCGTTCACACTGCGCCATCCGTGCGACGGGATGGTGTTGGGATAGCAGGGCGAGGTGATCACCGACTTGGCGTCGATCTCGAAGGTGAAAATACGCGCCGTGCCATCGGGCATCGGGTCGGTGTACTTCGACGTTTCCCAGCGCGTCATCCACGGCTTCGTGCCCAGCTCGAGACGACGGAGCCACTTCACGTTGCTGTTTCCCTCGAACCCGGGGAGCAGCAACCGCATCGGGTAGCCCTGCGCCGGACGCAGCGGCTCGCCGTTCTGCGCCCACACGATCATCGCATCATCCCAGGCTTTCGCGATCGGAATGGAGCGGGCCAGCTTGCACGCGTCGCCACCTTCGGCGAGAAACCACGTGGCGTCGGGCTTTACGCCCACTTCGTGAAAGAGCGTGGCCAACGGGACACCGGTCCACTCCGACGTGCTGAACAGGCCGGCAAGCGGTTGCGGCGTGGTGTCCGGCTTCGGGTCGCGATAGCCGGCGCCGCCGTTACCCGAGCACTCGATGAAGTAGGTGCGGGTGATCTGCGGAAATCGCTTGATGTCATCGACCGTGAACGACATCGGACGATCCACCAGCCCATGAATGGTGAGCGTATGCCGCTCGGGGTCGAGCGTGGGAATGCCGGCGTGGTGTCGCTCGAAGTGCAGATCGCTCGGCGTGATGGTGCCGGTGAGATCCTGCAGCGGCGTGCGCGAACTGCCCACCGGTGTGCCGTTGGGGATGCGCGTGGGGGCGAAGTACTCCGATCGCGCTCCCAGCGCCGCCGTAGGCGCACCGGGCATTTTGGTGGCGTCGAGGGGGGCCACCGGGCGCGGGGCGGGCGGCACCGGCGGCGCCGGGGCAATCGTAGGGGCGCCGCCCTGTCCATCGGCGGCGAGCGGGAGTCCAGCGAGGGCGGCACCGCCGAGGAATCCGGCGGCGCCTGCCAGCAGGTCACGACGAGAGAGATCGGTCATGGGGCTAAACTACAGCCCGGTGACGATCCCGGCTGGAGCACGAGGCAAAGGTCGGGCTGGCGCAGCTCGCCCCTATTCCTCGAACAGATGTCGGAAGAACCGTTCCGGCGCCGCCAGAAAATCCCGTGTGAGCCGGAAGTGATCGGTATCGCGATAGTCGACCGGCTCGACCTCACCACCATCGAGACTGAACACCGTCGCACCCGGAAACGCCAAGAGCATCGGCGAATGCGTGGCGATCACCAACTGTGCTGCGCGCGTCGCCGTGAGTCGATGCAGAATCTGCAGGAAGGCCAGCTGCCGTTGCGGCGACAGCGCCGCCTCCGGTTCATCGAGCAGGAACAGGCCGTCCTCGAAGCGATGCTCAAACAACGAGAGGAACGCTTCCCCGTGCGACTGGCGGTGCAGCGATTCGCCGCCGTAGCGCGCAAAGTTGCTGTCGAGCGATTCGAGCGTGGTCGCGAAGTTGAAAAACGTCTCGGCCCGCATGAAGAACCCTTCGGTCGCGCGCTGACTCCATCCCAGTCGCAGCGCCCGGCCCAATTCAGCGCCGTCGGCGTCCTCGGCGAACTGATGATCGCGATTGCCGCCGTGGGCGCCGAATCCCACGCTCCAGGCCAGCGCCTCGAGCAGCGTGGACTTCCCCGAGCCGTTCTCGCCGACCAGGAACGTCACCGGCGTCGTGAACTCGACCGAGAGGCTGTGCTGCAGCAGGGGAATGTCGAACGGATGCACACCGGGCTTCACGCGTTCCTCGCGTAATTCGAGGTGCGTCAGGAACGGACTGCCGGGTGTGCCACGCATGGCCGAAGTCTCGCCAGCCGGCGCACGCCGGGCAATCGGGACCGCTCTTCCGCAGCCTGTCGGCGTGAAGTACCGTTCACGGGTATGCGGCGTCCCCTCTGGTACCGGGTCCTGATCAGCCTGTGGGCGGTCTGGTTCTCGACTGCGCTCGTCGAGCCAGCCGGATTATTTGCGTGTGCCATGCATTCCGGGATGACCGTCAACACGGCGGCGCCCGTGCACGAGGCGACGGACGCGGCGCACCATGAGCACGCGGCCCCGGCGGCGAGCAGCGAGCCGTCGGCGGCGGCACCCGCCGTGCAGACCGCCGACCCCGAGCACGACGGGCATGCGTGCTGCACCTGCCTCGGCCAGTGCTCCACGATGACCGCAGCCGTGGTCCCGCACGTCGACAGCACGATGGCGGAGCACCTCTCGCTTCAGGCGAACGTGGCCGCTGCCGTCGTCCTCTCGCGCATTCCGCTGCGACCGGCGCACGCGCTGCCGTTCGCGAACGGTCCGCCGGCGCGGGTACTCGCGTAGGGCCTCCCCCGGCCCGCCGTACCCGTTCGTCCCTACCGAATTCGACGCTGCGCGACTGATCCCCCGGGGTCCGTCCGCGTGGGTCGCCCTCTCGCATTGTTCCCGACGGCTCCCGCACCGCGATCGCCCTTGGCGTGTCGCGGTGATGGTCCGAGCGCGGGGAGAGTGCACGTGCCCTTCTCCTGATCCCGATGATGAAGCTCGTTACCCTGCTCAGCGCCCTCCTGGTCGCCGGCACCGCCCGTGCGCAGACCCAGCCGCCCAAGCCCGTAGGCAAGGACTCCACCGGCCGCGACACCGTGACCACCCTCGGCGGCCTCCGCGTAACCGCCAATCGTGACACGCGCCCTGCACTCACCCGCCTCACGATGCCGGTGAGCGCCAGCGTCACCGCCAAGCGTGTCGAAGAAACGATCAATCTCATGGATACGCCCGACGCGGTGAAATACCTGCCCAGCGTCTTCATCCGGAAGCGCAACAACGGCGACACGCAGGCCGT
>CANHJV010000240.1 GCA_947461225.1 Gemmatimonadota bacterium | reverse complement strand
GGATTCGGCGGGTTCGGCGGTGGCGGCACCGCTGACACCGGCGACTACGGCATCGTGCTGCAGGTCGGCACGACGATCGTGAAGGGCAAGCTGCGCGTCGAGAACAAGGGCGCGATGGGCGGTGGTTCGCCGTTCGGCCCCGACGAGGACGAAGAGCGTAAGCAGTAAGGAGTAAGGAGTAAGGAGTACGGAGTACGGGGTGGGGCGCGTCCTTTCGGATTCGTCCCACCCCGTTTACCTAAGGCGGGAACCCTCTGACGTGTTCGTGGTGTCTTACTGGAGTCGATGCTCACACGCCTACCCACTCTCATGCTGCCCAGCCTGCGCACTCTCGTATCGGCGGTGATGACGATCGCCGCGGCGGCACTGGTCCATGCCTGTGTGCGCCCCACGCCAACGTCGAAGGCGCCGGCGCGCGACCAGCTGTACGTGAATTTCGTGGGCACGTGGAAGGGCACGCTCGAGGTGGCCGATGGCCTTGGCACGGGGGGGCGTGTGACCCGACCGGCGGCGCTGCAGGTGCTGCCCGCGCCCGACCAAGATGGCCTCGAGTTACGCTACAGCGCCGACGCCTCGGGGACATCGCTGCCGCACGTAGACCATCTGCACGTCGATCACGCGATGACCGACGCCAGGTGGGGCGATGCGGGGGCAACGACACCGCAAACCTTCGCCGTGCGCAGTCGTGAAGGTGGACGGAACGGCGAAGTGCTGCGCCTCGTGCTGGAAGGAGAGGACCACAACGGCGACGCGCCCACGATGATTCGCGAAACTCTCGAACTGTCGCCGGCCGAGATCCGGCTCATCCAAGAGGCCCGGCCGATCGGTGGCGCATTCACCTTTCGTCGTGCCTATGTGCTGCAACGCGCGCAATAGCGAGATTTCAGGGTCGACTACACCCTGAGGATCTTGTGCGCGAGTATCGTTTTCAAGCCACTCCCGAGTCTGTTGAGGCGCTCCGCCAATTGCGCGGCGCGTGGCGCGGCATGATCGTGGCCGAGCATTCCATCACCGTCGTGCTGCAGGATCAGCGCGCGGTCCGTATTCAGAGCGACACGGCCGACGTCGAATCGCTGTTCGACGCGTATCGGTTGGAAGCCGAAGTCCAGAGCGCCGACGGCATGTACGGCGTGCCGATCGACGCGTTCGCCCATGGCAACAACGACATCGTGCTCTTCACCGGTGTCACGTGGAGCGAGCCGGCCGGGGCGGTGCGGGCCGAGGGGCTGACGGATAACTCGGTGATGTACTTTTCGGGGCACCCGGGGCAGCTCACCGACACGGCCGAGGTAGTGTGTGTGACCACCGATGCCTTCGTGATCGCCGCCAGCGACGGCAGCGGTGTGCTCATTCGCACCGGACTGCGTCCGGGCTCCGTGGAAGTGGAACGGAACCCGGAGAAGGTGCGCGCGTTCTTGGTCGATCGCGGCTACAGCGCGGCGTAAGCGAACGCGCGCGCTCCCGTTACTTCGGGGCGCGCGTGAACAGGATGTAGTCGCCCTTCGCGGCGTGCTCCTTGCCGTTCGCCTTCGACAAGTCGGCGATCGGCACCGCGCTGAGCACGACGGTCTTCGCTTCCGGGGCGCGACGACGGGCCCGTGCGACGGTGCCGAGTCCCGCATCGCTGTGAAAGGCGCCGTCCACCTGAAAGACGACCGCGCCCTTGGGCGCCGCGCGCCAGGCGTTCACGATGGCTTCGCCCATCGCTTCGTCCTTCACACACTGCGCTTCATAGAACTTGTCGGTCATCTGCGCCATCGCCGCCGCATCCGCCGCCGTGGGCGGTCCGTCGCCGGCGCTGTGTCCCGTCATCGTTTCGGCGAACTTCGTGTAGTAGGCGTCCTTCGGGCAGAGGTTCTCCTGCGCCATGAAGCGACGGTCGGCCGCGTTGAGCGTGTCCAGTAGCGCGAGGCCACGGCGGCTCACCGCACTCGCCAGCCGGCGCGGGACATTGGCGGCTACGACCGGCCAGCCGCGCACGCGCGCCAATTCCACCAGCGCGCGATAGTCGGTGGTGTAGCGATCCCACGGTCGTGATCCGGCCAGGAAATTCGCTTCGGAAATCGTGCCCGCCAGATACTGATCCACCAGCGGCTGCACGTCGCGCTCGAACATTTCGAGCGTGACCACGACGCCGGGCCGCCGCTCACCGAGGGCCGCGAGCACCGCGAGTTCGCTCGCATGCGTGGCGGGATCGTCGTGTTGCTCGCCGAAAAACACGAGGTCGGCCTTTGCCGCGGCCTCGGCCAGCTGCGTGAACGGGATGAAACGCTTGGCCTTGCTGTCATACACGCGCAGGGCCGCGGCCGCCGCACCCGTCGGTACGCCGGCCCGCGCACCACCAGTGGCACAGGCGGTGGAGAGCAACGAGGCGCCGCTGAGCAGCGCCATGAGGAATCGGCGGGAGAAAGTCATGTGCGTAAACTACCGCGGAATGGCCCCAGGCACTGCACGTCGCGTTGAGGCCAACGGCGCCGCGGAGTACGGATCAGTACGCAGAGTACTGACGGTCAGGCTCAGGGATCAGACTGGGTATAGTGGTCAGCGTTCAGCAACGACAGTGCTCAGTGTCGAGCATACGATGGTGCCGGGGCGCGCTCGCGTCGAGCACCACGTCCCGCGCGGCCCACACCATCAAACGCTCACGGACTGTGGACTGTCGTTGCTGAACTCCGACCACTATACCCAGTCAGACGCCAGAATTCTGATCACTGACTACCGGGTTTTGACAATCCCCGGCTTGCCGTGCTCCACCCGCCAGCTGGCCGCCGTCTCGATGGGGGCGTCGGGCTTGGACACGAACGGCACGTTCCGATGGTCCACCGTCCAGGCGTCGTCGGTGACGCGGCAGCGCACGTAGCCCCGGCGGTTCTGATACCACCGCAGGTGCGGATTCTCGCGCTGCATGGTGGCCAGACGCTCCGGGCTCACGTCGGCCCCGTCCCCACCCGACGAAATGCTGGTGCAGGCGAATTCGGCGCCCACGGTGGGGCGGTCGGGGCGCGTGTAGTCGCTGCGCAGTTCGTTCACCCAATTCGAGTGAATGTCGCCAGTGATCGTGATGGTGCGGTTGGGGGCGCGCTTGGCCACTTCGTTGAGCAGCCGGTCGCGGGCCACGGGATAGCCGCCCCACATGTCCGGCGCCACTTGGACCGTATCGCCCGGGGCCGAATCGAAGGGGGCCATCATGACCTGATTGGCCAGCACCTGCCAGTGCGCCGACGAGGCGCCGAGCCCGTCCACGAGCCACTTCTCCTGGGCGGCACCGAGCATCGTGCGACGGGGGTCGGTCCACGGCGCGCACCCCTGCAGCGGGCGATCCTCGCACACCTGGTCGTCGCGGTACTGCCGCGTGTCGAGCATCCAGAACCGCGCCATCGCGCCCCAGTTGATGGTGCGCGTGATGGAGAGGTCGGCCCACGACGCCGCGCGCGGGACGCGCACCGGCTGGTGTTCCCACCACGCCTGATAGGCGGCGGCGCGACGCGTGTGCATCTGCTCCGTCGATTCCATCACGTTCTCGCCGGTGAGTCCGGCGTAATTGTTGTCCACTTCGTGATCGTCCCACGTGACCAGCCACGGGCAGCGCGCGTGCGCCGCCTGCAGATGCGCGTCGCTCTTGTACTGGGCGTAGCGACGGCGGTAGTCGTCGAGGGTGCGGATCTCGAGGCCGTGGTGCGCGCGCAGCGCGGCGGCGGGGCTGGCGCCTTCGTAGATGTAGT
>CANHJV010000239.1 GCA_947461225.1 Gemmatimonadota bacterium | reverse complement strand
TCGTGCACCAGCGCCTGCGCCAGCTTCACGCGCTGCGCCATACCGGTGGAGTAGCCACGCATGGGCCGGTAGCGCTCCTCGAACAGCCCCACATGGCGCAGCACTTCCGCGGCCCGTTCGCGGGCCGCCGTGGCCGGCAGTCCCGAACAACGGGCCATGAAGGACACGAACTCGGCGGCCGTCATTTCTGGCGGCAGACAATCGTGTTCGGGCATGTAGCCCACCAGCGCGCGGATCGCGCCGCTCTCGCGCTCGACATCATGCCCCATCACCTGCGCCGAACCACTCGATGGCTCGAGCAGGCCCAGCAGAATTTTCACCAACGTGCTCTTGCCGGCCCCGTTCGACCCCACCAAGCCGGTAATCCCCGGCTCGATGGACACGGTGAGGCCATCGAGCGCCGTCACGTCGCCGAAGCGACGCGTCAGCTCGTGGGTGATGATCAGCGCGATGGGAACGTCCTCGGGTTCAGACGGCGGGCGTGAGCGACGCGTCAGCCGCGTCAGCCACAGCCGTCGCGTTGGCCACGGCAGTGGGGTCAACGATCACCGGCAACGTCACGCCGGCTTTCGCCGCCCGCTTCTCCAGCGTCTCGCGATCGAGCAGGCCGCGAATCAACGCATCGGCGTCGCGATTCTGCAGGTACTTCCCTTTCTCCCACCCTTCCACGATGCCCTTCGGCGTGCCGTAGCACAGCTCGGCAAACTGCGGGATCGTGAGCCCCAGCGATTCCCGCAGCTGCCGGATCGCTTTCGGCGCCAGCAGATCGTGGGCGACCCGGATCTGCTCGGTCGCCGACTTCTCCGCCACGTCGCGCTGATCGATGGTCCGGTTCTCGTGCCCGCACTTCTCGCACCGATAGAACTCGCGCGTGACCTCGGCCGCCATGCCGCTGATGCGCATGGTGACCGTTTCCGTCTGAAGGGCGTACCGGCCACCGCAGCCGCGGTGAAGGCTACCGTCGAGCGTGGTAATACTCATGTCTGACCGAAGCAAAATGACAGGAACGGATATCGGGCCCGAAGCCCGAAAGAGTACCGCGCGAGCAGTTGAATCGTCTTAGAGTCGCTACGACGACGTCGTCTGCGCCACCCCTGTTTCGCGTTCTTCCCAGCCCAATGTCCGACTTCTGCCTCGTTCGCCAGCCCATTTTCGGTTCGACCGGCGCCCTGCTCGGGTACGAAATCCGCTTCAAGGAGACGGAGACCGGGGAAAACGGGTTCGCCGAGAGCTTTCTGAGCGGCACGTTCGACCTGGTGCGCAACCGTATGCCGGCCTTCGTGTCGTGCACGCGTACGCAGCTCGTGGAGGACGCGTTTCACGTCGCCGAGCCCGGCTCCGCGATTGTCATGCTCCCCACCGACCTCGAGGCCGACGACGCGGTGACCGACGCGGTCGCCCGCTATCGCGCGCACGGTGGCCTGCTCGCACTGGACGATGTTGGCGAGATTGCCGGCCCATCGGAAGCGCTCCTGCCGTACGTCACGTGGGTGCGCGTCGGGATCCGCAGCGAACACGCCGTCACGATCGGCCAGATCTGCGACCGAATCACGCAGGGATTCGGCAAGCACGCCCCCAAGTTGATCGCGACCGACATCGACGAGCTCGCCCAATATGAGGTCGTCCTCGGCCTCGGCTTTGATGCGTTCCAGGGTACGTTCTTCAGCCGCCCGGAGCCGCTGCCGTCGGCCAATATGCCGCAGTCCACGGTGGCCGCGATGCGGCTCATGGGCATGGCCCGCGATCAGAAAATCAACGACCGCCAGCTCGAAGACGTCATTTCGACCGATCCGGTGCTGACGTTCCAGTTGCTTCGCCTCGTGAACTCTGCCGCCATCGGCATGCGCGGCGTCAGCTCGATCGGCCAGGCGCTTCGCCTCATTGGCCGCACGGCCTTCCTCCGTTGGCTGGCCGTCGCGGTGGCCGCCGCTCGCCGCTCCTCGAATGGCGTGGATCAGGAACTGGTGCGTCAGGCCGTTGAGCGCGGCCGCCTCCTTGAGCAGCTGGCCGGCGGTCCTCGCGACGGCGGCACGTTGTTCCTCGTGGGCCTCTTCTCGCTGCTCGACGCGGTCTTCCGGATGCCGCTCCCCGAGATTCTCTCGCGGGTCGTGCTCAGCGACGAGGCCAACGAAGCGCTCCTCGACCGCACCGGCCCTTACGCCGACGCGATCAACTTCGCCGAATCGTACGAACTCGGCCTGTTCGAGAACGCCTCGGAAATCGCCAAAGAGCTGGGCATCGACCCGACCAAGGTCGGCGATTTCTACACCAACGCCATCACCTGGACCGCCGAAGCACTTGGCGCCGCCCTCGACGGGCAGACGCGCTAGCGCGCCGGCATTGGCGGCAGCTTCTGCACCGTCTGCGTGTCCGCCGCCGCTTTCGCCGCCTTCGCCGCGTCGCTCAGGGGCTGCGGCGCTCCGGCGGTGATGGTCAGGCGGATGCGCTCGATCTGCGTGGCCGAGGCGTCGAACAGCACCGCCACCAGATTCCCCGACCAGATCACATCGCTCGGCACTGACTTCCACGCCCCGATCGTGTCGCCACGCGGGGTCAGCCGGAACCGGTCCAGCGCCGTCACGTCCTTTTCGGCGGCGACCGTGTCGGCGTAGAAAAAGGCGACCATCGACGCCGTCAGTCCGATCTTGTAGCGCACCCCGGGCACGCTCAGATACGCGACCGTCATCGAGTCGCCGGCCGGCTTGAACGCCAGCCCGGATTTCACCACGCGATCCTCGAGGGCGCACCGCTTCCAGGAGCCGTCGCGCGGACAGGCCGAATCGCTGGGCGTAGCCGGCCGCGGCATGACCGCGACCGCGGGTTTGCTGGCCGCCGAATCGATCTTCGGGGCGTCGCCGCCACTGCAGGCGGCCAGGGCGACCACCCCGAACAGCACCGACCCCCGTCGCGCCCGTGTCATCAAGAATGCTGTTGGCATGCCCCAGTGTACCCCCTCGACCGTGACATCGCCAAACCCGCGGCGCTCCCTGCGTGCTCTGCCCCTCCGCGTGATCAGGTCCTCCGCGTCGGGCCGCACGAGAACCGATCACGCAGAGGGGCAGAGAGCGCAGAACACGCAGAGAGTCGTTTTGTCTTCGGCATTTGTTCGTAAAACTGTCCAGTTTTAGCGTACTGTACCGTCATTTCCGCATATTCAGCAAATAGCTCAGTGCAAAACTGTCAAATGCGGTTGGATATCGGGCAGGATGCTGACATATTTCTGCAACTTCTGCACAAATCGCGGTACAGTCAGCGATTTCTCGGCCGGCGTTCCGCTTACCACCTTACCAACACATCGCCATGTCCTCCATGAACGGCTCGCGCGTCGCTGCCATGCGCGAAGTTACCCAGCGCCCGGTTCGCATCACCGTCCGCCCGGAAGAGAACGGCATTCTGCAGCCGACCAGCGTCTGGTTCGGCATGAACACGTTCGGGCTGCGCCAGATGCGCGCCAAGCTCCCCAAGGACATCTACAAGAAGCTCGCGGCGTCCATCCGCCTCGGCAAAAAGCTCGATTCCGAGATTGCGCCCGTCGTCGCGCAGGTCATTAAGGAATGGGCGATGTCGCGCGGCGTCACGCACTTCACGCACTGGTTCCAGCCGCAGACCGGCCTCACGGCCGAGAAGCATGACGCCTTCCTGAACTTCGACGAGAACAAGCTTCCCATCGAGACGTTCACCGGTGAGCAGCTCATTCAGTCCGAGCCCGATGCGTCGAGCTTCCCGTCGGGTGGATTGCGCGCCACGTGGGAAGCCCGCGGCTACACCGCGT
>CANHJV010000238.1 GCA_947461225.1 Gemmatimonadota bacterium | reverse complement strand
TGGCAGGGCGTCGGTGTGAACTACTACACGTTGAATCAAACCGGCCCGATTTCGATTAGTGGCCAGACCACGCCCGATAAGTATCGCGCGGCGATGGCGGCGTTGGAGCGTGAGATTGCCCGCTTCACCGATCCCACCTACGTCACGACGCGCGAACTCGAGGCGGTGAAAGCGCAGCGTACCGTGTCAAGTGCCTTCGGCATCGAAAAAGCCTCGGAGATCGCACACACCATCGGGTTCTGGTGGAGCGTCTCCAACCTCGACTATTTCATCGGTTACACGGACACCATGGCCCAGCAGCGCATCACTGATCTCCGGCGCTACACCACCACGTACATCGCGGGCAAGCCACGCGTGACGAGTGTGTTGCTCTCCAGCGAAGCGCGCCGTTCGATCGGCCTGATGGAAAAGGAATTGCTGACGCCGACGCTGCGTCCGGTGGTGCGGCCGTGAACAAACAGTATGGAGTAAGGGGTATGGGGTACGGAGTCGTGCTGGCGGCGATGATGGTGTGCTCGGCGGGAGCGCTGGCGGGGCAGCCGACGGTGAAAAAGCCCGTCGCAAAAGCGCCAGCCAAGGCGGCGCCGAGTAAGCCCGTGGAGCTCTCGCCGGCGATCACGTCGCCGACCGATACGCTCACGTCGAAGTTCGATGTGGCGGGCATTCCGGTGATTCTGCGTCGTGTCAGTGCCAACAACGTGGTGGCGGCCAACCTGTATCTGTTGGGTGGCACGCGTCAGCTCACGGCGCGCACGCAGGGCATCGAGACGCTGCTGCTCGAGGCGAGCGAACGGGGGACGGCGAAGTACCCGCGCGATGTGCTGCGCACGAAGATGGCGCAGTTGGGTAGCGCCATCGGCGTGGGGGCGAATGCCGATTGGACCACGATCAGCTTGCGCGCCACCACCACCGGCCTCGATAGCACGTGGGCCATTCTCGCCGATCGGGTCATGGCGCCGCGGCTCGATCCGGCCGAGGTGGAACTGGTGCGCGAGCAGTTTGTCACCGCGACTCGTCAGCGCAAGGATAGCCCTGACGCGTTGCTCGACTATCTCGCCGACAGCATCGCGTTCTCCGGCCATCCGTATGCGCTCGACCCCACGGGCACCGAGGAGTCGTTGACCTCGACCAATACGTCTGCGCTCAAGTCGTATCACGCATCGCAGTTCGTGACGTCGCGGATGATGCTGGTGGTGGTGGGCAATGTGTCGCGCACCAAGGTGGAGAAGCTGGTGCGCGAGACGCTGGGACGGATGCCGAAGGGCAATTACGTGTGGACGCTGCCCGATCCGCCGGCGGAATTGCCGAGCGCGTATGTGGTGGAGAAGCGGACGCTGCCGACGAACTATCTGCAGGGCTACTTTCACGGGCCGAAGGCCACCAGCAAGGATTATCCCGCGCTGCGACTCGCCTGTGCGGTGCTCAGTGGCCGGTTGTTCGCGGAAGTGCGCGGCCGTCGCAATCTCACCTACTCGGTGAATGCGCCGTTCGTGGAGCGTGCGTTCTCGCTGGGTGGGTTGTACGTCACCACGACGCAGCCCGATGAAGTGCTCACGATCATGCAGCAGCAGATCGCGTCGCTGCGTGAGGGCACGATCACCAACGATGGTCTCGATCGGCTGGTGCAGCAGTTCATCGTCACGTACTTCCTCGACAACGAAACGAACGCCGACCAGGCGAACATGCTGGCGCGTGCTGAGTTGTATCAGGGCGATTTCCGTCGTGCCGCGCAATTCGTGGACGAGCTGCGCGCGGTCACACCTGCACAGATTCAGCAAGCCGCCCGCACGTATATGAACCGGGTGCGGTGGGCGTACGTTGGTGATCCATCCAAGGTGACGCCGGCGCGGATGCTGCGCTTCTGACGGCCTCACTGAGCACCGGGCACCAGCGCGGGGTCGCCCTATCGGTCGATCTCGCGTACGTGGATTACCGTGACATCGGGGTGGCCCTGGTAACCTGCGACGGCAACGGGCCTCAGGAATCGCTGTCGGCGCGGGCGTTCGACGTGCCGCTGAGCGGACGCCCGTCCGTCGGGGCGCTGGCCAGCTGGCTGCGCGAGATGGTCGAGGCGCACGACGTGCGCTGTCTCTGCATTGACGGCCCGTTGGGCTGGCGCTCGCCGTCCACCGACTCGCCCCATTGTCGTCTCAGCGAGCGGGCGGTGCGCGCGCCCGGCAAGACCGGATTGCCGCCCGATGTCGTGAAGCCGCGCACCTATCTGGGCTTCACCACCTTCTCGATCGCCCTCTTCGAGGCCTTGTTGGGGGGCACCGACTGGGCGCTGCCGGGAGATCCCGCGGCGCCACCACAGGCCCGCGTGGTGACGGAGAGTTTTCCCACCGCCGGCTGGCGAGCTCTGGGGCTCTCACCGTTGATGGCCAAAGGACGCGCCTCGGTGGCCGATGTGCAGGACGCCGCCGCCAGGTTGCAGGGCCGCACCGGCATCACCCTCGAGCAGGTGCGCACCCATGATCAGCTGCAGGCCACCGTGGGTGGGATTGCCGGCGCGTGGTGGGCGGCCGGTTATGCCGAGCGGGTGCAATTGGCCGGTGCGCCGCCGTTCCGCCTCGACGGAAGCTGGCGCGAGGGATATATCATGATTCCAGCAACGACGACCTGATCGATCTCGGTGTACTCCCGTACGACTCTCCACCGCCTCCCATGTCGAATCCCTACTCCCGTCGTGACTTCGTGTCCGACAGCGCCACGCTCGCCTTCGGCGCGATGATTGTGCCGCGCGCCGTGCTCGGTGGCCCCGGCTATCGCGCCCCCAGCGCTAAGCTCAACATCGCGTGCGTTGGCATCGGTGGCATGGGCATGAGCAACATGTCGCAGATGCTCACCGAGAACATCGTCGCCGTGTGCGATGTGGACTTCGCGTATGTGGAGCGCTCCCTCGACGCGCGGCTCAAGCCGCGCACCGGCGAGCCGTCGGCGCAGAATGTGCAACTTGGCGAGGCGTATAAGAACGCCACGAAGTACACGGATTTTCGGCAGATGCTCGAGAAGCAGAAGGACATCGACGCGGTGCTGATTGCCACGCCCGATCACCTGCATGCCACCATCGCCCTGGCCGCGATGTCGCTCGGCAAGCACGTGTATGTCCAGAAGCCGCTCGCGTATTCGGTACACGAGGTGCGCCTGCTGCAGAAGGCGGCCTTGGCCAACCCGAAGCTGGCCACGCAGATGGGCAATCAGGGCCACTCGATGGAAGGCTCGCACCGCATTACGGAGATCATCAAGTCGGGTGTGCTGGGCAAGATCCGTGAAGTGCACGTGTGGACCGATCGTCCGGTGCGCTACTGGGCGCAGGGTATTCCGCGTCCGCGCGCCGCCAATGCGCCGGCGCCCACGACGCCACCGAATCCGCGCCCGCAGTGGAACATGGGCACGGTGGACAACGCGGTGCGCGCCGCCATGGCGGCCAACGATTCGTCGATGCCGCCTGGACTCGACTGGGATCTGTACCTCGGCCCGGCGCCGGAGATCGCATACCACCCGGCATACCATCCGTTCGCGTGGCGCGGCTGGCTCGACTTCGGCGTCGGCTCGCTCGGCGACATGGGTGCACACTTGATCGATCAGCCGTTCACGTCGCTCGGTCTCACCTATCCCACGTCGATCGCGGCGTCGTCCTCGCCGTGGGGCGGCGGCGCGCAGAATCCGGCCACGTACCCGATGGCCACGATGGTGCAGTATGACTTCCCGAAGGTCGGCAAGCGAGACGCGCTCAAGCTGTACTGGTATGACGGTGGTCTGATGCCGCCGCGTCCGGAGATG
>CANHJV010000237.1 GCA_947461225.1 Gemmatimonadota bacterium | reverse complement strand
GGATTCTGACGACGTTCGAGTTCCACCGTGGTGGGCGGCGCGGTCGATGCCATCGAGCCCGGTTCGGCGTCACGCACGCCGAGCAGCAGTTCGGTGGTGTCCATGGGGGTGAGCTCCGATTCGCTGGCCGGCACATTGGCCGCCACCCGGCCCACGGGGGCACCGGTCGCACTCACCGCAAATGCTTCGTACACTCCGGCATCGGCCAACGGCACCGCAGTGCCCAAGGAGTCCGCCTGCGGCCGCAGCAGCGTGCCATCGGGGGCGCGCACGACCGGATCGTTCACCGACGGCGCCAGCGACCAGCTCTCGCTGGTGGAGCGCCAGAGCGGCACGGCGTCGCGACCCGACGTGTGCAGCACGAGCTGTCGTACGAAGGGCAGGAAGGCGGGCTGCAGCGGAAAGTCGCTGCGCTGGACATCGAGCGGCACCGCGAGCACCACCAACCGGCCTTCCCCGATGCGCTGTTCGAGCACGGCCGGGAGTCCGTCGTCGAAACGCGCCAAAACATCTGCGGCGCCGGACACATCCACGCGCGGATAACGCAGAAAGCGCACCGAGCTAAGGGCGTCGGGCACTTCGCGGAACGGCGTGAACAGGGGATGCTCGATGCGCACATCACGCAGCGTGCCGCCGCGATCGGCCAGTCGGTCGGCCAGTCCGCTCATGCGCACCGGCAACAGCGGCAAGTTGTCGCCACGCTGCGCCGCGAGTCGCGAGCCGGCGGCGATCACCACGCCACCACCCTTGGCCATGTACTCCTGCAGCGCCGCCACCGACGACGCCGACGGCCACATGTCCCAGAAGACGATCAGGCTCGTACGGGCCAACGCTTCGCGGCTCACCGGGGCCGAGGCCAGCCGGTCGATCTGAATGACCGGGGCCGCGCCGATGGCCAGCGCACGCTCCAGGAACAGCGCCTCGCTGGCCGCACCCGCCGAGGGCGATACCAGCGCCACGCGCACGGCGTCATCGCGCGGCACCACGGCGTGGAGCGTGTCGTCGGCCACCAGCGCGTCGGACTCGAGCGATACCAGCAACGCGACGGCATCATCAGGGGCGGGTACCGGCGTGAACGTCACCACCGTTTCGCCATCGGGCTGCAACGACGCGTCGCTGGTGGCGGCATCGCGACCATTCACGGTAAGGCGCGCCTTCACCATGCGCGCTGCCGGCAGTTCGTGCGATTGCACCCGCGCCTTCACGGCGAGCAACGAGCGCGATCCTTCTACTACACGTCGTGCTTCGATCACCCGCACGGCGCTGTTGGCGCGCGTGGCCGCACCCACGGGAATGCTGCGCAGCTTTACACCGGCCGGCAGATCGATACCCGCAATGCCCGCTGCGCCGGCCCGCTGCAAATCGGAAATCACGATGATCTCGGCCGCCGCAAAGGGCGCATCGAGCAGCATCTGGCGCGCCGTGCGTAACGCCGGCGCCAGTCGCGTGCCACGCGACAATGGCTTGAGCGTGGACATGGCCGCCAACGCCTGCGACTTGTCGTCGCTCATGCGCTGCAGCACTTCGGAGGCGTCGTCGTAGGCGACCACGCCAATGCGATCGCCGGTACCCAGTGCGTTCACCACGGCCCGCGCCGAATCGAGCGCCCGCGGCCATACGCCGTCGTACCCCATGCTGAGCGAGCGATCGATCAGCAGCACCACCGCCCGCCGGCGCGTGTCGCCACCAGCGGCCGCGCGATTGGTGAGCACCGGACGCGCGAAGGCGAACACCAAGGCCGCGACCGCCAGGGCGCGCAACAGCAGCAACGGCCAGTCGGTGATGCGCTGCCGCTGCGACGTGCGGATGGGCAACTGCTCGAGGAACATCAGCGAGGGGAACCGGAACGGCCGGTCCTTGTCGCGATGCCGCAAATGCATCAGCAGCGGAATCGCCAGTGCGGCGAGTCCGGCTAGAAATGCGGGAACGAGGAATCCGATGCCCATGCGCGAAGAAGTCGGTTAGTCGATCGTCAACGGACCCGACTACGCGAGAGTCGCGCGTCGAGGTACGCATGAAGGGCACGGTCGAGCGGCTCGCTCGTGTCGAGACGCACGTAGTCGGCGCCGGCGCTGGTGAAGCGCTCCTGCAGCGCCGCGTGGTGTGCGGTGATCAACGTGGTGTACTTGTCGCGCAGGTCGCTGGGACGCAGCGGCAACAGCGCGCCGCTCTCGGCGTCTTCGAAGGTGGCCGGCATGTCACCCGGCAACTGCGTCTCCGCCGGGTCGACGATGTGAAACACGATCACATCGTGCCCGCCCATGCGGAGCGCCGCCACGGCACGGCCCAGTGCTTCCGGCTGCTCGTAACAGTCGGTGACCAGCACCACGATCCCGGTGCGGGTGGTGAGATGTCCGATACGACCGATGGAGTGCACCAGCCGGCTCGGTCCCGCCGCCTTGGCGCGCGCCAGTGTGTGCAACAGCAGCTGCAGGTGACGCACCGAGGGCGGCACGACATCGACCAGCTCCTCCTTGAACGTGGCCAACCCGATGCGATCGCCCTGCGACTTCGACAGCCAGGCCAGCGATGCCACGAGAAAACGCGCGTAGTCGAACTTGGTGACCGCGCCGCTGCCGAAGTCCATCGAGCCCGACGCATCGAGCGCGAAGATCACCCCGGCGTTGGTGTCGGCGTCGTACTCCTTGATGTAGAACCGGTCGGTGCGCCCGTACACGCGCCAATCGATGCGGCGCAGGTCGTCGCCGGGCTGGTACGAGCGATGCTCGGCAAAATCCAGCGAGGAGCCTTTGCGCAACGATCGGTGCTGCCCGTGCATGAAGCCGTCCACGACCGCGCGCGCCAACAGCGCGAGATCGGAGATGCGCGCCAGCATGGCGGGGTCGAGAAAGGAGGCGGGAGCGGTGGCCACGAATGGCTCAGAGCGACGAGCGGGGCAGCGGCACGCTCTCGAGCAGACGCCCGATGAGCGAATCGGTGGTCACCTTCTCCGACTGCGCCGTGAAGTTCACCAGCACGCGATGCCGCAGCACCGGTCGCGCCAGCGCCCGGACGTCGTCGAAGCTGGCGCTGGCCCGCCCCTGCAGCAGCGCCCTCGCCTTGGCACCCAACACCAGCGCCTGCGCCGCGCGCACCGAGGCGCCGTACGACACGAACTGCTTCACGTAGTCGGGGGCGCCTTCGCCGGGGCGCGTGGTGCGCACCAGCTTCACGGCGTAGCGCGTGACCGCGTCGGCAATGGGCAAACGACGCACCACGCGCTGATAGTCCAGGATCTCTTCCTTCGACACCACCGACTGCACCGCTTCCGGCGGCAGCGACGTGGTCGACTTTACCACCGCCACTTCGTCTTCTTCGGGCAGGTAGTCGAGCATCACTTCCAGCATGAAACGATCGAGCTGCGCTTCCGGCAGCGGATACGTGCCTTCCAGTTCGATCGGGTTCTGCGTGGCGAACACGAAGAACGGCTTGTCGAGCTCGTAGGTGCGTCCCTGCACGGTCACGCGCCGCTCCTGCATGGCTTCCAGCAGCGCGGCCTGCGTTTTGGGCGGCGTGCGGTTGATCTCGTCGGCCAGCAGCACGTTGGCGAACACCGGGCCTGGCATGAAGGCGAGACGGCGCTGCCCGGTGGCCGGGTCGTCCTGAATGACGTCGGTGCCCGTAACGTCGCTCGGCATGAGGTCGGGGGTGAACTGGATGCGCGAGAACTTGAGATCGAGCGCGCGGGCGAGCGTGGAAATGAGCAGCGTTTTCGCCAGCCCCGGTACGCCCACCAGCAGGCAGTTGCCGCCGGCGAAGAGCGCGATCAGCGCCTGCTCCACGACGACGTC
>CANHJV010000236.1 GCA_947461225.1 Gemmatimonadota bacterium | reverse complement strand
TTCGCCCAGCAAACGATGGCCGCCGACAAGGTTCCCGATTTCGTCCGCTTCTTCGATGTCTTTCCCATGACGGGAAGTGGCAAAGTGCGGCGGCGAGAACTCGCGCGGGCAATCGCGCTGAGTGCGAATTCGATGAGCGCCTCGGCGCTGCACGGCAACGCGCTCGATCACTCCGTTTTGTATCCAGGCTAGTACATGAGTCGACATGACACCCGGTCCCGCAGTGCGGCACCGTCTCGTACCATCGCGCCGTTCCATCGTGGACCGCAGGCCGTCGCTCCGATGACGTCGCCGAATGCCGCGCCGCCGGCCCACGCCCCGAACGCGGCGCTGCTCATCGATTTTGACAACGTCACGATGGGCATCCGCTCCGACCTGCAGGGAGAGCTCAACAATCTCCTCTCGTCGGACATCGTCAAGGGCAAGGTCGCGGTGCGCCGCGCCTACGCCGACTGGCGCCGCTATCCGCAGTACATCGTGCCGCTCACCGAAGCGTCGATCGATCTGATCTTCGCGCCGGCCTACGGCTCGTCGAAGAAGAACGCGACCGACATCCGGCTCGCCATCGACGCGATGGAACTCGTCTTCACGCGCCCCGAGATCGGCACCTTCGTGCTGCTCTCGGGTGACTCCGATTTCTCGAGCATGGTCATCAAGCTCAAGGAATACGGCAAGTACGTGATCGGCGTCGGTATCCGCGAGTCGTCGAGCGACCTGCTCGTGATGAACTGCGACGAGTACTACTCGTACAACGCGCTCGCCGGTCTCACCAAGACGGGCGACGACGAGTCCACCCGCTGGGATCCGTGGGAGCTCGTGACCGAGTCGGTGAATCGCATGAAGCGCAACGGCGACGTGATGCGCTCCGACCGTCTCAAGCAGGTCATGCAGGAAATCGACTCGTCGTTCGACGAGAAAAATCTCGGCATGCCGAAGTTCTCGCGCTTCGTGCAGGACGCGGCCCACAAGGGTTTGCTCAAGGTCACGAAGCTCGACAGCGGCCAGCTGGAAATCGACACGCCCGACGGCAGCATTGCACCGGCGTCGACGCCGAGTGCGGCCGCGCCGACCGAAGCGCGCCGTGAAGAGAGCGATCGTGAGCGTGACGAACGTCGTGGTCGCCGTGGTCGTCGTGGCCGTGGCCGCGACCGGTTCGACCGCACGCCGGTCGAAGGCGAAGTGCGTGACGCGGCGCAGGATGCCGCCGACGCCGAGCATGATGCCGCCGATGATGCCGCCGAAGCGGCCGAGTTGGCCGGCTTCGCGCCGCTGCCCGATACCGCGTTGGCCAACGTGGCCGCCGTTGACGTGCCGGCGGATGCCGATGCGACGGGTGTGCCGGGTGTCGAGTCGACGGCGAATGCCGCGAGCGAAGGCGAGCGGGAAGCGCGTCGTGGGCGTAATCGCCGTGGCCGTGGCCGCGATCGGTTCCGCGATCGCGAAGGTCGTGAGCCGCGTGTCGCAGCCGACGCGGTCGCGCCGGCCGATGGCGCGGTGGCGCCCCTCGCCGACGCGGTCGCGCCGGCCGTGGTGGCGCCGGTGTTTGTCGCCCCGGTCGCCCCGGTCGCGGCCACGCCGTCCTTTGGTTCGGCGGTGGCGGGGCACATCGGTAGCAGCGGTGAACGGCTCACGCGCAGCGAGGCCTTCGACCTCGTGCGTCGTGCCGTCGAAGCACTGGTGCAGGGCGATGATGCGACGAGCGCCAGCGCGGCGCGCACGAAGGCGTTCGAACTCCTCGGCCGCGATAGCGAGTCGTTGAGCGCGCGCATGTTCGAGCGCATCCTGCAGGACGCGCATGACGCGAACATGATCGACCTCCGTCGTCGTGGCAACGACTTCGAAGTCGCGCGGGCCGCCGATGCGGCGTCGATCGTGGAGCAGCTCAAGACGGTGGACGATGCGCAGAAGGCCGAGGCCAAGGCGGCCGCGGCGCTGCTGCCGCAGGCACCGCGCGGTATGGGCGCCCGTGGTGTCGCCCCGCGCGGTGGATCGCGTGGACGTGCCCCGGCGGGCCCGCCAGCCGACCTGCTGATGTTCGGCGTGGTCGGTGCCCGTCCGGTTGGAGCCGTTGCTCCGGCAACGAACGGCACGACGGCGCCGGTGGCTCCGGCCGCTCCGGCGGTGGAAGCGCCGGTGGCGGTCGCCCCGGTCATCGCCCCGGCCGCACCGGTCGTGGTCGAAGCGCCGGCGGTTCCAGCACCTTCGGCCGCTCCGACTCGTGGTCGTGGTGGCAAGCCGGCGGCCAAAAAGGAGACGCCGGTCAAGGCGGCTCCGGCCAAGGCGGCTCCGGCCAAGGCGGCTCCGGCCAAGGCGGCTCCGGCCAAGGCCGCGCCCGCCAAGGCACCCGCGCCTGCCGCGAAGAAGGCAGTGGCTAAGGCTCCAGCCAAGGCACCGGCGAAGCCCGCGCCCAAGGCCGTCAAGGCCCCTGCCAAGGCCGCCAAGCCGGCGGTGAAGGCTCCGGCTCCTGCCGCCAAGAAGGCGGCGGCCAAGGCTCCGGCCAAGAAGGCCGCAAAGAAGCGGTAAGGTGATGTTCGGTGCCCCACTGCCGGCCCGGTTTTATGACCGGGATCCGGCAGTGGTGGCCCGCGAACTCCTCGGCCCTGCCCTAGGGCATTACGAAATCAGACCGACGAGCTTGCCCACTTCCTTGAACGCTGCAATCACGGCATCAAGGTCGTCACGACTGTGCGCCGCGCTCACCTGACAGCGCACGCGCGCCTCCCCCTTCGGCACCACCGGGAAGCCGAAGCCGGTCACGAACACGCCGCGGTCGAGCAGCATTTCGCTGACCTTGATGGCCAAGGCGGTCTCGCCCACGATGATCGGAATGATGGGCGTTTCGCCGGGGAGCGGATGGAACCCCGCCTCCTGGATCGCGGCGCGGAAGTACGCCGCATTGTCGTGCAGCCTGGTGACCAGCTCGGGATGCGCTTCGGCAAACTCCACGGCGGCCAATGAGCTAGCGGTGACCGTAGGCGGCAGCGCGTTCGAGAACAGCTGCGGCCGCGAGCGCTGCGTCATCATGTCACAGAGCGCCGCCGGGCCAGCGATGAATCCGCCGGCCGCGCCGCCCAGTGCCTTGCCCAGCGTGGAGGTAATGATGTCGACCTCGCCCAAGACGCCGAAATGCTCGGCGGTGCCGCGTCCCGTCTTGCCCAGCACACCGGTGGCGTGGGAATCGTCCATCACGACGATGGCGTCATGGTCACGGGCGATCTGTAGGATCTCGGGGAGCTTGGCGATGGAGCCTTCCATCGAGAACACGCCGTCGGTCCAGATGATCTTCCGCTTGGCGTCCTTCGCCCCGCGCAGCTTCTCGCGGAGGTCGTCCATGTCGCTGTGCGTGTAAACCGCGGTCGTGCACTTGGTGATCGACTTGGCCAAGCGCACCGAGTCGATGATCGAGGCATGGTTGAGCGCGTCGGAGACGACGAAGTCCCCTTCGCGGGTGATCGTGGGTGTGAGCGCCTCGTTGGCGTTCCACGCCGACACGTACGACAGCGACGCCTCGGTGCCCACGAATCGGGCGAGCGCGGTTTCGAGCTCGCGATGCAGCGCGAAGGTGCCGCAGATGAAGCGGACCGAGGCCGTACCGGCGCCGTATCGTTCGAGCGCGTGAATGCCGGCCTGAACGACCGCCGGTTCGTTGGCGAGGCCGAGGTAGTTGTTGGACGACAGCACGATCACCTCGCCGCGCCCTTCCATCCGCACGCGGGCGCCCTGCGGGGACTCGAGGTAGTTGAGGCGCTTGTACGTGCCGGCCGCCTTGAGGGCGTCGAGCTCGGCCTGCAGTTCAGTCTTGAGTGACATGGGGAGCTCGGTCTACAGCTGGAAGATGATCTTGCCGGCGTCGCCCGACTTGATCAGGTGCATCGCGTCATCGACCGCTTCGAGTGGGAGGCGGTGCGTGATCACGGGGGTCGGATCGAAGT
>CANHJV010000235.1 GCA_947461225.1 Gemmatimonadota bacterium | reverse complement strand
GGCACCGGGTGCAGGCGAAGGGTGGCCTCGGTGATGATGCCCAGGGTGCCCTCGGAGCCCACGAACAGTCGCGTGAGATCGTAGCCGGCCGACGATTTCCGGGCGCGTCCCCCCGTGCGGATAATCCGTCCGTCCGCCAGCACCACGGTGAGCCCGAGCACATTCTCGCGCATGGTGCCGTACCGCACCGTGGTCGTGCCCGAGGCGCCGGTCGCGAGCATGCCCCCGATAGTGGCATCGGCGCCCGGATCGATGAAGAACGTGGTGCCGGTATCCTTGAGCGCGTGCACCAGCTGCCGACGCGTGACCCCCGCTTCCACGGTCACATCCAGGTCGGCCGCACTGGTGCGCACCACGCGATTCATGCCGGTGAGATCGATACTGACGCCCCCGAACATGGCGGCGACCTGCCCCTCCAGCGAACTGCCGGCGCCGAACGGGACCACCGGCACCCGAAGCTCGCTGCAGAGGCGCATGATCTCGGCCACCTCGTCGGTGGAACGCGGAAACACCACGAGGTCCGGTCGATGCACCTCCCGTCGTCCCTCTCCGCGGCCGTGCCGCTCTCGCTCGCTCTCGGAGCGGGTGCAGCGATCGCCCAGCAGGGCCGTGAGCCGCGCCTCAAGCACCTCGAGCGCCGCGGCCGGCAAGGGGGAAGGAGCCATATTTACAGTATACCGCATTGTATACAATTATTCAAATGCAGGGCTATCTCGTTGCGAAAGAATATGTTACCATCACGTATGGCATCCGCAAGCGCATCCCGTCGAGCCCGAACGGCACGTGGTCCCGTGCTGGCGTCGGACGACGCCTACGGGCGGCTGCGCGACCTCATCGTGACCGGGCGTCTCGCCCCCGGAAGCCGGCTGGTCGAGGTGGCCCTCGCCACCGCGCTCGGCATCAGTCGGACGCCCGTGCGCAGCGCCATTCAGCGGCTGCGGCAGGAAGGGTATGTGGTGAGTGACGACGCGTTGTCGCGCGCCGCGCCGCTGGTGGCGCCGCTGCGTCGCGACGACGGCGAGGAGCTGTTCGAGCTGCTGGGCAAAATGGAGAGCTTGGCCGCACGCCGCGCCGCGCAGCGTGCCGACGGAGAGCGAGCGGCCCTCGCCGATCGCTTGGCCGCCCTTAACGAGCAGCTCCGGCAGTGTGAATCGGGCGACCCCGACGTCACCGGTTCACGCCTCCACTTTTTGCACGGCGAATTTCATCGTGAGCTCGTGCGGAGTGCGGCCGGTCCGCGTCTGCGGGCCTCGCACGAGGCCATGAACGCGCAGGCCGAGCGCTACGAGCGCGTGTACACGAGCTTCGTGGCCGAAACGCCCGAGTCGGCGCGCGAGCACGATGCGATCATCGCGGCCATCCGGCGTGGTGACGCCGCCGCCGCCGAGCTGGCGACGGAACAGAACTGGCGGAATTCCGCCGAGCGTCTGGTGCGGGTGATTGCGCGCGCCATGGAGTTCGGCGGGGCGTGGCCCGACTGACGGACCGCGTGCGCTAGCGAATCACTCGCGGCATCCACCGCACCTTGTACACCTTCTCCCCCGGCAGGGTGATGGCAGCATCCGGGTCGTGGAGGTGCAGCACCTCGCTCCACCACACCGTGCCCTCCCCCTGAACCCAGAGCAGTCGCTTGCTGGCCGGATCGACATGCACCGACTTCACCTTGGCGGCATCGCCGAGCCGCGGATGCTTGGCGAACTGGTGGGTGTCCCGATCGAACAGCCACGTGTGCGCGGCCGTGGCCAGAATCAGGTGCGGTGAATCGGGGACCGGCATCATGTCGTGCCCGTTGATGTCCGGCAGCGGCGCCACGATCGCCGGCGTGAGCCGCGGCGCGGCGGTGCCCCAGTCGGTGAGCCGGTAGCCCACGACATCGCGTTGGGAGTCGGCCCACAGAATTTGTCGCGCCGCGTCCCAGATGACGGCGTGCGGCCACGGGGTGTCCACGTGGAAGAGCTCCACGCCCGATCGATCCAGATCGTACACGCTGAGCCGATCTCCCGTGCCGTTAGCGACATGGGACGCCGCGATCACCACGCGGTTCCCCGGCAGCAGTTCGATCGAATGCCCATTCATCGCGATGGCATGAAACTCCACACGCCCCGTGCCTCGATCGATGACGGCCGCACCATGCGATGACGACGCGATCAGCAGGCGGCGTCCATCCGCGCTGGGCTTGCACTCGGCAATCGTCTGGAACCGTCCGCGCATGGCCTCGGGGAGCTCCGGCCGCTCGCGGGCCCGCCAGCTCCACACCTTCCGCGGCGTTGGGGTGGCCAAGTCGAGGATGAAGAGCTCATCGGCCCCGCACACCACGACCTGTTGGGCGGGGAGCGGTGCGGTCAGGAGCGACGATGCCGCGAGGGCGACGAGGGCGAGGGCTCGGCGGAAAATCATGCGGCAAAAGTAGCCATAGGCACCACGCTTGGTGGAGGCGCGCGGTGCGGCCGCCAAGAACAGCGTCGTCGCCTGCATCACGGTCACGATTCGCGGTACCGGCCACGCGAGGAGTGCCACGGCATGGTGAGCGAGGTCATATTCAAACCCAAATTGCAGAGCATTTATCACTACGTGCGCAACAACGAGTACCCGTACTCGCTCGGCTGCCACCGGGGCACGGTCCAGGCGTCGATGGCTGGCATGGAGCGCCGATTCGCTGGCAGTCGTGTTCGCCCACCTCAGGAAGCAGCCGTGTAACGGCGGAGTGTCTCGTGAACGAAGTACCCGTGGTGGATGGCGTCGTGCTGGTGCACGGTGGCACCTGCGCCGCCGACATTTGGGACGACGTGCTGCCGATGCTTTCCTTCCCCGCCGTGGCGGTCGACCTGCCAGGGCGCGGCGGCAACCCGGCCGACCTGGCCACCGTCACGCTCGATGACTGCGTTGCCGCCGTGCTCAACGCCGCCGATGCCGCGGGCTTTCAGCAGTTCGCGTTGGTGGGCCATTCGCTGGGCGGAGTGACGATCACCGAGACGGGATACCGCCATCCCGAGCGCGTACGCAGCGTCATCTACCTCGGTGCGCTGGTGCCCACGACGGAGGTCTCGGCGGCGCGCCTCGTGACGGGCGCGGACATGCCCTCGGGCATGATGCCGCGTATGCCCGAGGAGATGTCCAAAGCGCTGTTTGCCACCGACCTGACGGACGCCCAGTGGGCATCGGTCGCGGCGCGCCTCGTCGACGACAGCTACGCGATCCTCAACGCGACCGTGAGCGGCCACCCGCTCGACGCCCACCGCGCGTACATCGGCCTGGCCCGCGACATTCCCGTGCCGCCCGCACTCGTCGATGCGATGGTCGGTGTGCTTGGTCCCGACCTCGACCGGCGCACGTTGGACACGGGGCACATGATCATGAACTCGCACCCCGAGATGCTGGCGGCGGCGTTGGCGGAGGTGGTGAGGGCGACGCGGTAAGCAACGTTCCGCGGGCTGCCGCGTGAGACGCACGTACCTTCCGAGTGCGCTGCGCGTCGGCTTTCGCGTGTGGCGCTTCGCCCGTTCTACTTTTGCTTCTGCGGGCCAAACACGGGCACGTTCTCCAACCCGCGTTTGGTCCATACCGCAACCACGGCGCAGCCGTCCACCGTGAGATACTCGGCGGGTACCGTGGACGACCGTCCATACACCTCAACGACCGCCACGTCGTCGGGTGCGACGATCTCGTCCAGCGTAGCGGGGTACCGTCCCGGCGTGGACAGGAGGACGCCATCGAGGAACAGCGTCGCGCGACATTCCAGGCCCACGAAGTTGCGGCCAACGATGTTGTTGCCCCATCCTCGGCCGGAAACGACCCGGATACCCGGCAGGCCGGTGAGCGCATTGGTGACCATGGTGCTGGTGCGCTCGCGCACGGTGGCCCCATCGACGAACGTGCCCTGCCCTTGCCGCCAACGGCGCTCCAGCGAGCGTATGTCGTTGGGCAACGCCCGGCCGGCAACCACGCGCACCGT
>CANHJV010000234.1 GCA_947461225.1 Gemmatimonadota bacterium | reverse complement strand
TCGTAGGCCCAGCCGAATCCAGTGGTGGGCCCGGGAAAGGCATCGCCGATGGCACGTACCCGACCCGCGATGCGCGTAATGCCGCGGGCGGCCAGCGCCTCACGCACCGGCGCGAATGCGTTCAGCGCCGCACCGCCACTCAAGGCATCGCTCACACCCGGATCGCCGCTCCCCGACACCAGCACGTCGCCGTGCCAGGTCGTTCCGCGTTGACGTCCCTGCAAGAGCACGGGGGTGCGCCACCGATAGTCGGGGCCAAGCGTCTGCAGTGCGATCGCTCCCGTGAGCAGCTTCTCGTTCGACGCGGGCATGAACAGCTTGTCGGCGTCGTTGCTCAGAATCGTATCGCCGCGTTCGGCGTCCACGATCAGCAGCCCCCACCGCGCGTTGCGCCACATCGGCGCCGCGAGCACGGAATCCACGATACCCTGCAGGACGCCCTGCGTGGTCGGCGTCGGGACCACCGCGGCGGGCATCGTGATCGGGGGCGTGAGCGGCGGCGGCGTCTCGATCGCCGTGCGAGAACCGCGCGCGCATCCGGCGGTCAACGCGGCACCGAGCGCGAGCGACCACATCGTCGCGCCACGTTGTGAATGCACGGTCATGCGTCTCTCTCGTCGGTGCGGCTGAGTAACGTGCGCAGCATGCGCGGTTAGCGGAACAGTGGCAGCGTGACGCCAACCGTGACCGTGCGCGATCCTCGCCATACCGAGCGGTTCCGCGTATCCGTCAGCACCGACGTGGTGTCCGACGCCTTCACGAAGTAGCGGTCAGGGTAGTCGAACTGCCACATGAAGTTCGTGAGATCCACACGGATCATCGGCCCCTTCCGCGGCAGATAGCGCAAACCCAGGCCGTACGAGAACGAGAACTTCGTGCCGAACCGATACGAGCCGGTGTCAGCCGCGCTGAACTCACTCACGACGCCGGCGCCTCCGTTCAGCGACGGAATGAGCCGATGCCACGTTTTCTTGCCCGTGAGCGCCAGGTCGAGGCCGCCATCGAGTTGGTGCGTGGTCACGCCCGGCGTGCCGATCACGCGCGTGGCCAGCGGGTTCGTTGGTTGCAGTAGCTTCCGCTCGGATGGCGCGACCACGTAGCGCACGTACAGCGATGCGGGCCCGCCGACGGCGACATCGTACCGCAGCGCCGCTGTGTACGAAGACTTCGGCGCCACATCGGCCGGATCGCGTTTCATCGCCATCCATCCGCCCATGATCGACAGGTTCTGCCCCAACTTCACGTCTTCAAACGGGCTGTTGGCCGGCAGGTGTCCCACCTGTGCGGCGGCGACGGCCGGCAGCACGCTGCCCAAGGCAACGACGCTGAACCGAGTGACGGACCGCCGCAGTCGGGCGATGGTTACGGACGACGACAACGTGAAAGGAAGCGGCGAACGCAGAACGGAAGACAAAGCGGGCATTACACGGTGGCTGAAGGCGAGCGATCGCTCAGGTCGCGCAGATCGCGACCCGTGATTTCTGGAGGGAACGTGAGGCCGAGCAGCGCAAGGGCGGTCGGTCCGACGTCGCACAGGGCACCGCCGCGACGCAGCGGGACCGTTTCGTCGGGGTCGAGCACGACCAGCGGCACCGGATTGGTCGTGTGCGCCGTGTGTGGCTGATGCGTGACCGGATCGACCATCACATCGGCGTTGCCGTGGTCGGCGGTGATGATCAACCGAGCGCCGCCGAGCGCGGCAGCGTTGAGGATGCGACCGAGGCACGCGTCCACCGCTTCCACCGCCTGAATGGCCGCCGGAATGGAGCCGGTGTGACCGACCATATCGGTGTTCGCGAAGTTGCACAGCATGAAGTCGTGCGTGCGGTTGGCGAGCGCGTCGCACAAGATGTCGCACACGCCGGCTGCACTCATTTCCGGCTGCAGGTCGTACGTCGCGACTTTCGGACTTGGCATCATGTGCCGCTCTTCGCCAGGGAACGGTGCGTCGCGTCCGCCATTGAAGAAGAACGTGACGTGCGGATACTTCTCCGTCTCGGCGATACGCAGCTGCGTCAGACCGGCGTCGGAGATGACCTCGCCGACGAGGTTGCGCATCGACTGCGGCGCAAAGGCGACCGGGAACGGAAAGGCATCGTCATAGCTCGTCATCGTCGTGATCGACAGCGACGGGCGCGCCCCCGTGTCGAAGCCGGTGAAGTCGGGCATGGCGAGGGCGCGGAGCGTCTGGCGCATCCGATCGCTGCGATAGTTGAAGCAGATCAAGGCGTCGCCATCGCGCATCGGCGCGATCGCCGTACCGTCGGGGCCCGACATCACGTACGGCAGCACGAACTCATCGGTGGTGCCCGCGTCGTACGCACGCTGCAGGGCCGCCAGCGCATCGACTTCAACGGGCGCGTCACCGCGCACCGCGGCGCGGTACCACAAGTCAGTACGTTCCCAGCGATTGTCGCGATCCATGCCGTAGTACCGTCCGGAGACGGACGCGAGCTGCGCGCGGTCTCCGATCGTAGCGAGCGCTTCGCGCAAAAATTCCATCGCCGACTGGGGCGGGGTGTCACGGCCGTCAAGCATCGCGTGCAGGACCACCCGCTTCACCCCGCGCTGCTGCGCTAACGTCACCAGCGCCATCAGATGTGCGTCGTGCGCATGCACGCCGCCGTCGCCCAGCAGTCCGAGCAGGTGGAGCGTTCCACCGGATGCGGTGACGCCATCGCAGGCCTGCACCAGTGCGGTGTTCTGAAAAAAGCTGCCGTCCTCGACCGCGCTGCCAATCCGCACAAGATCCTGCATCACAATCCGTCCGGCACCCAAATTGAGATGTCCGACCTCACTGTTGCCCATTTGACCGTCGGGAAGCCCAACGGCGCGTCCAGAGGCGGTCAGTAGCGTGCGTGACTCGTGCGCCCAGATGCGATTCCAGTTCGGCGTGTTCGCCATCAGGATGGCGTTCGATTCACGGTCCTCGCGGTAGCCCCAGCCATCGAGAATGATGAGGGCTACGGCACGTGCAGGTCGCGCAGTCATCAGGCTGTGGGGTAAGCTGGGAGCGTGCCGGCGGTGCCACCGGGGCATGGGACCGTCCGCGATCCGGTTCGGGATCGTTCAAGCATGTCTGACTGTTGAAATCTACTGGAAGCCGCGACCGCGACACCACCGTCCGCTCGCTGTTCTCTCCCCAACCGAGCTCCGATGCGCGTTCGTCGCCGTACGCTGCTGCTGGCTCTACTGCTACTCGCCATCGGGTTGTTCGATGGATTCCTGCTGCTGCGCCGGTCGCGCTATCGCGAGGAAGCGGCGCGCTTACGGGCAGGTATGTCCACGCTCGAGCGTACCCGAGCCGACGCCATTGTCTCCGCCCAGGCCGATCGCGCCGAGGTGATGCTGGAGCTCATGCGCCGTCAGGCCGAAGGGGATGACGGCCTGCACCTCGCCGTCAGCACCGATTCTGCGTTCCTCGCGCTCGATCGTGGGGCCGCCCGCTTGCGTGTGGTGACCGCCGAAATCGGTCCGGCGCGTCGGGTCGGCCTGGTGCCCGATACCATGCATGTGGCGATCCCGCGCGGCGTCCGGGCCATCCAGCGCTTGCTCACCGCGGCCGATCGCTACGAGCTCCCGGCTTGGGTGTGGGTGGATCGTGGGCTGCCGGTCCCGGCCGTTCGCGCCGACAGCGGATGGGTCGGTCCGGGGGCCATCGTGACCACTGGAGGCACCCTCATCTACTCGCTTCCCACCACCGGGCCTCTCGCCGACAGCAGTTATGTGATGCCCGGTAGTATTCGCGTCCCGGCGGGTGATCTCGCCGCCATTCGCGAGAATCTTTCCTCCGGCATGCGGGTCTACTTCTTCTGATGCCCGCCGCCGCCGCCGCCACCTCCCGCCGCACGTCGCCGTCCGGTCGCCGCATCGGCTGGCGTGGCGCTCCTCTCTGGCTCCTCCTCCTCGTGGTGGTCGCGGTCGCCCACGCCGCCTGGCTGGTGCGTATCACCCTGCGAGACCGGTTTGCACGCGATGTCGC
>CANHJV010000233.1 GCA_947461225.1 Gemmatimonadota bacterium | reverse complement strand
TGGCGTGCGTATGTGGCATCGCGCGGTGCCGCCCAAGCGGCCTCCACGTTCGATGCCCGTGGACGTGAAATCGCGCGGATCGCGCGCGTGGCGTATCGCGAGGGGCACGTCTCGCTCACGGAACTGCTCGATGCTGAGCGGGCCGCGAGCGACGCCATGAATACCCATCTCCGCTGGGCCGCCGACGCCTGGCTGTCCCGTCTCGAGTTCGAGCGCGCCTTGGGCGCGCGGCTGGACGATTCCAGCCCGCTCGACCTGCCTCTGCTGTCCACCCTGCTGACGACCGGATCGTGATCATGCCCTCGACGTTCTGTTTCCCGCGCTCCCGTCGATTCGGCGCCGCCGGCCTGCTGCTCTGCAGTGGGTTGTCCGTCGCCTGCAGCGGTGCCTCCGACGCCGCAAACGCGGCGACCGACGCGTCGGCACTGCCGACCGCCGATACGGCCACCCTCTCGGCCAAAACCGTGGCGATCGGCGGGTTCACCTTTGACAGCGCGCGCATGGTTCCGTGGCAGTCGTCGGTGACGGTGCCCGGTCGACTCATGCTCGACCCGAGTGCGCTCGAGACCATCGGTTCGATTACCGAAGGGCGCATCACGCATGTGCTGGTGCGCGTGGGCGACCGCGTGCAAGCGGGCCAAGTGCTGGTACTCATCCATAGTCACGAGATCATGGACGCCCGCGGCGCGTTGGCGGCGGCCACGGCGAAGGTGGCCGCCGCGGAAGCCGAACGCGATCTCGCCAACAGTGCTGCCGATCGTGCCATACGATTGCTTGAAGCAAAGGCCATGTCGAAAGCCGAGGTCGAGCGGGCCGAGGTTGGGCGCAGGGTGGCCGTCGCCACGTACCAGCAGGCGAGCGCTGAGCGCGATCGCGCTCTCGCGATGATCGATCATCTGGTGGGCACGGGCAACGTGCCGGCCATCGCCGACGATCATGACGTACTGATTCGCACGCCGATCGGCGGCATCGTCACCTCGCGCGATGCGCAGCCGGGTACCGTGGTCCTTCCTGGCTCGCCCCTGGTATCGGTGGGCAATCCCGATCGACTGCAACTCCAGCTGCATCTGAGCGCGGAGGCGGCCGCCGGCGTCCAGGTTGGCGCCACGGTCCGCTTCGCGTTAACGGAGTCACCCGCGACGAAGATGACCGCCTCGGTGACGCGCGTGGCACCCACGGTGGATACCGTCACCCGCACCATCGAAGTCATTGCGGTCCCGAAGAGCGCTGGGCGCAGCGGTCGCGCCGAGTCCTTTGTACAGGCCGAGATCTCCGGAACCGGCGGGGCGCCGGCGCTCGTCGTCCCGTCGTCGGCGGTGCAGGCGCTCGAGGGCGACACCGTCGTCATTGTGGCCGATCAGCGTGGCGAGGGCCTGCACATCGAAGCCGTGCGCGTACGCACTGGCCGCCGCGCCGGAGATCGCACCGAGATTCTATCCGGCGTGTCACCGGGGCGCCGTGTGATTGCCGGCAGCGCGGCCATCGCGAAGGCGGAATTGATCAAGCGTCGTTCACCCGACGGAGAATGACGCCGTGAACGCCCTGATCCATTTCGCGCTGCATCGACGCGGCATCGTCATCGGCGTCACGCTCGGCCTGATGGCGGCCGGGTTGTACGCGCTGCAGCACATCGCGTTCGACGCGTTCCCCGACCTTACCGGCACGCGCGTGGAAGTCATCACGGTCGCGCCCGGGATGGCGCCGGAAGAAGTCGAACGACTCGTTACTTATCCGATCGAATCGTCGCTCATGGGCGTCCCCGATGCCGAAGGGGTGCGGTCGGTCTCCAAGTTCGGATTGTCGCTCGTGACGGTGCCGTTCCCCGACAATGTCGATGTGTACTTTGCGCGGCAGCTCGTGCAGCAACGGCTGAACGATGCCAAGGGGGCGCTGCCGGCCGGCGTGGAGTCCGCGCTGGGGCCGGTCTCCACGCCGATGGGTGAGCTCTATCAGTATGTGCTCACCAGTGATTCGCTGTCGCTCACGGAACTGAAAACCTTGCACGACTACACCGTGCGCCCGCGCTTGCGTACGGTGCCGGGTGTGTCGGAGGTGAACTCCTGGGGCGGCCTCACCGAGCGCGTGGAAGTGATCGTCGACCCCGTCAAGTTGGCGGCCCGCCGACTGACCATGGGCGACGTGCACGACGCGTTGGCGCGCAACACGCTGGCCTTCGGTGGCAGCTATCTCGAGCAGGGCGGTGAGCGCTACACATTGCGCGGGCTTGGTCGTGTGGAGAGCACGAACGATGTGCTGCGCGTGCAGGTCGGTGCCTATCTCGGTGCCCCGGTCCGGGTGAGTGATATCGGCACCGTGGTGATCGGAGCCCTGCCACGAAGCGGCGCGGTGACGCACGACGGACGGGAGGAAGTCGTCAGTGGCATGGTGCTCAAACTGCAGGGGGCTGATTCACGCGAGGTGATTCAACGCGTGCGCGAACGGATGGCCGAGATTCAGAAATCGCTGCCCCCGAGCGTCAAGGTCACGCCGTTCTACGATCAAACTGACCTGGTCGGTCGCACCACGATCACGATCGTTAAGAACTTGGTGGAAGGCGGCCTGCTCGTGATCGCGGTGCTCTTCCTGTTTCTGCGCAACGTGCGGGCCGCGCTGATCGTGGCGTCGGTGATTCCGATCTCGATGCTGATCGCCTTCATTGGCATGGGTCTCTTCGGCTACTCGGCCAACCTGATGAGCCTCGGTGCGCTCGACTTCGGCCTCATCGTGGATGCGTCGATTGTGATGATCGAGAGCTTCATCAGACGCATCGAGTCGCATCGCGACACACACCGACTGGGGCTGTTCGAGCGCGCCGCCGTTGAGGTGGGGCGTCCGATTCTGTTCGGCATCGCCATTATCGTGGCGGTGTACATCCCGATCTTCACGCTGGACGGGATGGAAGGCCGCATGTTCAAGCCGATGGCGTTCACCGTGGTCTGCGCGGTGCTCGGGTCGCTGTTCCTGGCGCTCACGTATGTCCCCGCCGTGGCGTCGTGGGCGTTGCGCGATGGCGAGGCCACCCTGGCGCCGTGGCTGGTTACGCTCACCGCGCGCTACCAGCGTGTGCTGGCTGGTGTCATGAAGCGCCCACAGCCGCTGCTGCTCACGGCCGTCGCGCTGGTCGTGATCGCCGTCGGTTCGCTGGCTAAGATCGGCACCGAGTTCATGCCGAAGCTCGACGAGGGGTCGATCCTCATCACCACGCGTCGCCTGCCGAGCGTTGGCCTGCAGGATGCCACCAAGCTCTCCATGGCGGCCGAACGCATCGTGAAGCAGTTCCCTGAAGTCGTTACGGTCGTCACGAAGGAGGGACGTCCCGATCTCGCAACGGAGGCGATGGGACTCTTCGAAGGCGACATGTACGTGATCCTCAAGCCGCGCAGTGAGTGGACAACCGCGAAGGATGCGGAGGGGCTGGTGGCGGCGCTCGACTCGGCGCTGCGCGTGGTGCCGGGATTGTGGATCTCGTTCACCCAACCGCTCGCGATGCGACTCGACGAAGCGGAAAGCGGCATCAAGACCGACCTCGGCATCAAGGTGGTTGGCCCCGATCTTGGCCAGAACGAGATGATTGCCGAGCGGCTCCGGGCGATTGTTGCCGCGGTGCAGGGGAGTGCCGACGTGGCCGTCGAGATCGCCGATGGCAGCGGGCAGGTGCGCATGGAGATCAAGCGGGAGGCCTTGGCGCAGTACGGGCTGTCGGTGGCCGATGTGCGTGATGCCATCGAACTCGCCATGGGCTCACAAGTCGCCGCCGAGTTGATCGATGGATTTCGTCGGGTGGGCATCGTGGTTCGGCTGCCGGAAGCGTCGCGCGCTGATGCGGCCTCGCTGGCGCGGCTCACGATCCGCGCGCCGGGGGGTGAACTCGTACCGCTGTCGGCAGTCGCCGACCTGCAGACGACGACCGGACCGGAGATGATCGGGCACGAAGACGCGCAGCGCCGCTCGCTGGTGCTCAGTAACGTGCGCGGACGCGACCTCGGCAGCTTCGTGCAGGAGGTGCGGGCACGGATCGCGCGCGACGTCACCCTGCCGGCTGGCGTGTTCCTGGAGTGGGGCGGTCAGTACGAGAATCAGCAACGGGCCAC
>CANHJV010000232.1 GCA_947461225.1 Gemmatimonadota bacterium | reverse complement strand
TTGGGCATGTCGATGTGAAATCCATCGGCCCGTCGCGAATAGGCTTGCGCGAGCCCCGGCACGACCCGCGTGAAGTCATCACGCCACTGCGTATTCGTCATACCGAGCGGCGTAAAGATCCGCTGCGCGGTGAACTGCGCGAAGGGCATCCCGCTCACGCGTTCCACCACCGTGCGCAACAGCAGAAAGCCGGAGTTCGTATACGAGTAGTAGTCGCCCACCGGGTAGTTGAGCGCCTGCTGATGCGTGACCAACTCGAAGACGTCGCTCTGCGTATGCACGCGGGTGCCGCGGGGCCATCCTTGCCACGCCACCAGGTTGCTCCATTCGCGCAGGCCGCTGGTGTGCGTGAGCAGATGGCGGAAGGTGATCGTGCGGCCGTACACCGGCAGCTCGGGCAAGACGGTGCGCGCGTCGTCGTCGAGGCGCAGCTTGCCGTCGTTCACCAGCAGCATGATGGCGGTGGCGGTGAACTGCTTCGCCACCGACCCCGACTCGAGCATCGTGCCGGGGAGAATCGGCCGTGCACCCGCCAGGTCGGCCATCCCATACCCGCGCGTGAGCAGCACCTTGCCGCCCTGCGCGATGCCGACGGCGCATCCCGGCGTATGCGTGGAGTTCCATGATGCGAAGACCTTGTCGGTCATGCCGGCAAGGTCGGTGCTCTGGGCGCCCGCCGCGGGGGCGAGGGTCGCGAGTAGCAGTGCGCCGACGATGCGCGCCGGGCGGGGGGCGATGCGAGAGGTCATGCGCCGAATGTACGGCGCACGTTGCCGCTAGGGCAACGCGAAGGCCACGTACGTGCCGCCGCTCGGCGCGCCGTTCTTGCCACCACCACAGGCGATCACGAGGTACTGCTTGCCGTCTACCATGTACGTGCTGGGTGTGGCATTCCCGGCGGCCGGCAGCTTCGCTTCCCACAAGAGGCGTCCGTTGCTCTTGTCGTACGCGCGGATCTTGTTGTCGTACGTGGTGGCGGCGATGATCAGCAGGCCGTTCTCCGTCACGATGGCGCCACCGTAGTTGTCGGTGCCGGTGTTCTTGATGCCCTTGGCGGCCAGCTTCGGATACTCGCCGAAGGGAATGGACCACTTGATCGTGCCGGCGTTCAGGTCGATCGCGTTGAGCGTGCCCCAGGGCGGCTTGATGCCCGGATAGCCTTCGTGATCCAGGAAGATGTCGAAGAACGCAGTGCGATACGGCAGCATGTACGGTGTGGTGCCAACCAGCGCCGCCGAGTTGTCCTTGCCGGTGACCAGGTAGTTCACGATGTCGTTCACGGCGCCGCCTTCGAGGGCGGTGCCGAAGGCCGGCATGCGCCCGGTGCCTTCCTTGATGATCGTGGCCAGCTGCTCTTTCGAGCGGCGCTTGGCGATGTCCAGGAGGGTGGGGCCGGCGGCCGAACCTTGCAGCTTCTCGCCGTGACAGCCGGCGCAGTTGGCGGCATACAACGACTTGTCGCTGCGCGGGACGAGCTTGAGCAGCCACGCCATCTCGTTCGAATTCACATACAGCAAGCCGGTGGTCGGATCATACGCGGGTCCGCCCCACTCGCCGCCGCCGTCCACACCGGGATACACGATCGTGCCGCGGGTGTTCGGCGCGTCGTACGGATGCCCCGTCTTGTACTCGTTGAAGATCTTGAGCGCCGAGGCGCGCGCCGCCGGTGTGCGGTTGGTGAGGTCGCGCTGCGTGAGCTGCTGACGCGCGAACGGCGCCGGCATGGTGGGGAAGAACTGCGAGCTCGCCGGCTTGTCGTCACCGAGGGCGATGCCGGGCATGGCGCGTTCTTCCACAGGAAACAGTGGCGTGCCCTTCTCGCGCTCGAACAGCCAGGTGTGTCCCGTTTTGGTGATCTGCGCGACGGCGTCGATCTTCCGGCCGCCACGCGTGATGGTCACCAGCGCCGGCGCGGCGGGAAGATCGCGATCCCACAGGTCGTGCTTGAGCACCTGGTAGTGCCACACGTACTTGCCGGTGCGTGCATCGAGGGCCAGCACGCTGTTGGCGTACAGATTGTCGCCCAGCCGGTTCGCGCCGTAGAAGTCGTATGACGCCGAGCCGGTGGCGGCGAACACCATCGCACGCTTGGTGTCGATGGTGACGCCGGCCCACGCATTCGCGCCGCCGGCGATCTTCCAGGCGTCGGGCGGCCACGTTTCGTAGCCCGGCTCGCCGGGATGCGGAATGGTGTGAAAGCTCCAGCGCAGCTTGCCGGTGTTGATGTCGAACGCGCGGATGTCACCGGGGGCGCTGGGGAGTGCTTCCGGCACGGAACTGCCGATGATGAGCAGATCCTCGAACACCACGCCCGGCGTGCTGGCGCTCACCGAGAGCCCTTCCACCGGGCGGCCGAGACCCTGGCGCAGATCCACCCAGCCGCTGTCGCCGAAGGTCGTGATCGGACGACCCGTTTTCCGGTTCAGCGCGTAGAGGCGATTGCGATAGTTGAAGATCACGCGATCGCCGGTCACCACCACCCCGCGATGCCGGAACCGCGAGGCGGGTGGCGCCCCGTTGTTCGGGTCGAAGCGCCAGATCGGCACGCCAGTGGCGGCGTTGAGCGCGATCACGTGGAGCTTGGGCGTCGTGGCGTACATCACGCCATCGATCACGATCGGATTGGCCTGCATCTCCGAGCCGGTGAACGAGTCCTTCGTGTCGTAGGTCCACGCCACCTTCAGCTGCTTCACGTTGGCCGGCGAGATCTGGCCCAGCGTGGTGTAGTGCGTGTGATCCTCGCTGCCGCCGTACACGGGCCAGTCGGCAGAGCGCCCGGTGGTTTGAGCCTGCAGTGTGGTCGCGGCAAGCAGGAGCGGGACGAGGGCACGGGACATGAGGCGCTGGGCAGAGGACATGGCGCGAGAATACGCTAGCTTACCTGTTGAACAGCGGTTCCTCAACAGGCGTGGAGTGCGTATGCGGCGGGTGATTGTGATCGGGGCAGGGGCGGCCGGTTCGATGGCGGCGATCTTTGCGGCGCGCGAAGGGGCGGACACGCTGCTGATTGAACGAACGCGTGACGGTGGTCGCAAGATCCTGATCAGCGGCGGCGGTCGGTGCAACGTCCTCCCGCTGCGGGTGGACGAGTCACGTTTCGTCACCGATTCCTCGCCGAATCTGCTCAAGAAGATCGTGCGCGCCTGGCCACTGGCCGAGCAGCGCGCCTTTTTCGAGGACACCCTCGGCATTCCGCTGGAGGAAGAGACCGAATCGCTCAAGCTGTTCCCCGCGTCGCACAAGGCGCGCGATGTGCGAGACGGGCTCCTGGATTACGCGCGCACGCAGGGGGTCCGGATGCGCATGGAGTCGCGCGTGGTGGATATCGCCCCCGTGAACGGGGCCTGGGAGGTGACCGTTGATGACGGTACCGTGCTCAAGGCCGACGCCGTGATCATCGCCACCGGCGGTCTGTCGGTACCGAACACCGGCAGCGACGGCGCGGGGCTCAACATGCTCAAGGCGCTGGGGCACACGATGCACCCCACCTACGCCGCGCTCACGCCACTCACCACCACCGACGCCGCCTTCAACGACCTGTCGGGGATCTCGCTCACCGTGTCGCTCACCGCCAAGAGTGCGTTGCAGCAGGCCACGTGGCGCGGCGGCTTCCTGTTCACGCACCATGGCTACAGCGGTCCGTCGGTGTTGAACGTGTCGCACGTGGCGGTGCGCGCCCGCGCCGGTCACGCCCCCAAAGGCGCGTCTCCCACGGCCAAGGTGCAGGTGCAGTGGACCGCGCTGGGCGAGAAGGAATGGGAAGCAGCCCTCAAGCCGCACGGCGCGCGCACCGTGACCGGCGCGCTGCGGGCCGAGATGCCCGACCGACTCGCCGCGGCGTTGCTGGTCAAGGCCAACGTGGAGCCCACCCGTCCGCTCACCGAGCTGCGGCGCGATGAACGGCTGCGCCTCATCGACATCCTCGTGCGGGGCGATCTGCCGTGGCAGGGCGACGAGGGCTACAAGAAGGCCGAGGTGATGGGCGGCGGGGTGGCGCTGAGCGAGGTCGATCCCCGCACGATGGAGAGTCGTCGACACGCAGGGCTATTCTTGTGCGGCGAAGTGCTCGACGCGTTCGGCCCGATCGGTGGCTACAACTTCCTGTGGGCCTGGTCCACGGG
>CANHJV010000231.1 GCA_947461225.1 Gemmatimonadota bacterium | reverse complement strand
AGCGATGCGAAGTTGTCCGCACCGTCCCGCGAGAGAAACGCACCACCGTCGTTCCCGCTGAAGATGCGGCGCGAATCGTTGGGATCGACGGCGATCACGTGCCAGTCGCAATGAATCTGCGGGGCGATCTCGGTGAACGTCTGCCCCCCATCGCCCGAGCGGAAGGCGCGCACGCCACCGACGAAGATCACGTTCGCGTCGCGGGGATCGACGGCGATCATGAGGTTGTACTCGCTCTGCGCCCCGAAGTTGTTACGGTTGGCCACAGCCGGCGCGCTGTTCACGCCCGTGGCGACCAGCGTGGTGCGGATCCCGGTGGCGTCATCATAGCGATACAGCCCACCGAAGCGACGGTCAGGACGTGCGCCCACCAACCACACACTGCCGGGCTGATCGCGCGATACCGCGATCTCCAGACGGCCCACCGAGTCGGCGGTAAACGTCGTGACGGTGCTCCATGTCGCGCCGCGATCACCCGAGCGCCAGAGTCCCGGCGGTGTGGCGCTCCCCGAGACACCCACGCGCGCGGCGTATATGACATTCGGGTCGGTGGGGTGCTGCACGATATCACTGAACGTGAGCGCCGGTGTCACCACCGACCACGTCTGCCCCGAATTCGTCGAGCGCATGATGCCGCGCAGGGTCGCCGCCAGAATCGTGGTGCTGGTGGCCGATCCGGCGCTCGCCCGGTCGATGACGATGTTGTACATCGCCCATGACTGCGACAGGGACTGCGTAAACACCTCCTGCCCGAAGGTGCGCCATGTGGTCCCCCCATCGGTACTGCGCAGCATACCGCACCCCTGCGTCGCTTCCGATGGCTCACCCGTACCGGCGTACACGATCTGCGGATTGACGGGATCGACGGCGATGGCACCGATCACCAGAGAACACTGATCGTCGGTGAGCGGTACCCAGCTGGCCCCCTCGTTGGTGCTCTTCCAGACGCCGCCCGCCGACGTCCCGACATACAGCACATTGCGGTCGGTCGGATGGAACGCCAACGTCGGCACGCGTCCCGCATCGAGCTGCGGCAGCGATCCGAAGAATCCATTGTCACCGTAAAAGCCGCGCGGGCCCACTGAAGCCCAGCGCCCAGGTGACGGCACAGGCACCGTGGCGCGGAACATCGCACTGCTCGCGCTCGGCTGGGCGGCGAGCCACGCCTGATAGGTCATCCCCGACCGGGCCTCCGCGCTGCCCGGCCGCGCATCCCACAACTCGACGAGGGCGCTGCGCCGCTCTTCCGGATCACTTTCGCGCACGACCGACTTCTCCTGCGCCCGTAACGCAGCCGGCAGGAGGAGGGTGAGCAGCGTGGCGCGTGCCGACGCGCTCAGCAAAAAGCGTGTGGCGCTAGTCACGATCAACGCTTCCATTCGTGAGAGTGAAGAACAACGCATTCGACGTGCCGCTCGCCGTGATGACCTGTACGCTGTAGCGACCGCTGGAGAGCGGTCGCACCGGCGCGCCGCCGCGATCGGGCTGCTGTTCGTCGTTGACCGGCACCGTGAACTGCAGCGTGCTGGCCGTGCGCGAGTGCGACACGCGTGGCACCTGACGCAGAACGATGGGCCCAAAGCGCACGGTATTCAGTGCATCGAAATCGCGCCCCGTAATGATGACCGTGACCTGTTCGCCACGTGACACATCAGCGGCGGCAGGGGTCACGGTCTCGATGGTCGGCGCAGTCGCACCACGATGATGACACGCCGACAGCGCCAGCAGTAGCGCGCCCGTGCTCAGCACGTGGGGGTTCGTGAACGTCGCCTTCATGGTGTGCCCGCGACGTCGCGGCGCACGTCGACGGAATCCATCAGCGACACACCGCCCACGCTGTGGATTTCCTCTACCGAGAGTGTCCACGTGGCGGCCGCCGACGGCGCCATGCGCACGAATGTGAGCGTTACGAGACCACCGGTGTGCGTGCCCATGGCCCACGCGGCGGCAACCTTCACCGACTGCCCCTGTGCGTGACAGGCCAGCAGCGGCTCACCCTGCGCCGCGGTGCAGCCGATGAACGCCCACTGCGGGGCCAGCTGCACGTCGCCGGTGAGACTGCCCACGGAGCGCGTGGGGCCGGCGCCCAGGGCGATGGCGAGGCGCATGGTGTCACCCTGCATCGGAGCCGGTTGGAGCGAGAGCACGCTGCGGGGGGCAACCGGCGTGGTGTTGAGTAGATCGGCGGTCTGGTGACAGGCTGCCAACGCGAGGACCAGCGTGAGGGCCAGCGGCGTGGTGTGCAAGGTCGTTTTCATGGAATGATCACGATCGGGTTGAACACACTGGTTAGACTGGACAGGTCCGTCAGGGTGCCGTCCAGCAGCTGATTGAGCGTGATCACCAGCTGATTACCGACACCGCGCTGATTCACGCGACATTGCAGACGAAGCAGCTGAACGGTGCCCTGCACCGGGGTGACCGTGGCCCAGTTGATCCGCAGATTCTGTTGACCATCGACCTGCTGGACCTGCACCCCGGAACGCAGGGGCTGAAAGGCCGTCGCGTTGAACGGCGAGTACGGAAACGACGCCGAGCCGGGCCACGCCACTTCGAGATCGATGGCACTGAGCGGACGTCCATCGCGGGACTGCACTTCAATGATGATCGAGAACGTATCGGTCGTGATGCGATAGGTGGGCAGCGTGGCGCGCACGATGGGGCCGGTCGCATTGCGCGGCACGAACACCAGCAGCGAATCGGCCACCGAGGGCGTGCGGTTCGCCTGCGCCACGATGAAGGTTCGCCCCGGCAGCGCACCGGTGATCGTGCCGTTGGCGCTCACCGTGGCCCGCGAGGGATCACGCGCAAACCAGCGCACCGAGGCAGTGCTGAACGGGCTGCCATCAGCGGAACGCGCCGACACCGAGGGGGTGAATTGCGAGGTTGGCGTCTCGAGCTGCAGCACGCGCTGGACGGTGTCGGCGGCCGTCACGAGCGTGATAATGCGCGCGGGCTGGGTGAGCGTATCCGGCGCGAACACGGTGAAGGTGCGCCCGGAGGCGCCCGACAGTCCATCGACGGCGTACTGTAGAGAACGCGAACCGAGCGCGCTAATCACGGTCAGCCCCGAGAAGATCGCGCGTCCCAGCGTGTCGGTATCGGCCGTGGCGCTGCCAAGGGTACCGGTGCCCCCCTGCAACGTCGTGCGGACACGCACACCCACGTCGCCGGCGGTATTGCCGATGCTGTCCAACAGCTGCACGATGGGCGGCGGCGACACCGTCGCGCCCGCGTTGAGGCTCGCGGGCATGTCGCGCTCGATGATCAGGCGCGAAGCACGCCCACCCGAGAGCTGCAACGTGGCGGTGGTCGGAGAGACGCCGGCATCGGTGGTAAAGGTGAGCGTCCGTGTTCCGGCCACGCCGGTCACCGTCAGCGCGCTGAAGCTCGCCCGTCCCTGCGCGTTGGTGGTGACCGTGGTATTGGCGGCGGCCGTGACTCCGGTGCCGCCGGTGACCGCCACGGTCACGCGACGACCGGCAACCGGTACGTCATTGCCGTCGCGGTCCCGCAGTTGCAGCTGCATCGGCGAGGCCGCGGGGATCCCGCTGCGCAGCCGGGGCGCGGCTCCCACGTACGCCAGCGCGGCCACGGCACCGGGCGTGATATCGAACGAGGCAGAGGTGACCGGCGCCAGCGCCGGTGCCGTGAACTGCAGCGACCGTGCGCCCACGAGTCCCGCCACGGACAGGTCGGTGAAGCGGGCGATCCCCTCCTGTGAAACCGCGGTTGCGCCCCCTCCCACCGTTCCCGCGCCCACGAGCGTGGCAGTCACCGCGGTGGAGGTCGCAGTGACCACGTTGTCATACAGGTCCCGCACCTCGACCACCGGCTGCGTCGCGAGCCGCGCGCCGGAGACCGCCCCCGCCGGCTGGGTGGTGATCACCAATTTCACGGGCGCCCCCGGTGTGACCGCGATCGCGAAGGTACCGGCGGTACCCGCGGAACTCGCCGTGATCGTCGTGGTGCCCGACTGCGCCCCGGTAACCAGCCCCGTCGCCGATACCGATGCGATCGCGCTGTTCGCGGAACTCCAGGTGAAGGCCGCGCCGGACACCGGCTTGCCTCGCTTGTCGGTGAGGGTCGCCGACAGCAACACCGACGTGCCGGCGCTCACTGCGGT
>CANHJV010000230.1 GCA_947461225.1 Gemmatimonadota bacterium | reverse complement strand
GGCCCCGGCATCGGCGGGCACTGCATTCCGCTCGATCCGCACTATCTCGCCTGGAAGATGCGCACGCTGAACTACAAGACGCGCTTCATCGACCTTGCCAGCGAGATCAATTCCAACATGCCGCAGTGGGTCGTCCAGCGTGTCGCTGATTCTCTAAACGATATGAGCAGGTCGGTGCGCGGTAGCCGCGTGCTGGTGCTCGGTGTCGCCTACAAGCGCGACATCGACGACGTGCGCGAGAGCCCGGCCCTTGATGTCATTCGGTTGCTCGAGGAGCGTGGCGCGCACGTGGAGTTCCACGATCCGTTCGTCCAAGAGTTTCGCGAAGAGGGGCAGCTTCGCAAGGGTGCTGAACTCACTGAGACGATGCTAGACGAAACCGAAGCGGTGGTGATCATCACCGACCACAAGGACGTCGACTATCAATTTGTGGTGGATCACGCGAAGCTGGTCATCGATACGCGCAACGTGACGGCTGGGTTGAAGCCTTCAAAGGCGCGGGTGCGTGGCCTCGCCGACGCCAGAGGTGATCGTTGGGAGCGGCGGCAGCATCCCCGGTAGAAAATGAGTCGCGCTCGGGTTCTGCGCGATGACAGACTTTGCTAAACAAAGTCACCTGATAGAATGCTGTTCCACTGTACAAGAAAGCGGGGAGCATATGCTCCCCGCTTTCTTGTTGGTCTGTGATCAAACTTCAGGCAACCGTACGGCGACGACGGCTCACGAGACCGAGGCTGAGAAGGCCTGCGGCCATCAGGGCATACGTCGAGGGCTCTGGCACGACCGTGCGAAGGTCCGTCGAGAACACTACGTCGTTGAAGTCCTTGTCAGCGTTCGCAAGGTCCACATCTTCAAAGGCGAACACGGTGTTGCGAGCCGTCGATGCACCTTCCGTCAGGTTGACGACGCCGTTCCACTCTGCGCCAGTGAGCACACGTACGTTGGTCGACGGCGTGGTGGACGTAGAGGTGAAGAACGGTCCCGGGACCTGACAGTTGGCGAACGTAGCGGCATTCGTGTTACAAAGCGCGAACACTACGGTCTGTGATCCGGCGCCGTTCACCGTAAATGAACCGAAAGTCGTTCCGGGGGTCGGGGCGACCGTTGCGCCGGGGAAGGCACCTGTCGTGTTGAGAATCTTGGTCCAATTGGAGCCGTCGACTCCGGCTGTCTGGTAAAACAAGGAGCTGCTGTAGCCTTGCCGGCCGAACAAGAACTCGATGCTGAACGTGTCGCCACCCGTAGCGAAAAACTGCGTTCCGAGAACCGTGTACCCGGACAGAATCGGGTTGTCGGCGTGGGCAATAGACGGCGTGACGCCAATGGCGAGCGCGACAACAGCCGAGAGGAAATTCTTGCGCATTCTGCGCTCCGGGAAATAATGGTGAGATGTCCTGAACACACCATATGTCTGGCAACAAACGTGCCGACGATCCGAAGGCAGAAAAAGCGCCTAAAGCTTTGTAGTTAAATGGTTTGCATAGATGAGCGGCGAGCGCGAACTGGGAAAGGTGTGGACCGCATGCAACAGGTTGTTGTGGCTCGCCACGCCTCAGCTGACCCGCTTCGTCTTCTTCCGCAAAAAGTCCATCAGCACGAACTGCCCTAGGCTCATCGTGTTCGTGAAGTACGCCTTCCCCCGGCTGATCTCGCTCATGCGCTTCACGAACTCGACGAGCGCGCGGTCGCGGGCCAGCATGAACGTGTTGATCATGATGCCGCTCTTCCGGCAGGCGGCCACTTCTCGCAGCGTTTCGGCGATCACGTAGCCGTCGAGCCCCATCGAGTTCTTGTAGATCTGGCCGTCGGGCATCGTGAGCGCACTCGGTTTGCCGTCGGTGATCATGATGATCTGTCGCATGTCCTTCTTCTGCGACATCAGGATCCGCCGCGCCAGCTTGAGCCCCTCGGCCGTGTTCGTGTGGTACGGCCCCACCTGGCACTTGGCCAGCGTAGCGATCGGGATCTCCTCGGCCGAGTCGTGGAAGAGGATCACGCGAATCGTGTCGCCGGGGAACTGGGTCTTGATGAGGTGCGTGAGCGCCAACGCCACCTTCTTGGCCGGCGTAAAACGGTCCTCGCCGTACAAGATCATCGAATGAGAACAGTCGAGCATCAGCACCGTGGCACAGCTGGAGCGGTACTCCGACTGCCGCACCATGAGGTCGCCGTAGTCGAGATCGATCGGCACGTCGAGATTGCCCTTGCGGGCCAGCGCATTGGCCAGCGTGGCCGGCACGTCGAGGTTGAGCGCATCGCCGAACTCGTAGGGCTTGCTCCAGGCGTCTGACTCGACGCCCGTACTGAGCTGCGGCGTGTCGTGGCTGCCGATGCTGGACTTGCCGAAGGAGCCCATCAAGTGCCGCAACGTCTTGAAGCCCAGGAAGTCGGTGCCTTTATCGGTCAGATTGAACTGCACGTCCTTCGCGGCGGCCTGGGCGATTGACCCCTTGCCGGTCACCGGCTGGTGCCCAGCGGGTACGGAGCCAGCCTGGTCGGTGGTCAGGAAGCCGTCCTGAATGAGGCGCTGCACGAGCCCGTCCAGCAGCTCGGCCAGCTTCTCCTCCGACACCTCGTCCCCCTCGCCGCGGAGCGCCGAGAGCATCTCAGGCGTGATCTGCCCGCTCTCGATCAGCGCCCGCAGGATGGCGTCCTTGAGCGAGTCCATGGAGCGGTCGCCCTCGCCCTGATCGGCCCCCCAATGCCCCTGTTCCCCGCCGGCAAAGCCGGATTGGAGCAGGAAATCGGCAAGCTGGTCGAGCAACGACTGCAGATCCACGGCGTCAGCCAGCTGTGGATTGAACTTGGTGTACGTGTGGAACCGCATCGACCGCTCTCCGAGCTGGGGAAATCGCTACACTTCCTCTACGAATGACAACGGCCGCTCGTTCCTCAAATCCCTTCCGCGTTCTCACCCGTCACCGGAATTTCCGGATCTTCTGGGCGGGGCAGACGATGTCGCAGGTCGGCTCGTGGATGCAGACGATGGCCGTGGGCTGGCTGTCGCTGCAGCTGTCCGACAGCGCCTTCGTGGTGGGACTGGTGGCGTCGGTGGGAGCCATCCCGATCGTGCTCTTTTCCATGCACGCCGGCGCCTTTGTGGATCATGGGGACAAGCTGCGCCTCGTGCGAGTGACCCAGAGCATTCTGTTGGCGCAGGCGGCGGCGCTCTGGCTGGTCACCGTCACCGGCCATGTGTCGATCCCGCTGTTGCTGGTGCTCGCCTTCGTGCAGGGGCTGTGCAGCGCGGTGGAGATTCCCGCCCGCCAGAGCATGATCATCCAGCTCGTCGGGCGCGACGACCTGCAGCCAGCCATCGCCCTCAATTCCAGCGGCTTCAACCTGGCCCGCGTGGTCGGGCCAGCTATCGGCGGGCTGGTGATCGCCCGCTTCGGCATTGCCTGGTGCTTCGGCCTCAACGCCCTGAGTTTCGTCGCGGTGCTTTGGGGGCTGCTCCGGATCAAGCTCCCTGAGGCGGCGATTGCGAACACCGTACGTCTTACCGTAACGGGTGTGCACGAGTTGCTGGAGCGGAGCACGGCGGGGGCGGCCGAGGGGCTGCGGCATCTGGCCAAGCCGGGGCCGGTACGCGACCTGCTGGCGCTGGTCACGGCGGGGGCGGTGCTGGGCGGTCCGTTCCTCACGATCATGCCGGTGATCGCCCGCGATCAGCTTGGGCTCGGGGCCGGCGGGTACGGCACGCTGCTGGCCACGGTGGGGGTGGGTGGATTGCTGGGGGCGCTGCTGGTGGCCGGGCCGATCTCGCACGCGCCCAATAAGGGGCGGGTGTTGATGACGGCGGCGGTGGCCTTCCCCACGCTGCTGCTGGGCTTCGCCTACACGACCACGCTCGCGATGGCGTATGCGGTGCTCTTCGCCACCGGGATGGCCATGATCACCTTCAACTCCCTATCCAACGGCGTGCTGCAGCTGCTGGTGGAGGAGAAGTACCGCGGACGCCTGATGGCGTTCTATAGTCTCGTGTTCGTGGGGCTGTCGCAGGCGGTCGGCTCGTTCGCTATCGGCGCCCTGGCGCGCGCGATCACGGCCCCGCATGCCATCGCCTGTTCGGCCGTGGTGCTGATGCTGGCGTCGCTGTACGCGCTCAGGTTTTCGGATTTCTGGCGACGGGT
>CANHJV010000229.1 GCA_947461225.1 Gemmatimonadota bacterium | reverse complement strand
CCGCTCCTCGTGCATTGCCAGTCGGGCGCACGATCGGCGGTAGCGACGAGCCTCCTGCACCGACTCGGCCGCACCGACGCCGTGAACATCCGCGGCGGGTTCGCTGCGTGGCGCGCGGCTGGGCTGCCGACGGCGGGACCACACGATTAACGCGGGATTGACGCACCGCGCGTACGGTAGCGGCGCAGGGTGCAGTGCTCTGCTCCGTGGCTGCGCGTTTCAGCACCGGGATTGCGCGTGTGTGTGTGTGCGCTGTCAGTCAAATGTGTGCCTTTGGTTCAATGCAATGCGCCGCTCCGGATACCAGATTCCGGATTCCGGAGCGGCGCATTGTTTGAGCCACCGACAGCGGCCGTCCTGGAGCGGCCTCGCGAGCTCAGGCCGCGAACAGCCGCTGCGTCAGGAGGTCTGCCGCCACGTGGCGTTGCGCCTCGTTGCCCACCCGCAGCACGTCGACACAGGCGAGCAGGTGATGGAGCCGGGCATCGCGAGTCGCCACCTTGGTGACGCCATTGAACAGCGGCACCAGCGCTTCACCGCGCACCACACCACCCTCCATCGGCCACACCAGCGACTTCATCGCCGACCCGTTGCCGAAGAGTGGGACGAGTTCCGGATGCGAACCAGCGGTCGGCATACCGAACCGCTCCGGACCGTGCACCGGCGGGAAAGCGTAGCGCACGCCATGCACCAGAAATTCCCGACACGCCGACCGATTGATCGTCCGACTCGACGGCTCGCACAGCCCGGCGTGCTGTAGTCTGGCGACCGACCGATGCGCCGCGCTGGTACTGGTCGCCAAGGCATTGGCGAGCGGCTCGTATCGGTCCTCCGGCACTAACAGGAGACGAAGGGCCACCGCGACGTCAAAGGGACGGAGTGAAGGCTGGGTTGGCACCGGAACTCGTGAGGTGAGGGACTGGAGGACAACCACGCGCCGCCCTCCATGGACCGATGTGTGACGATAACCGCATTCCGGAATTCAAACCGGGTTCGTCCCACTTATCCCATCCCAACCTGAATACTGGCTGGCCCACTTAAAGCATACTTCGAAACGGTTTTTTAACGCTTCAAAAAACATAAGTTAAAGCGGGCTTAATCCAAATGCATGAGTTCGTCACGGCATAATGCGTTTCACCCCCCAACTGTTGTTCTTCCGGTCCACGTCGAGCAGCCGTTGTTCGGGATCCAACTCGATGTGTAGGAGCTGTTTTTTCACGAACGCATACTCGCGCACGTACTGCCGAGAGTTCGTGCTCCAGACTTCGGCGGGATACACGAAGTCCTGCGTGGTGCCATCGCTGAAGGTGAAGCGCGCCCGTACCGGCAACACACCGCGCTCGCGATTGCCGTACAGCACGCCGACGAACATCGTGTCGCCCTTTGTCCGTGTGAGCACGCTGTCGACGCTCTGGTCGAAGCGGGCATTCTCGACGAACCACTGCCGCCAGAACCAGTCGAGTCGACGGCCGCTGACGTCCTCCATGGTGCGGAAAAAATCCGCGGGCGTGGGATGCTTGTACGCCCACCGCGCGATGTAGGTGCGGAACGCATCGTCAAAAGCCTCAGGGCCCAGGATCTCCTGGCGCAGCAACTGCAGGCCAACGCTGGGCTTCACGTACGCCGCTTCTCCGAGAAGCGCCGGATTGATGCGGTCGGGATTCATGTCGACCGGCTTATCGACCCCCTGCACCATGTACTGCTCCACCATGCGCCGTTCCTCAGCCGCTCGGGCAAGCTGATCGCCGCGCTCGGGATAGCGACGCCCTTCGGAGAAGGTATTGATGAACGTGTTGAAGCCCTCGTCCTGCCACATGTACGACCGTTCGTTACTCCCCACGATCATGGGGAACCACATGTGCCCGATCTCGTGCGTCACGACGTTGTACAGATCGTAGATGTCGTTACTGATGTTCTCCATGGCGATCATCGGATACTCCATGCCACTGATCGGTCCTTCCACCGCCGAGATGTGCGGCCATGGATACTGGAACCACCGCTCCGAATACTCGATGATGGACAGGCGCGACTGGTCGGCCGCGTCGTGCCAATTCACCGCCGCGGCGGGGCGATAGTAGGCGTAGGCCATGATCCCCTTCCAGCTCGACGCATCCCACTGGAACTCGGGCGATGCCGCCCACACCGCGTCGCGCACATTCTTGGCGCTGAAACGCCACGTCATGAGCCCGCTCGTGCGCGGACGGGCGCTGCCGTTGGCCAGTTCGTCGGCGGTGATGAGCCGGATCACCGTGTCCGACGTGGCCGCGAGGGCATGACGCGCCACCTGTGTTGGCGTGAGGACCTCGCGCGCGTTCTGCAGCGCGCCGGTGGCCGCGACGATGTATCCGGACGGCACGGTGATGGCCAGGTTGTAGTCACCGTAGTCGAGATAGAACTCGCCTTGTCCGAGGTACGGTTCGATGTTCCATCCACGCACATCGTCGTACACGGCGGCCCGTGGGAACCACTGGGCGATCTCATACAGCGCCCCCTCGCGACCCATGCGATCGGCACCGTGCTCGGGCACGGGGAAGGTCCACGCCATGTCCAGCACCGCGGTCTTGCCCGGGGCCAACGGCTCGGCGAAATCGACCTTCATCATCGTCTCGTTCAGGCGGCGGCGGAGTGGCATCCGTCGCGGTGCCCCGCCCTTCACCGAGGCAATGACTTGCTCGAGCTTCGAAAACGTGTACCCGCCCTCGAAGCCGCGCGCACCGAAGCGTGACTCCTCCGGAAAGATGTAGGAGTTGAGCGACTTACTGCGAAACGCGTTCTGCTCCACCTGCAACCACATGAACCGCAGCGTGTCGGGCGACCGGTTCGTGTAGCGTAACGTGAGCTCGCCCTTCACCGTCTTGGCGGTGGTATCGAGCGTCGCCGCCAGCGTGTAGTCGGCGCGGTTCTGCCAATACCTGGCACCGGGCGCACCGCTGCCGTTACGAAACTCGTTGGCGGTCGGCAACACGAGCGGCGCGAACACAGACGTGTCGGACACGGCCCGCGGTCGCGCCGCTCCCCCCGGCGCGGATTGCGCGCCGAGCAGGACGCCGAGCGACGAGGCCCCCGCGGCCAACAGCGTCAGCAGCGCCGCCCGACCGAGCGGCCGAGCGAACAGGATGCGACGCGCGGTGGTGGCGCGCAGGTGATGCAGTGGACGTGTGGGCATGCGGACGCGGAGCGGAGGGAAAGGGCGGGTCCCGAGGTACTGGCTACGTCGTACCCCGAAATGATAGTAGCTTTCCGCATGTCTTCTGCCCTCACTTTTCATGCGACACCGGTCTTTCCTCGTGGCTTTCGCTGCGCCAGCCGGAATGTCGGCCTCAAGCCGTCGGCTCGCGATCTCACGCTGTTCGCCAGCGACGTCGACGCGGCGGCCGCGGCCGTCTTCACCCGCAACCACTTCCCCGGCGCACCGATCATTCTCGGTCGCGAGACCATCAAGGGCGGCGTACTGCGGGCGATCATCGCGAACAGCAAGGTGAGCAATGTCGCGACAGGACTGCGAGGCGTCGAGCATGCGCGACGGATGGCGGTCGCGGCCGCCGCCGAGCTGGGTACGGATCCCAATCGCGTCCTGGTCAGCTCGACGGGCGTGATCGGCGTGCAGCTGCCGATCGAGAAGATCGAGGTGGGCGTCGTCGGGATGACGGCCGACCTGCAGGACGATCCGATGGTCGGCGCCGAAGGCATCATGACGACCGACACGCATCCGAAGGCGCTGTCGGCCTCGATCGGCAACGCCACGATCACGTGGGTGGCGAAGGGGTCGGGGATGATCGAGCCGAACATGGCCACGATGCTGTCGTACATCTTCACCGACGCCGCGTTCGATGCCCCGACGCTCGACCGACTACTGCGCGCGGCGGTGGCGCCGACGTTCAACATGTTGTCGGTCGACACCGACACGAGCACATCGGACACGTGTGCGATTTTGGCGAATGGATTGGCCGGCGAGGTTGACGAAGCGGAGTTCCTGGCCGTCCTCACCGCAGGCTGCCGCCGCATGACGGAGATTCTGGCGCGCGACGGCGAGGGCGCCGAGCATCTGGTACGCGTCACGGTGCGCGGTGCGTTGAACGAGACCGAGGCGCACGTGGTCGCGAAGTCGATCCTGAATTCACCGTTGGTGAAGACGATGGTGCACGGCGCCGACCCGAACGTAGGACGCCTGCTGATGGCCGT
>CANHJV010000228.1 GCA_947461225.1 Gemmatimonadota bacterium | reverse complement strand
GCCGCCGCAGCCAGCGACCCACGATGTCCGTCTGTGGTACCCGTCCCCTCGGTCGAGTTCCGTTACTCGGCCACCGGAGGCCCGCCACGCTCCGCCCACCACGCGAGGCGTTTCGCAATTTGCTTCTCTTCGCCGACCGATAACGGATGATAGTAGGTCTGCCCTTGCAGTTCCGGTGGCTGATACGGCTGCGCGACGAACGCCCCTGGATGATCGTGCGGATACTCGTAGGGCACGCGGCGATCGGGATCGGCACGCAGATGCATCTCGGAATTGAGGAGATGCGCCGGCACCGGCACCGACGGAGACTCGGCGGCGGCCGCACGGGCCGCGGCCCAGGCCTGATATAGCCGGTTCGACTTGGGTGCCACGGCACAGTACACAGCCGCCTGAGCGACCGCCCGTTCGCCCTCCGCGGGCCCGAGCCGACGAAACGTCTCCCACGCGGTCATGACGATCCCGATCGCCTGCGGATCGGCTAGGCCGATATCCTCTGTGGCCATGGCCGCCAGTCGACGCAAGAAAATCTGCGGGTCTTCCCCGGCTTGCAGGCCGCGTGCGAGCCAGTAGAGCACGGCATGGGGATCGCTGCCCCGAAGCGACTTGTGAAAGGCCGAGAGCACGGCATTGCGATCGACGTCAACGCGGTCGTAGCTCACGACGCGCGTCCCCAGCGCGTCAGCCAGTGCCTCAGGCGTGAGTGCGGCGCCAGCTGGGAGCACCTGTGCCACCGCTTCGAGCGCGCCGAGGGCTCGACGCGCATCGCCGTCCGCCTGCTCAGCAAGCCAGCGCAGCGTCTCCGGATCGGCCTGCAGCCGTTGTGCCCCAAGCCCTCGCGGCGCGTCGGCCAGGGCGCGCGCGCAGACGCTCACCACATCATCAACCGTAAGCGGACGTAGCGCGTACACCCGAGACCGCGACAACAACGCGCCCACGACCGCGAATCCCGGCACCTCCGTCGTCGCGCCACATAACGTGATGACGCCGTTTTCAACGTGCGGCAGCAAGGCATCCTGCTGCGACTTCGCCCAGCGGTGGATCTCATCGATCACGACCAGCGTGCGGCGCCCCTCGTAGCTGCGACGCTTGTCGGCTTCGGCCACGATCTCACGAAGACGCGGGATTCCGTCCGTTACCGCGTTCAACACCACGACGGTCTGCTGGGTATACCGACCGATCAGGCTGGCGATCGTCGTCTTTCCGGTGCCACTGGGCCCCGTCAGAATCACGCTACCGATGGTCCCGTTGCGGATCGCGTCGCCGAGGGGGCGCCCAGGACCAAGGAGATGCTGCTGCCCGACGACGTCTTCAAGGCGCTCCGGGCGCATGCGCGCGGCGAGCGGTTCCGGAGAACTGGCGGCGAACAGCGTGGTGCTCATCGGACGCTCGTCGGTGCGCCGGCGCGCAATCCAAGCCGCGCCGCGGCGGCGGCGAGCGCGGACGCCAGTTCCGGCGAGGGTGCCAAGTTCGAGCGCGACGGCGTCCAGACCCGCATCGGCGCTTCGGCCCGTTCGGCCAGGCCAAGTCCCTCGAGAAGGAAGTACCACCGGTCCGAGTGCGCGTAGATCACGAGCAGCAATTCGGGAGTCAACGACAGTTGATCATCCGGCCCGAACACCGTCATCTCCACGCCGCCGTACGTGGCCAGCGGAAAACGCAGACGCCCCAACGCATCGCGCAGATCCGGCAGGGGCACGTCGAATCCCTGCCATTCCATGCCGCTTCGCACATCGGTCATCACGACATCGACAGCGGGATCCAGATGCGTCGTCAGGGCATGCATCAGATCCACCGCGCGCTCGGCCGTAGCCCCGATACGCGCGACATGGACGCCGGCATCCCCGGACGCGACAAACCAGTCCGACAACGGTCGGAATCGTCGAGCCTCGTCATTGCCCAAGGGCGACGTATCGCTGCGCATCTGAAGTCTCACGCGGCTCGTCAGGCGGTCTCGGGAGAAACCGCGAGCTCACGCGCCGCGCCGAGCAGTGCCTCGCGCGTATTCGCGGCGGGATCGTCGATCACCAGCTGCAAAAGGGCGTGCAAGATTCGCCCCAGCGTCGGACCGGTTGCGATACCGGCGCTGCGCAGGTCGTCGCCATCCACGGTGAGATCCGCGAGCTCGATGGGCTCGCGGAACGCGATCGTGATCATGCGACGGTACAGCCGACGAACCAAGACCGGGCTCACCCCGCCAACCGCGCTCCAACGGGCTGCCGCCAGGCGCACGAAGGCAGCGACCCGCAGCCGCCCGATCCCCGCCGCCAGTCGCCGCAACTCGGCGTCATTCGGCAAGACGCCGGCAGCCAGCGACTCGGTGAGCGCGGGTGCGAAGCGAGTCCAGCGGTCGACCAGCGCCGACACATTGGCGATGTCCTGATTCGAAAACCGAAGGTCACGCAGCGCGCGTTCGGCCTGCTTACCTCCCGCCTCACTGAACAGGACCGCAAAGCGCAGCGTCTTCCGAAGCGGACGACCAGCCAAGCCGGGACGAGGCAAGGCATCAATCGCGCGCAACGTGTCGTCACCAACCTGCGCGAGCGTCGGCACCACGGACGCAAACGCTCCGGCGTCTCGCCAGCGAGCGAACGCCGTGGAGGGCGCCAGCACCTGCTCCATCGTCTTCTCCAGTTCCTGCTTGACGCGTTCCGGCGACAGTCGGGTCAGAAACGGCGCACTCCCCACGATCGCCGTCCAGGTGTCCGGCTCAATCTCAAAGCGGAAACGCGCGGCAAAACGAATCGCCCGGAGCGCCCGGAGCCGATCCTCTCGCATGCGCGCTTCGGCCTCGCCGACGGCCTGTACCACCCGTCGCGTCAGATCAATCTGCCCGCCGAACGGGTCGTACAGCCGGTGATCGATCGGGTCGTACGCGATGGCGTTGATGGTAAAGTCCCGTCGCGCGAGATCCTCGTCCAGCGACGCGCCAAACTCCACGACGGCATGACGGCCATCGGTTTTCACATCCCGCCGGAAGGTCGTGACCTCATGCATACGGTTGTCACGGTCGAGCACGCCGATCGTTCCAAACTCAATCCCCACGGGTACCGTGCGCCGGAAGAGCTTGCGCACCTGCGTCGGCGTCGCGGCCGTGGCGAGATCCCAGTCGAGGTGCGCCTCGCCCAACAGCGCGTCGCGTACGGCTCCGCCGACACACCAGGTTTCGAATCCCGCCTCCTGGAGCGTACGAGCGATATCGATGACCTGGCCAGGCGCACGCAAGGTGCGGCCATCAGCTGAGCTCGCTATCCGCAGAGCACGCTCCCGCCGTTCACATTCAGGATCTCGCCGGTCACGTGCCGGGCCAGAGGACTGGCCAGAAAGAGGATCGGTCCGGCGATATCCGACGGTGACGCGACCCGCCCCAACGGGATGGCGGCCTCGATCCGGGCGAGGCCAGCCGCGAACGGCTTCTCCACGGCCTCCGTGTTTACCCACCCCGGTGCCACGGAGTTCACGGTGATGTCTCGGCTACCGAGCTCGACCGCCAGAGACTTCACGAAGGAAATCATCGCGCCCTTGGTCGCGGCATAGTCGGCGTGGCCGGCCTCGCCCCGCTGCCCCGCCGTGCTGGAGACAAAAATCATACGGCCGCCGTTGCTCATGACACGCGCCGCGGCCCGCGCTCCATAGAACATCCCATCCAGATTCGCGGCCATCGTGAAGCGCCAACGCTCGTCGTCGAGCACCGAAACCGGCAGCGGATCAGGAGGCCAAACCCCAGAGTTTCCCACATAGATATCCACACCACCGAAGAGGCTCTGCGCTTTATCCACAAAGGCCTCATTGGCCGCTTTTGTGGAGAGGTCCCCCATGTGGGCAAAGCAATTAACTTTGTGATTTGTGATATCTTTCAACACGGCGTCAGCGTCTTCGGTCCGACTCCGGTAGGCGATCCCGACATCTGCGCCCGCTGCAGCGAGCAGGCGCGACACAGCCGCCCCGATGCCGCGTGAGCCGCCCGTCACCAACGCCCGTTTCCCTTTCAGTGAAATCATGCCGATCCCATCCCGTGAAAATACATCACCCAAGGTAAGCTAAACACTTAACGAGAATGTGTTTAGAGTAGATACATGACTACCACTTCAGAGTGTCTGCTCAATCGCGTCACAGATCGCATGCTGAATGCACAGATGAATCTCCTGCGCCCGGTCAGTCCGATCGGTCGGCACGACAATCGTGTGATCGGCAAGTAACCTC
>CANHJV010000227.1 GCA_947461225.1 Gemmatimonadota bacterium | reverse complement strand
CCGACGATGCAGTTGACCGAGTTCCACGTGGTCCTGGTGGACGACGAACCCGATGTGCACGAGATCACGCGCCTCGCGCTGCGCAAATTTCGCATCTACGGCCTGCCGGTGCGGTTGCACTCCGCGGCCAGCAAGGCCGAAGGGATCGAACTGCTGAACAGCCTCGCGCTCGGCCGACCCGAAATCAACATGGCGTCGGTGGCGCTCATCGATGTGGTCATGGAAACCGATCACGCCGGGCTCGAGCTGTGCGCGTACATCCGCGACGTGATGAAAAACCGCCGGATGCAGCTGTATGTCCGCACGGGACAACCCGGGGTCGCGCCGGAGCGGTCGGTCATCGACCAGTACGACATCCAGGGCTACTTGGCCAAGTCCGAAGCCACCGAGGACAAGCTGTACACGCTGGTGAAAGCGGGGGTGCGCCAGGCGATGTATACCGGTGTGTCGCATGCGCTGCAGGACCTGCTGCATTGCCTGATCCAGTCGGCGTCTTCGCGCGATCATATCGCGGCGACCATGCGCGGCTGGCTGCGTCAGGTCCGTGTCGATCCGAAGGGCGAGACGGTGGCCTCGATCACGTCCTCGAGCTGTTACCTGGTGGACGATCAGCTCGTGGTTGGTCTCAATGAATGGCACGACGAGGCGGTCGCGCGTCAGCGGCGGGACGAACTGGCCGCGTTGCCGGCGACGCCCATCAACGAGGACGGGGACAGCTACACGATGGACGGCCGGGACTTTCTCATCCAGATCGCGCCGACGGCGGCCAATGCGGCGGCGCAGTACATGCTGCGCGGCACGGTGCCGGCCCCCGATTGGGAAGTTGCCCTGTATCACGGGTTTCTGCGGTCGTTTGCGGCGCTCTGGAAGCAGGCCAGCTAATCGCGACCCCGTGGTGTAGACACGGCGGCCCGTCTCGCGAGAGACGGGCCGTCTGTGTTTGTTGGGTTGGCGTGTTGCCGTAGCAACTCGTGACGCGCCGACGCGGAGAACGGGACACGGTGAACACGAGGCTGTGACACGGCGCGGGAAAGTTCGAGGCTCGGGCGTTCTGCCGACCTTCTTCATCTTCTCGCTCTGCCTCATGTCCGATTCGCTCTGTCGCCGACTCTCGGGTCTCGCCGCCGCGCACGTCGTCGCGCTCTTCGTTGTGCTCTTCGGTGCGCTCTTTTCTCCTCGCCACGCGCTGTTCGCGCAGGGTACCGACGCCAGCATCCGCGGCGTCGTCGCCGATAGCGCCGGCGCCGCCGTGGCCGGTGCCATCGTCGAGGTCCGCAACACGACCACGGGCTTCGTGTCCGTGGTCCGCAGTAGCGATCGCGGGCGCTATGTCGCGACGCAGCTGCCACTCGGCGGTCCCTATCGCATCACCGCACGCGCCGTCGGCTTTCGCACCGGTGCCCGTGAAGGGATCACGCTCAACATTGGTAGTGTGGTCACCGCCGACTTCCGCCTGGTGGTGGGCACCGTACAGCTCACCGAAGTGACCGTGTCCGCTGAACCGGCCCGCGTGGTGGAGCGGAACGGCGCGGTCACGCGCATCGGTGAAAGCCAAGTGAAAGAGTTGCCGAACCAGAACCGTCGTTTCCAGGACCTCATCAAGCTGTCGCCGCTCGCGGGCAGCGGTACCAGCCTCGGCGGTGCGCGCGCCATGAGCACCGACGTGCGCATTGATGGCGTGGGGGCGCAGATGAACAACACCGGGCAGACCTTCGCCGGTCCGCTCACCATGTCCATGGAAGCGATTCGCGAGTTCGAGATCGCCACCAACGAATACGATGTCAGCAAGGGCCGACAGGGCGGTGGCCTCATCAACGCCGTGACCAAGTCTGGCACCAATCGCTGGAGTGGCTCGGCGTTCTCGTACTATCGCGACAAGAGCCTGACCACCGACGACTATCGCGGTGTGGCCGCGCAGAACTTCACGGTGCGCCAGCAGGGCTTCAGCCTGGGCGGACCGATCATCAAGGACAAGCTCACCGTGTTCGGGGTGTACGATCGCTCCGATCAGTCGCTGCCGCTCGAGATCATGAACGTGCGCAACAGTGCCGATGAGATCGAGTTGGGCATCGCCCGCGATTCGCTGAATCGTCTCACGTCGATTCTGGCCAAGAAATACGGGCTCGATACCACCCAGCAGCAGACCGGCGTGTTCAGTCGTAAGCCGCTCAGTCAGGCATTCGTGGGTCGCGTGGATTGGCAGCTGGCGGCCAACCATCGTCTCACGCTGCGCAACAACACCACGCTGTTTACGGATCCTGAGGAAATCGGACCCGATCAGACCCTGCATTACGCCGAGAGCCGCGGCGGGGCCGAGGTGAACAGCACCGGGACCTTCGCGTCGTTGCGCTCGACGTTTGGTGGTGGGGTGGTGAATGAGTTCAAGCTGCAGGCGCTGCAGTTTACCCGTGAGCGTATTGCGCGCAATGAACTGCCGCGTGGATTCGTGCGCATTGCGTCGCGCCTGCCCGACAATTCCAGCCGCACCGTGAACGTGCAGTTCGGCGGTAATCGCCTGGCCCCGGAGCAGTACAAGGAACGGCAATACCAGCTGGCCAACACGCTGTTCTGGAATCGTGGTAATCAGACGATCACGCTCGGCACTGACAACATCGTGACGCAGATTCAGCGCTATCTGCCGGTGGAACAGCGCGGCTTGTTCGAGTTCGACAATCTGGCGCAGCTCGATGCGCTCACGGCGGCGCGCTACAGCCGCCAGGTGCCGCTGCGCGCGGGCGGGACGACGGCCGACTTCACGGTGGCCGATCTCTCGACGTTCGTGCAGTCGGAGTGGCAGCTCGGTCGTGGGCTCAGCGCATCGGCCGGCCTGCGGCTCGATGGTGTGCAGTTCCTGACGGCCGCGGCCTACAATCCGCTGGTTGATCAACGGCTCGGCGTGCGGACCGATGAGAAGCCCTCCAACTGGATCGTGTCGCCGCGCGCGCAGGCCGTGTGGGACGTGAATGGCGACGGCAAGAGCGTGTTCCGCCTTGGCGGCGGACGGTTCAGCAGCCAGCCGCCCTACAACGTGCAGGTGAATCACATTCTGCAGAGCGGGCTGGAAGCGGTCGACATCATTCAGGTCGGCGCGCAGGCGCCCCGGCCGGACTTCGTGAGCTACCGCAAGGATCTGTCGACGGTGCCGGGGATTCCGGCCGGTGTGAGTGCCTCGAGCATCCCCGCGTACGTGAACTACTTCTCGGGCGACTTCCGCGTCCCCACCACGTGGAAGCTGAGCGGCGGATATGAGCGGCGATTCTGGCGCCTGCAGCTCGGTGCTTTCGCCTATTGGGCGCGCACGCAGGACAACTTCCAGTATTACGACCGCAACATGGTTGCCGATCCGTACTTCACGATCGAGGGTGGGCGTGGCGTGTTCGTACCGGCCGCGAAGATCACCACGGCTGGCCGTACCAACAATGCGGACACGCGCATCTTCACCGACATCGGGCGTGTGCTCGAGTTGGTTGGTGAGTCGACGCTGGAGCAGCGGTCGCTGGTGTTGCAGGGCGCGCTCGCGCTCCCGCGCCAGTCGTCGCTCTCGCTGTCGTATACGCGCAACGATACCAAGGACAACTCCAGCTTCAACTGCTGCGTGGCGCTGACCTCCACGTTCTCGCAGAACAGCGGCGACCCGCGCCGCCTGCAGGACGCGTGGGGCGCGTCGGAAGACAGCTTCCGCGACAAGTTCGTGGCGGCGTTCCTGCTGCCGCGGGTGTGGGGCTTCCGCGTAACGGGCAGCTATATCGGTATCTCCGGGCGTCCGTACTCGCTGGTGGTGAATGGCGACATCAATGGTGACGGCACGGCGAATAACGATCTGGCGTTCATCTTCGATCCGAACGATCCCTCCACGCCGGCCGACATGGCCGCTGGCATGCGCAAGGTGCTGGACAATCCGGCCAACCGCGCGCGCGACTACATCGCCGCGAACCTCGGCCGGATCGCACCGCGCAACGCGGCGTCGTCGCCGTTCCGTGGCCGCACCGATGTCCGTGTGTCGCGCGACTTCGGTACCGTTCGTGGACAGGCCATCGAGGTCACCATCGACCTGTTCAACGTCGAGAACATGCTCAACCGGGCGTGGGGCGGTGAATACAACCTCGGTGGCGCACAGCAGCTGTATGCCGTGAGCGCCTTCAACCCGACCACGCGCCAATACACCTATCGCATCAACGAGAACGTGGGTACGGCGGTGAAGAGTGGCACGCCGTACCAGATCCAGCT
>CANHJV010000226.1 GCA_947461225.1 Gemmatimonadota bacterium | reverse complement strand
GCGGTATTGGCTGATCAAGAGCGAGCCCGACGTGTTCTCGTTCGACGATCTGCTCGCGGCGCCGAAGCAGACCACGTGCTGGGACAGCGTGCGCAATTCGAGTGCGCGTAATTTCCTGCGCGACGGTATGAAGCAGGGCGATCTCGCGTTCTACTACCACTCGAACGCCGATCCGTCGGCCATCGTGGGCATTTGCGAAGTAGTGCGTGAAGGCTATCCCGATCCCACGGCGCTCGATCCGTCGCATGATTATTACGACGCCGCGTCGAACGCCGAGACGCCCACGTGGTTCATGGTCGACGTGAAAGCCGTGACGAAGCTCAAGAGCCCCGTCGCGCTCCCCGAGATCAAGAACAGCGCCGCGCTCAGTGACATGGCGCTGGTGAAAGTCGGGCGGTTGTCGGTCGTGCCCGTGCGGCCCAACGAATGGGAGACGGTGATCGCCATGAGCGAAGGACGTTTGTAACACGCATTCCACCCGCCTTGTTGGAGGCTCCTGATGTCCCGACTGTCCTGGCGATTTGGCGCACTGTGTGCTGCCGCGATCGCAACGTCCGCTCCGCTCATCGCTCAGGCACAAGGTGCCGCCCCCCGGGCCGGTACCCGTGCTCCTGAAAAACCCCTGCCACTCGAAGCCGGCCGCACCTTTTCGCTGGATACGCGCGAAGGCACCTGGCTGTCCCTCGACGTAAGCCCCGACGGCAGCACGATTGCGTTCGACATGCTCGGCGATCTCTACACGATGCCGTTCGCTGGCGGTGATGCCATGCGCATCACCAGTGGCATGGCGTTCGATGCGCAGCCGCGCTTCAGTCCCGACGGCAAGTCGATCGTGTTCATCTCCGATCGTGACGGCGCCGACAACGTGCATGTGGTGGACCTCGCCACGAAGGCGGTGAAGAGCATCACCCGCGGCAAGACGAACGTCTACCTCTCGGCTGAGTGGTCGCCCGACGGCAAGTACATCGTGGCCAGCAAGGGCGGATTCCGCGGTGGCCTGCCCACACTGTGGATGTATCACGCCGATGGCGGCAACGGCATGTCGCTGTATTCGGCGCCGGCCAACGCCGCGCCGGGCACCGCCGTGCAGCAGGCGGGTGCGGCGTTCAGCGCCGACGGCAAGTCGATCTGGTACACGCAGCGCACCGGCGCGTGGAACTACAACGCGCAATTCCCGCAGTACCAGATTTACGTGTACAATCGCGACACGGGTGAGCGCGAAGCGCAGTCGTCGCGCTACGGATCGGCGGTGCGCCCCACGCTCAGCCCCGATGGCAAGTGGCTCGTGTACGGGTCACGCTACGAAGACAAGACGGGACTGCGGGTGCGTGACCTCGCTACCGGCGACGAGCGTTGGCTGGCCTATCCCACGCAGCGCGACGAGATGGAAACACGCGCGCCGCTGGACGCCATCCCGGGCATGAGCTTCACCCCCGATTCGAAAGAGCTGATCGCGAGCTACGCCAACAAGATCTGGCGCGTGGCGATCGACGGCAGCGGGCAGACGGAGATTCCGTTCCGCGTGCAATCCACGATCGACGCCGGACCGGAGCTGGCGTTCACGTATCCGATCTCCGACAGCACGCAATTCACCGTGCGACAGATTCGCGACGCCGTGCCGAGTCCCGACGGGAAGCAGCTCGCCTTCGTCGCGCTCGAGAAGTTGTACGTGATGGACTACCCCAGTGGCACGCCGCGTCGTGTGTCGACGTTGACCAGCATCGAGTCGGAACCGGCCTGGTCGCCCGATGGTAAGTCGCTGGCGTGGGTCACGTGGTCGGACGACGGCGGACGCTTGTACAAGGCCGCCGTGTCGCCGCGTGCCGTGGCCCCCGTGTTGCTCAGCAAGGCGGTGGGCACGTTGCGTCAGCCGGTCTGGTCGCCGAATGGCGCCCGCATCGTGCTCACGCAGACGGCGGCGCAGGGACGTCGCGATCAGACCGGCGTGACGGCGCCCACGAACATCGTGTGGTACCCCGCCACCCCCACCGCCGTCGGTGGCAGTGAGCCCATCGTCATTGCGCGGGCCGCCGGACGCAGTGTCCCGCATTTCGCGAAGGATACGTCGCGCATTTACCTGTCGTCGAGCGCGAACGGACTCGTCTCGATTCGCTGGGATGGCAGTGACGAACAGCGGCACCTGCGCGTGACCGGCCCTGCGGCCGGCGGCAGCGTGGACGATCATGACGTGAACCCGTCGGAGCTGATGTTGCAGCGCGACGCTGAGGAGCCCAACACACCGGGCCCGTCGGCGACACTCACGCTCATGTCGCCCAGCGGCGACGTGGCGTTGGCGCAGATCAATCAGGATTTCTACACGGTGGTCGTGCCGCCGCGCGGGACGCAGCCGTCGGTGAGCGTGGCCGATCCGAATACCGCTGCGGTGCCAGTGAAGCGGCTCACCGATATCGGTGGGCAGTTCCCGGCGTGGAGCAGCAACGGCAAGCGTGTGCACTGGTCGATCGGTAATGCGCACGTCGTGTATGATCTCGACTCGGCCGCAGCCCGTGACGCCGCCATCGCCGCCTCGCGTCGCGACTCTACCGTGTCCGACAGTCTGCGTCCGCGTCCGTACGCACCTGCCGAGCAGCGCGTGCTCGTTCAGGCCACGCGCGACATTCCGCGCGGCACCGTCGTGTTGCGCAATGCGCGGATTATCACGATGAAGGGCGACGACGTGATCGCGCGCGGCGACATCGTGGTCACGAACAATCGCATCACGGCGGTTGGCGCCGCGGGCAGCGTGACGGTCCCGGCTGGTGCTACCTCGATGGATATGGCCGGTACCACCATCATGCCGGGCTTCGTGGATACGCATGCGCACCTGCGCGCCGAACGCGGCACCATTCACGAAACGCAGCCGTGGGCGTATCTGGCAAACCTCGCGTACGGGGTGACCACCACGCGTGACCCGCAAACCGCCACCACCGACGTGTTGACCTATCAGGACATGGTCGATGCTGGTCAGGCCATCGGTCCGCGCATCTACTCCACCGGCCCCGGCATCTTCGACCGCGATCTCATTCGCGATCAGGAGCACGCGCGCAGCATCCTCAAGCGCTACAGCAGCTACTACGACACGAAGACGATCAAGATGTACGTGGCTGGCGTGCGTCAGACGCGGCAGTGGATCATCAAGGCCGCGCGCGAACAGCAGCTCATGCCCACTACCGAAGGCTCGCTCGACGTGAAACTCAATCTCAGCGAGACGATCGATGGCTACCCCGGCCTCGAGCACTCGATGGGCATCGTCCCGTTGGGGAGTGATGTCACGAAGTTCATGGCGTGGTCGAATCGCACGTATACGCCCACGCTGCTGGTGAACTACGGCGGCCCGTGGGGCGAGAACTATTTCTACACCAAGGAGAATCCGTACGGCGACCCGAAACTCCAGCGCTTCACGGCGTACGAGGAGCTCGCGCTCAAAACGCGTCGGCGGATGGCGTCGATGCCGGGTGGTGGTACGGCGGGCGGCTGGTTCCGCGATGAGGAGTACATCTTCCCGCAGCTCGCCACCGAAGCCACGAAAATCCTGCGCGCTGGTGGACGGCTTGGCATTGGCAGTCACGGGCAGCTGCAGGGCCTTGGCTACCACTGGGAGCTCTGGGCGATGGCGAGCGGCGGCATGACGCCAATGGAAGCCCTCCGCACCGCCACCGCGACGGGCGCGCAGGCCATTGGCCTGCAGGGTGACGTGGGCTCGATCGAAGTCGGCAAGCTGGCCGATCTGGTGGTGCTCGACGCCGATCCGTTGGCCAACCTGCGCAATACGAACACGATCAAGTTCGTCATGAAGAACGGTCGCCTGTACGACGGCAATACGCTGGCCGAGATGTACCCGACCAAGCGGGAGGGCCCGGTGGTCCCGAACCGTCCGATTGCCCCGGCTACGAAGGCGGGTTCGAAGTAGGCACGGCTCGGCGGTCCGGTATTGTCAGACCAGACGACGATCCTGGAGTCACGCGCCTCTCCGCATGACTCCAGGACGTCGACGGGCGCTTTACACGTTAGTATCCCAATCATGAATGTGTATATCGCCCCGCGACTGGGCGTGCTGCGCGATCATCTGATCGCGCGCCTGCAAGCGGCACCCCTTCCGCCACGCGATACCGAAATCATCGTGGTGCAGAGCCAAGGTATGCGGCAATGGCTCATGCTCGCGATGGCCGATGCGCTGGGCTGTGCCGGCTCGCTGGAACTGCCATTCCCCGCGCGCTTTGTCCGCGTGCTGGCCGCATC
>CANHJV010000225.1 GCA_947461225.1 Gemmatimonadota bacterium | reverse complement strand
TTCATCGGAAAGCCGCTCTTCTTCGGCATGCCCATCACGAACTGGCTCGGCTGGCTGCTCACGGGCATCATCGTGGCGCGTGTGATGCTCGCCATCGTGCCGCCGAGCATGTGGTCGGCCAAGATTTCGCCACATCGTCTGCCGATCACGCTGTACGCCGTGAACGGATTGCTCCCGCTCGCCATCTGCTTCCGGCAGGATATGGTGCTGGCCGGCGTGCTGGGCACGATTGCCATGGCCATTCCGCTCTGGGCCGCCCTGCGGAACGACCCGCAGCCGATCGGCACCGCTGGTACGTCGCCGATGGCGCGCGTCGCGGTCTCGGGCCGCTGATGCCGCCTCGGACCGGCTGCCGTTCGGGCACCGTCACCGCGGCCCATGCGTTAACCTCAAGAATAACGTGATGGATCGCCTCATCCCGATCTTCGATTCCGACGCGCTGCCGATCGGGATTCTCGTCCTCATCGTGTTCGAGGCCGCGGTGCTGTATGTGTGGCAGGCACGGAAGCCGTCGTCACCGTTAGGCACGCCGAACACCGCTCGCATCGTGTCGTTTCTGGGGGCCGGCGGATCACTGGTGGCGGCGATGATCTTTCATCGTCGGCCGGATCCGTCTCCGGAAGGCTTCGCGCTCGCGATGCTGTCGGCGCTCGTGATTCATCTCTGGCACATTACCGTGCTCCTTCGCCGCTGAACATCGCGGCGGAGCGGCGCTCCCCGCTTTCTTCAGCACCTCGGTTCATGCGCATTGTTGTCATCGGCAGCGGCTTCGGCGGACTCGCCGCAGCCATTCGCCTGCAGGCACAGGGCCACGACGTCACGATTGTCGAAAAGCTCGACAAGGCCGGCGGTCGCGGGTACGTGTTCGAACAGGACGGTTTCTCGTTCGATGCCGGCCCGACGATCATCACCGCACCGTGGCTGATCGACGAGCTCTTCGCGCTGACCGGCAAGAAAACCGAAGATTACATCAAGCTCGTCCTGCTCGATCCGTTTTATAACATCCGGTTCGAAGACGGGGCGGTGTTCCATTACAACGGCGACCGCGACGCCATCGTGCGTCAGGTGGGTGAGTTCAACCCCGACGACGTCGCCGGCTACTTGAAGTTCCGCGACAAGGCGTGGGAGATCTTCAACGTGGGCATGCCGCTCATCGACAAGCCGTTCCTGACGGCCGGCTCGATGATCAAGATGCTCCCCGACCTGATCCGCACCAGATCGGACATCTCGGTAGCGGCGCTCGCCGATAAGTACCTCAAGGACGAGCGCCTGCGGCAGGTGTTCTCGTTCCACCCGCTGCTGGTGGGTGGGAATCCGTACAAGACGTCGTCCATGTATGCGCTGATCCACAAGCTGGAGCAGCAGTGGGGCGTGCTGTTCGCCATGGGCGGCACCGGTGCGCTCGTGCGGGCGCTCGTGCAGGCCTTCGAGGACTTGGGTGGCACGATTCGCTTCGAGAGCGAAGTGAAGGAAATTACGGTCGACACGGCCCGCCGCCGGACCACTGGGGTGAAGCTGGTCGATGGCGAGGTCGTGAAGGCCGACGCCGTGGTGTGCAACGGCGACGTGGCGCAGGCCTATCGCACGCTGCTGCCGCCCGAAGCGCGCCCCTCCATGAGCAACGCCAAGGTGGAGCGCATGCGCTTCTCCATGTCGCTCTTCGTGATCTATTTCGGCACCGACAAGCAGTACGAGGACATCGCGCACCATGAGATCATCATGGGCCCGCGCTACAAGGCGCTGCTGGAGGACATCTTCGAAAAGAAGATTCTCTCCGACGATTTCTCGCTCTACCTGCACCGCCCCACTGCCACCGATCCGTCGTTGGCACCGCCGGGACACGACTGCTGGTATGTGCTCTCGCCGGTGCCCCATCTGGGCGGCGACGTGGACTGGGAAGCCGTGGGCGACCGGTATCGCGACCGGATCATGGCGTATCTGGAAGAGCGCTACATGCCCGACCTCAGCAAGCATATCGTCACCGAGCGGCGTATCGACCCGCGGTACTTCGAGACGAACCTGAACAGCTATCTCGGAAGCGCCTTCGGTCCTGAGCCCGTGCTCACCCAGTCGGCCTACATGCGTCCGCACAACGTGAGCAAGGACATCGCCAACCTGTACTTCTGTGGTGCCGGTACCCATCCAGGGGCCGGACTCCCCGGCGTGATTTCCAGCGGCAAGATTGTCGCCGAGCTCATCGGCGGGGCGCCGGCCCGGGCCACGGCAGCCGCCCCGGAGCTCTCGCTGCGCTGATCCACACCGGCCGGGGCAGTTCCGCCCCAGCTCTCCCCCCCGATTGCAGGGCGGCCGGTCGGATCTATTCCGTCGGCGGCCCTGTTTTCGCAGTTCACCCCGAGTCCCCGCCTCACTTAGATTGCGCCGCATGACCATCACCATTACCCCGACCGAGAGCGCGGGAGTCTCGCGCCGGATGCAGATCTCGGTGCCGGCTGACACCGTCGCGTCCTACGAAGAAAAGGCGGCGCGTAAGTACGCGACGCAGGCTCGCATTCCGGGCTTCCGCCCAGGAAAGGCCCCCACCGCGATGGTGCGCAAGCGCTACGCCAATGAGGTGCGCCAGGAAGCGATCGAGCTCGCGATGAACGATGCGTTTCGCGAGGCCGTTGAGCGCGAAGGGCTGAAGCTCGCCGCTCAGCCGCACGTGCACGATCTCAAGGCCGAACCCGGCCAGCCGCTCGAGTTCGAGTTGCACTGCGAAGTGCGCCCCGAGCTCACGCTGGAGAAGCTGGAAGGCTTCACGGTCACGCGACGCGACGCGACCGTGACCGATGACCTCATCGACGAGCAGATCGAGAAGATCCGCGAGCAGAAGGCCGATTGGGCGCCGGTGGAAGACAAGCCGGCCCCCGGTGACATGGTCACGGTGATGCTCTCCACGGCCGACGCCGATGGTTCCCTGCCCGAGGGCAAGGAGTACCGCCTCGTGTTGGGTGGCGGACAGGCGATCGCGGGCATCGAGGAGCTCATCATGGAGACCACCCCTGGTGGTACCACGGAGCGCCAGGTGCGTTGGCCTGAAGACTTCCCCGACGAATCGCAGCGTGGCAGCACCAAGCTCGTGCGCGTGGTGCTGACCGACGTGAAGCGCAAGTCGCTTCCGGCGCTCGACGACGCGTTCGCGCGAGAGATCGGCGACTTCGATACCGTGCAGATCCTGCGCGATGCCGTGCGTGCCGACATGGGCGAGCACTCGAAGCGCGAAGCCGATGCGGACGTGCGTGGACAGATCATCGACCAGATCGTCGAGGCCAATCCGTTCGACGTACCGAAGGCGTGGGTGATGCAGCTGGTTGACGGCTATATGCAGATGTACGGCGTGCCCGATGCGGAGAAGCAGCGCTTCGCACAGGAGTTCATCCCGATGGCCGAGCGTCAGGTGCGTCGCGATCTCATCGTCGACACCATCGCCGAGCGGGAGTCGCTCACGGCGAGTGCGGCGGCGGTGGATACGCGCATCGAGGAGCTCGCGAAGGCCCGGAACGTGGATCCTGGCCAGGTGTACGCGCAATTGCAAAAGTCGGGTCGCTTGCAGGAGATCGAGCGTGAACTCACCGAAGACCGCGTCTTCGGCTGGCTGCTCGAGAAGAATCCGGTCACGACGGCGTAACCGTACGATCCCCGTTCGAGACACCGCCCGACCAACCGTTTCAGGAGAGTTGTAGCATGGCATCGATCTACATGCCGTACATCATCGAGCGCTCAAGCCGTGGCGAGCGCACGTATGACATCTTCTCGCGCCTGCTGATGGACCGCATCGTGTTCCTGGGGTCGCCGATCAACGACGACGTCGCGAACATCATTATCGCGCAGATGCTGTTCCTTGAGGCCGACAACCCCGAGAAGCCGATCCACCTGTACATCAACTCGCCGGGCGGCAGCGTGTCGGCGGGTTTGGCGATGTATGACACCATGCAGTTCATCAAGGCGCCGGTGCACACCACGTGCATGGGCATGGCCGCCAGCATGGGCGCGTTCCTGCTCTGCGCCGGTGCGGCCGGCCATCGCAGCGCGCTGCCGCACTCGCGCATCATGATCCACCAGCCGTCGCAGAACGGCGGCGGGGGTTCAGCCTCGGATATCGAAATTCAGGCGCGCGAAATTCTGTATCTCCGCTCGAAGATGAACGAGCTGATGGCCAAGCACTCCGGCAAGCCAGTCGAGCAGGTCGAGCGCGATACGGACCGAGACCGTTTCATGAGTGCCGAAGACGCCAAGGTGTATGGCCTCGTCGACAACGTGATTCAGCATCAGGCGGA
>CANHJV010000224.1 GCA_947461225.1 Gemmatimonadota bacterium | reverse complement strand
GGGGTTTGCGCACGCACGCCACGCGCCGGCGTATCCGGGCCGATCACGGCGGTCCAGATGAACTCGGCGCCGGCGATGTCCTCCCCATGATCCGTCCACTCGCGTCCCCATCCGCGGCCGTGGTCGGTGGACACGATTATCGTGGTCTTGTCGCGGGTCCGCGGATCGGCCTGCGCGCGCGCCCAGAGCTGCGCCAGGTGTGCATCCATCTGCTGGCCCGAGCGCAGATACAGGTCGTAGCGGCCCATGTGCGCCCATTCGTCGGTTTCGCCATACCCCACGAAGAGCACGCGCGGATCGTGCGTGCCCAGGTAGTCGAGCAGTGCCTGCTGCATCAGGGCATCGGGCGCGACGTCGGGCCACAGCTGGGTGGTGGTGGCATAGAGATCCCGTAACACGGTGGCCCGCGGCGACGTGGACGGGGCCACCCCGCGTGTCCACCCGTCGTACACCGGGACGCCACTCCGTTCGGCGTTGATGATGCGACTGAATGCGTTCCACGTGGCGAATGCCGCCACGCGCCCCGTGAACGCGGCATCGCGATTGAGCCACTCGAACACGGTGGTGTTCGCGTTGGGCGGATGATTGTTGCTGTCGATGCGCGGATCGGCGAAGCCGGTGAAGGTCTCGCTGTAGCCCGGATACGAGAACTTCCTCGTGTTGGTGATGCGCGCGACGCTGCCGCTGAGGCTGTCACCGAACAGCTGCCCCTGCGTGGCCATGGTGCCCCACAGGAACGGGAACAGCGTTTCCCGTCGCGCCTGCGGGGTGTCGCGCCAGAAGTCACGCCGGAGCTGCGCCGTGTCCGACACCTTGCCGGACTTCCCCATCAGGGCCGCGTCGGCACCACGGAGCACCTCCTGCCAGCGCACACCGTCGGAAATCACCAGTATCACATACTCGGTCTTGAGCGCGGCCGGGGGCCGCATGGTGCTCTGCGCCTCGAGCGTGGCGCTGCCGACGAAGCACAGCGCCAACGCCGCCACGGCCATTGCCACGAATCGCATCAGCGCGGCCGCCGCATCGTCGCCGCTTTCTCCACCAGACGGCGCAGTTCCTTGATGGGCTCCGGACTGTCGTCAACCTGCAGACGCAGTACGACGTCGTTGTGCAGCCACACGCCGCCGTCCTTCTTCACGATCAGCATCGCCGCCGACTGCATGCCCCGCTTGTCACCCCCGGCCATCTGTCCCGCTTCGAGCGCTGCCATCAAGCGCAGCGAGAGATGCCCCGTGGTGTTCTCGAAGGCGCTCACCATCGCGCTCACCACCTCGGCGCTGGCCAGGATGTTCCCCTGCGCGGTGCAGAACTTCCCCTGCTTGTCACCGGCCCATTCGGTGGCCTTGGGGCCGGTATAGGCGGCCACGTTGCCCTGCGCATCGATCACCGCGAATTGACGGCCTTCTTTGGTCCAGTCCACCGGACGCGGATCGGGGTCGCCCTGCCACACGCGCTGCACGACATCGGCCGGCTTCACGCCTTGCCGCAGCAGGGCGATCGCCTGCGGTCCGTAGCTCACGTCCACGATGGCTTGCGTGGCCGCCGCGCCGACGCCGGCTTCGGCCCAGAGTACGCCGTTGCCGACGGAGAACACGCGTGATTGGACCGCGCCACCGACTTCACCCGTGGCCGGGTCGTAGCCGAGGATGGAGAAGGTCGCGACGGGGGGCCAGGGAAGCGGTGGCGTGGTGGTGAATCCCGACGACTGGGCGACGGCTGGCACGGCGGCAGCGACGAGGCCGAGTGCGAGCGTGACGCAACGGACGGCAGACGGCAGAGAGCGCATGGTGGCGATTGGCGGCGGGAATGGAGCAACGGGCGCGAAGCGACGGGCACCGGGGAATGCCTGAAATGTGCACGAAATGTGCTGCAGGTGAGCGCTCGCGCCACGTGCCGCGTAGTCTCCGTGCAGTAGGTCGTTCCCATACTCGAGGAGAAGGCACATGGTGGGCAAGATGCATCAATGGCGCGTGGCGTTGGCGGTGGTCGCCGTGGCGATGGTCGCCGCGGCGCCGCCCGTAGCGGGGCAGGGCGCGGCGGGGGGGGCCGCGCAGCAGATCGACGAGGCGTATACCGCCAAGATCAAGGAGTTCCTGCAGGATGCCCGCATCACGACGGAGCTGGTCGATCACCTGCCGTCGTCGGCCACGGTGCCCACGCCCCTCAAGTTCCACGGCCGCATCGTGGGTACGCCGGGCGAGCTCACGTATGCCAAGGACATTCATCGGTACTTCGAGGCCCTCGACAAGGCCTCGCCGCGCGCGAAATACTGGACGATCGGTAAGACGGAAGAAGGGCGCGACATGGTCGTGCTCGCGATCGCCGACTCGGCGACCATCGCCAATCTCGACACGTTCAAGGGCGACATCGCGGCGCTGAGTGACCCACGCAAGACGAGTGAAGCGGAGGCGCGTCGGCTGATCGGCACGACCAAGCCGATGTATTGGCTCACCAGCGGCATTCACTCGCCGGAGACCGGCGGTCCGGAGATGCTGCAGGAGCTGGCGTACCGTCTCATCGTGGAAGAGACGCCGTTCATCCAGCAGATCCGCAACAACATCATCACGTTCATCACGCCCGTGATCGAAGTGGACGGCCGCGAGAAGCAGGTCGACACGTACTACTACAACAAGAAGCTGCCGCCGGGCGCGGCGCGCTTGCCGTTGATGTACTGGGGCAAGTACGTGGCGCACGACAACAATCGCGACGGCATGGGCCAGTTCCTGTCGCTCACGAAGAACGTGAACGACTTCTTCCTGCAGTGGAAGCCGCAGGTGATGCACGACCTGCACGAATCGGTCACGTACCTGTACTCGAGCACCGGCACCGGCCCGTACAACGATGCCATCGATGCCATCACGGTGTCGGAGTGGTGGATGATGGCGCAGGTGGACGTGCAGGAGCTGACGAAGCGCGGCGTGCCCGGCGTGTGGACGTACGGCTTCTACGACGGCTGGACGCCCAACTACATGTTCTTCGCGGCGCACACGAAGAACGCGATCGGCCGGTTCTACGAAGTGCAGAGCTACGGCCCGGACAACTACGAAGTGCGGCCGCCGGCGACGACGACGAGCCGTGAGTGGTTCCGCCCGAATCCGCCGTTGCCGTACATCAAGTGGGGTCCGCGCAACAACACGAACATCCAGCAGTCGGCGGTGCTCTTTTCGCTCAAACATTTCGCCGACAACAAATCGCTGTATCTCGAGAACTACTGGCTCAAGAACAAGCGGGCGGTGGAGAAGGGCAAAACGGGCGCCGGTCCGTACGCGTGGGTGATCCCGGCCACGCAGCGTCGGAAGGCCGACGCCGCCGACGCGGTGAATGAGCTGCGCAAGCAGGGACTCGAAGTGCACACCGCGAACAGCGCGTTCACGGTGGGATCGCTCGCGGTGAAGGCCGGCGACTACATCGTGCGTGGCGATCAGCCGTATCGCACGCTCGCCGACATGTACTTCTCGATTCAGAACTATTCGCCGGCCAACCCGAGCCCGTATGACGATACGGGCTGGACCTTCCAGTACATGCGTAATGTCGCGGTGCTGCCGGTGGCTGAGAAGAGCATTCTCGATCAGGGGATGACGGCCGTGAATGCCAGGGTGCGCGCCGCCGGTGGGATCGAAGGCACGGGTCCGGTGCTGATCGTCGACCACACCACCGACAACAACTTGATGAAGTTCCGCACCACGCACGCCTCGGTGCGCATGCAGGCCGCGGAAGCTGGCTTCACGGCGGCGGGCCGCACGTTCCGCGCGGGCGCGTTCATCGTGCCGGCGGCCGATCGCGCCAAGCTCGAACCCACGCTCAGGGAGCTCGGCTTGAGCGGTTACGCCGTGGCGGCAGCGCCGACGGTCAAGATGCACGACCTCGACCTGCCGCGTATCGGATACGTCCACGCGTGGCAGCGCACGCAGGATGAAGGTTGGGTGCGGGCGGCGCTCGATACCTACGGCGTGCCGTACAGCTACTTCGCCGACATCAAGCTGAAAGAGGGCAATCTCCGCGCGAAGTACGACGTGATCATCTATCCGAGTGTGGGCGGCAGTGCGCAGTCGCACGTGGCCGGCATCATCAAGTCGGGTGACACGCCGTTGCCGTACAAGCAGTCGGCGGCGACGCCGAATCTGGGCGCCAACGACAGCGCCGACGACATCCGCGGCGGGATGGGCATCGAGGGACTCACCGAACTCTACAAGTTCGTGCAGGCCGGTGGCACGCTCATCGTGGAAGGCTCCACCACCACGATCTTCCCGGCGTACAACCTGACCAGCGGCATCACGGTGG
>CANHJV010000223.1 GCA_947461225.1 Gemmatimonadota bacterium | reverse complement strand
GGCGTCGCACGCCTACGAGTGCGTTCACGTGGCGGCTGGCCTACGAGCGCGATCGGCCGTTGTCGGTGCAGGCGTCGTCGGTGTCGGGGCAGTACGCGCCAACGCTCAAGGCCTGGGAGATCGAAGGGGCGCGGGCTGAGGTGCAGGGCACGGGTGGTTGGGTCGGGGCCGACGCGCGAGGCGCGCGTGGGACGTGGTCGCTACAGCTGAGTGCCGGTTCGTATCCACGGAACGAGACGTTGGTGGCTCGCGCGCAGGGGCTGGTGCAGATCACGAAGCCATTGGGTGGCGACCGCGCGCTGTTCCTGCAAACGTTCGGCGGCGTGGCCGGTGGGCGCGCGCTGCCGCCGCAGTGGCTGATCTTCGCCGGCGGCCCGTGGTCGGCGCCGGGGTACGACTTTCACGCCTTTGCGTCGCGCGCGATGCTGTCGCAGCGCCTCGAGTTTCGGCAGCCGGTTCCAGCGCCGTCGATTCCGCTCAAGCGGTGGGGGAAGTCGCCGCCGCACGTGACGCTCGCGCCGTTCGCGCAACTGTTGGCGACGGCTAGTGGCACACCCGATCGCCCCACGGAGGCGGCGCTTCGGCCGTCGGCGGGGTTGGGTGTGCTGATGTTCTACGATCTGGTGCGGGCCGACGTGGCGCGCGGACTGCGCGACGGGCAGTGGCGTTTCGCCATCGACATCGATCGCGGCTTCTGGGGGATTCTCTGAGCGAACGTTACGACGCGGCGTACTTCGACAAGTGGTACCGACATCCCACGCATCGGGTGAAGACCACAGCTGAGCTCGCTCGGCAGGTGTCGTTCGTGTTGCACACGGCTGAGTGGGTGCTGGGGCGGCGCGTGCGCACAGTGCTCGATGTGGGCTGTGGCGAGGGCAACTGGTATCCGGCGCTGCGGGCGCTGCGTCCCCGCGTGGCGTATCAGGGCGTTGATCCGAGCGCGTATGCGGTGGCGAAGTTCGGGGCGCGCCGCCATCTGCAGCAGGGCGGCATCGAGGATCTCGGCTCGCTCGATCTGCGCGAGCAGTACGATCTGGTGGTGTGCTGCGGCATGCTGAACTATCTGTCGATCCCTCAGCTCACGTGCGGCATCACGCAGGTGGCGCAGCGCACGGGCGGCATGGCCTATCTCGAGCTGTTCACGAAGGACGATCACTTCGAGGGGGACACCGACTGGCCGGCGCCCAAGTCGGCGTCGTGGTATAGCGGGCTCATGCAGCGGAGCGGGCTCGTACCGGTGGGAATGCAGTGCTATGTGGCGGAAGCGGAGCAATACCGGGTCTCTTCGCTGGAACGGCTGTAGATTCTGCCGCATGACAGATCGGATTGCCGCACCAACGCGCTGGTCGACGTTTCTCGAGGCACTTCGCGATGAACGCCGCGCTGAACGCCGCGATGGTGATGCTCCGCGTCCGTTGCGGGCGCTCGCGGAAGAGTTCGCCGGCTGTGTGTTGGCGCTGCTCTTTCCGCAGTTCGCTCACCCGTCGCGATCGGGTGTAGCGGGCGTGGACGAGGAGGCGGCGCAGGTCGAAGCGCTGTTGCGGGCGGCGATTACACCGATGGTGCGTGACGTCGAGCAGGTGGTCGCCACCTTCCTGGGCCAGTTGCCAGCTGTGCGGGCGTCGCTGCAACTCGATGCGGCGGCGATCCTGTCTGGTGATCCGGCGGCTGAGAGTCTGGAAGAAGTGATCGTGGCCTATCCGGGCTTTCTCGCCACGGCCGTGCATCGCGTGGCGCACGAGCTGTACGTGCTGCAGGTGCCCGTCTTTCCGCGGCTGCTTTCGGAGTGGTCACACCGGGAAACCGGCATCGACATTCATCCGGGCGCGGTGATTGGTGCGTCGTTTGCGATTGATCACGGCACGGGCGTGGTGATCGGCGAAACGAGCATCATCGGTGATCGCGTGCGACTGTATCAGGGCGTGACGCTGGGCGCGCATGCGGTCAGCAAGAAGCTGGCGCATCAGAAGCGGCATCCCACGATCGGCAACGATGTCGTGGTGTACGCCAACGCGACCATTCTGGGCGGCACCACGATCGTTGGCGATGGCTCGATCATTGGCGGCAATGTGTGGATGACCTCGTCGGTCCCGGCGCGGTCGGTGGTGCAGTTCTCGAGTCGGGTGGAGCAGCGCCCGGCCGACGACGGACTCGAGTTTCATATCTAGCATACCGCGGCCGCCCCGTTCGCTTCCTCTGACCTCATCGATACATGCGCGTCTCCACGATTCTCGACACCATCGGCCACACGCCGCACGTGCGCCTGCATCGCGTGTTCGATCCGCGGGTGGAGGTATGGATGAAGCTCGAGCGGGCGAATCCGGGCGGCAGCATCAAAGATCGCATCGCGATGACGATGATCGAGGATGCCGAACAGCGCGGGCTGCTTACGAAGGACAGCGTGATCATCGAGCCGACGTCGGGGAATACCGGGATCGGATTGGCGATGGTGGCGGCGGTGAAGGGGTACAAGCTGGTGCTGGTAATGCCGGAGTCGATGTCGATTGAACGTCGCAAACTCATGGCCGCCTACGGCGCCACGTTCGACCTCACGCCACGCGAGAAGGGGATGAAGGGCGCGATCGAGCGTGCGAACGAATTGGTGGCGAGCACCCCGAACGCGTGGATGCCGAACCAGTTTGCCAACGATGCGAACATTCGTGCGCACGCGCTGAGCACGGCGCGTGAGATTCTCGCCGACTTTCCCGACGGCGTGGACTATCTGATTACGGGCGTGGGCACCGGCGGACATCTCACGGGCTGCAGCGAAGTGCTGAAGCAGCACTGGCCGGCGATGAAGACGTTCGCGGTGGAGCCGGCGAAGTCGGCGGTGATCAGTGGCGGGGCGCCGGGGCCGCATCGCATTCAGGGCGTGGGGCCTGGCTTCATTCCCGATAATCTGCATCGCGACACGATGGACGGCGCCATTCAGGTCACGGAAGAAGCGGCCTTCGAGTACACGCAGCGCTCGGCATGCGAGGAAGGGATTCTGGTGGGGATTTCGAGCGGTGCCTCGCTGGCGGCGGTGGCGCAGAAGATTCCCGACATGATCGACGGCGCGCGCGTGCTGACGTTCTGCTACGACACCGGCGAGCGATATCTCTCTATCGAAGGACTGTTTGCCGTATGACGATACTCGGACGTCTCAGCGCGATCACCGTCGTATTGTGCGCACCGGCGCTGTTGTGGGCGCAGGCACCGGTGGTGACGGCACCGAAAGTCACGCGCGCCGATCTCGCTGCGGCGTACATGCGGGTGGATGCGGCGTACACGCAGCGCGAGACCGCGAAGACGTTGCCCGACAGTCTGCGCGCCGCGGTGAACCGCACCGTGGATCGCGCGGCGCTGAGTTTCTTCAGCGGGCAGTTCGCGGCCGCGGTTGGCACGATCGACGCCGCTGCTGCGCAGCTCACTGGTACGGCTTCGGTTCCGCCCGCGCCGCCGACGGGGCCGCGCTCGTTGAACGGGGCACCGGCCAGTGCGGCACGGAACGAGTATCTGGCGCGCCTGGCGGTGGTGGACAGCACGGGGCCACTGGCGCAGGCGCTGCTCTCCACGCGCGAGCGCGCGAAGCTGCTGGTGGACGTGCCATCGCCGGAGCGTAGTGCGGAGTTCCTGAACGATCCCGCGAAGTTGTCGCGCGATCTGGCGCGCGAAGTGAGCGTGCTGGAACGTGGACGCGATCCGTACATCGGGCTGGTCGGTGATTTCTGGCGTGTGTACCGCGGGGCGAAGAACGCCCTGGTGCCCATGCGCATCGTGGCACCGCCGTCGGCCAATGTGCGCAAACCGGTGGGTGTGCTGCTGGTACTGCACGGCGCCGGTGGCGACGAGAACATGTTCGTCGATGCGTACGGTAGCGGCATTGTTACGAAGCTCGCCGCCGAGCAACGGCTCATTCTGGTATCGCCAAAAACCGATGTGTTCGGCACGATGCCCGAGCATTTCGATGCGCTGATGGTGCTGTTGCGCAATGAATTCCGCATCGACAGCTCGCGGGTGTATCTGATCGGACACTCGATGGGCGCGGGGGCGGCGGCGCGATTGGCGCAGGCGCGTCCGGCGCAGTTCGCGGCGGTGGCGATGCTGGCCGGCGGCAGTCCGATCACGGTGTCGAATGCGCCGCCGTCGCTGTTCGTGGGCGCGGAACTCGACCCCATCATTCCCGCCGCGCGCGTGGAAGCCGCCGCCAAGGCGACGCCGGGCGCCACGTATGAACTGTTTCGCCACGAGGGCCATCTGCTGATGGTGGGGAACGGGGTGCGGCGTGCCGTCCCGTGG
>CANHJV010000222.1 GCA_947461225.1 Gemmatimonadota bacterium | reverse complement strand
GTCGTGACCGGGGTGTCGGGCTCGGGCAAGTCATCGCTCGCCTTCGACACGATTTACGCCGAAGGTCAGCGGCGTTACGTCGAGTCGTTGTCGGCCTACGCGCGGCAGTTTCTGGAGCGCATGGAGAAGCCCGCGGTCGACTCGATCGAAGGGCTCTCGCCGGCCGTCGCGATCGAGCAGAAGAATCCCACGCGCACCTCACGGTCCACCGTGGGTACGGCGACCGAGATCTACGACTATCTGCGACTCCTGTGGGCGCGCGTGGGGCGCACGTATTGTCGGGTGTGCGGACGTGAATTGCGCCCCGACACCGTGCAGACGGTGACCGACGCGGTCATGGCGCTACCGGAGAGCACGCGCTTCATGGTGGCCTGTCCGCTGATTCGCTCCAGCGAAGTCACGCATGCGGTGATCGTGGAGAATCTGCGGGCGCGCGGACTGGTACGCGTCGCCCTCGGCGATCGCATTGTCCATCTCGATGACGTGGACGCCGAGGGGATCGACCTCGCGGCCGCCGGCGACGTGCAGATCGTGATCGACCGATTGCGCGTGGAGGCGTCTGCGCGCGGGCGCATTGCCGATGCGGTACAGACGTCATTCACGGAAGGCGACGGCGATACGGTGCTGCTGTTCCCGGAGCCTGTGCTGCCGCCGGAAACCTTGCGCGCGAGCACCGGCAACACGCCGGTGGCGCGATTGGCGTTTACCGAGCGGTTCGAGTGCCCCAACGACGGCACGCGCGCGCCGACGCCCACGCCACAGCTGTTCTCGTTCAACAATCCGCGCGGCGCCTGCCCCACCTGCAACGGGTTCGGTGCCACGCTCGACTACGACGAGGCGCTGATCGTGCCGAACCAGGATCGCTCGGTGCGCGATGGCGCGATCGATCCGTGGACGGCGCCGCGCTACGAGAAGCAGCGCCGTATGGTGGTGGAGTTCGCGCGCTCGTTCGGCGTGTCCCCCGATGCGGCGTGGAAGACGTTGCCGGCGAAAGCGCGCGAACAGCTGCTCCGTTCCAAGTCGCGCGCCTACACCGGCATCTTTCCCTTCCTCGAGGCGCTCGAAGAGAAGCGCTACAAGCAGTACATCCGCATCTTCCTGCGGAAGTATCAGAGTGCGCGCTCTTGCCGCGACTGCGGCGGCAGCAAACTGCAGCCCGACGCGATGGCGGTGCGCATTCAGGATCGCACGATCGCCGATGTCACGCAGATGCCGGTGCGCGATCTGCACACGTGGCTCGACACGCTGGCGCTGTCGCCCAGTGAGACACAGATCGCCGAGGCCGTGCTGCGCGAAGCGCGCAGCCGCACGCGCTTTCTGTCGGATGTGGGGCTCACCTATCTCACCCTCGATCGCGCCACCCGCACGTTGTCGGGCGGCGAGGCGCAGCGCATCACGCTCTCGAACGCTCTGGGTGCGGCGCTGGTAGATGCCACGTACGTGCTGGATGAACCGAGCATCGGGTTGCATCCGCGCGATCTCGACAAGCTGTTGGCGCTGCTCATGCGGCTGCGCGATCACGGCAACACCGTGATCATGGTGGAGCACGATCTCGAAGCGATGCGTATCGCCGACTACATGGTGGAGCTGGGGCCGCACGCCGGCGAGCATGGCGGTGAGGTGGTGTTCGCCGGCCCGATCGCCGAGATCACCAACAGCCCGCTGACGGGGCAGTATCTCACGGGGGCGCGCACGATTCCGCTGCCAGCCAAACGACGGGCGGTGGGGCCGCGCTGGCTCGATCTCAAGGGGGCGAGCGCCAACAACGTGAACCACGTGGACGTGCGCTTTCCGCTGGGCGCGATGACCGTCGTGACCGGCGTCTCGGGTTCGGGCAAGAGTACGCTGGTGCACGACATTCTTTTCCACGCGGTCGAAGCGCGGCTGCACGGCGAGCACTCGGCCAAGGAGCATCTGGGCGAGACGGTGGGTACGTTCACGTCGTTGTCGGGGGAAGAGTTTCTCGACGACGTGGTGTTGGTGGATCAGAGCCCGATCGGCAAGTCGCCGCGGTCGAACCCGGTGACGTACGTGAAGGCGTACGACGAAGTGCGGAAGCTCTTTGCCGAGATGCCGCTGTCGAAAACGCGGGGGTACGGACCGGGGCACTTTTCGTTCAACGTGGCCGGCGGCCGGTGCGAGCAGTGTGAAGGCGCGGGGGCGATCGAGGTGGAGATGGTGTTCATGGCCGACGTGTTCGTGCCGTGCGATGCTTGTGGCGGCAAGCGGTTCAAGCCCGATGTGCTCGAGGTGCGGGTGCGGGGCCGCAACATCGCCGACGTGCTCGAGCTTACGGTCGACGAAGCGATCAAGTTCTTCCCGCGCGAGGACAAGCTGGCGCAGGCGCTGTGGCACGTGCAGCAGGTGGGGTTGGGGTACCTGCGCCTTGGGCAGCCGGCGACCACGCTTTCGGGCGGCGAGGCGCAGCGTTTGAAAATCGCCCGTGAGCTGGCCCTCACGGCCCGCGGCGGCGCCCGGAAGTTGTACGTGCTCGACGAGCCCACGACGGGGCTGCACCTCGAAGACATCCGGAAGCTGGCGCAGGTGTTCGAGCGGCTGCTGGACCAGGGCCACACGCTGGTGCTGATCGAGCACAACCTCGACGTGATCAAGCTGGCCGACTGGATCGTGGACATGGGCCCCGACGGCGGCGACGGCGGCGGGCATCTGGTGGCGATGGGCCGGCCGGAGGAGATCGTGCAGGTAGCGGCGTCGCACACGGGGCGTTGGCTCAAGACGGTATTGCCCGCTTGACTCAGTCGGGCGGGGTGACGATACTATGAGGCTCTTGCATGGCCGTTCGCGGTTGTGTGAGGCGGCGGCGACGGCCGTCGATATTCCCGGGTAGCTCAGCCAGGTAGAGCAGGTGACTGTTAATCACCCTGTCGGGGGTTCGAGTCCCTCCCCGGGAGCTGCACACAAAGTCTGACACGAAAAAGGTCATCGCTCACGCGGTGGCCTTTTTTGTCTAGAAGTCCTTGAGTAAATGTCTTTCGCTTCACAAATGCCAGAAAAATGATACTCACTGTGAGAGCGAGCGCCCAGACAGGAATGTTCTGTGACGCCCGGTGCCGTGACGTTGTCTATGTCGCATGAGAGCAGGAGTTCGCCCGCGACCGGCGGATACCCCCTGCTCAGACATCGCCCTTCGTCCTCCGTGCCATCATGACCCATCGCGCTGCGCTCCGCCGTCGGCTGGGCTTCACCATGATCGAGGTACTCCTCGTCGTCGGAGTCGCCGCCATCATGTTCGCAATGGTCGTGCCTCGTATGGCCGCGATTTCGACCAGCTCGTCGATGCGCGCCGCCCGGCAGGAACTCATCGCCGTCTTTGCCGCGGCACGCGCGGCCGCCCTGCAGAAGGGCAAGGTCTCGACGCTGACCCTCGACGGCTCCTCGGCCCGTGTGTCCGTACAGAGCGGGCTCAACGGCACGGTGGTGAGCGTCTTCGGACCGATCAAGCTCGACACGGAGTTCGGCGTCACCCTGACGGCGCTGTCCGACTCGCCCGTGACCCTCCATTTCGATGCCCGGGGCATGTTGACGCCCACGCCCGCCTCGAATCTCCAGTACCGACTCAGCTCGGCGGCGTCGTCCGACACGCTGTGCATCAGTCCGGCCGGCATCATCATGCCCAAGGGGTGTCAGCTATGAACCAGCCTGTGGACAGCACGACCTGCCGGACGCGTGACGGCGTGACGCTCGTCGAGCTCCTCGTGGCGGTCGTCATGCTGACCGTCGCGGTGGGCGGACTCCTGAGTAGCTCGGCCGCCGTGGCCACGCAGATGGGCGGCGGTGTGCGGCAGACCGTCGCGGCCGGCGTCGCCCAGGCGCGCCTCGACTCGCTCACCAGTCTCTCCTGCGCGCAGCTCGGCGCCGGCGCCGCGACCGGCAACAGCTCAACCCGCGGCGTGCAGGAATCGTGGACCGTCACCGACGGCCGCAACGTCAAAACCATCGCCGTCAACATTCAGATTCCCCGTCGCACGAACACGCTCGTGTACTCGATGGTGATTCCATGCCGCGATTGATCGCCGGGCGCCGTCGGGGCTTCACCATGGTCGAGTTGCTGGTCACCATGACCATCCTCTCGGTCGTCGGCATCATCGTGTCGCGTCTCATGCTGGGACAGCAGCGTTTTTATCAACGTACCAACGAGCAGATGGGCATGCGACGAGAGCTACGCTCGGCGATGAATCTGGTGCCGGCCGACTTGCGCTCCGTCTCGTCGTCGGGGGGCGACCTCACCGCGTTTGACGCGTCGTCGCTCACGTTCCGCGCGGTGCTGGGGGCGTCAGCCGTCTGCGCCCG
>CANHJV010000221.1 GCA_947461225.1 Gemmatimonadota bacterium | reverse complement strand
GCCTTCTTGATGCGGTATTCCTTGTGGCCTTCGCGCTGCATGCCCTTCATCTCGTCGTAGACGGCCACGGCGTCGGTATTCTTGCCCGCCTTGATGGCGACCTGGAGCTTCTGCACCGTCGCGATGAAATCCTTCATGCCTTTCTGATAACCCGCGTTGAACTTGGCCTGTTCCGCCGCCGGCACCTTCGACTGCTTCTCAGGCTCCATCGTGAGCGCGGCCTTGGCGTTCGTCTCGATGATGGCGAGCTGCTCGAGGGTGTTCGCATTCTTCGAGGCGTCGTCGATCTGACGGCCAACGGCTTTGAAGGCCGCGTTCATCGCGCTCATTTTCTTACCGAGCGGCGTCTTTTCCTCGTCCTGCTGGGCGTGGGCCACACTGGAAATTGCCAGCGCCAAGACGCAGGCGGCGCCAAACTGCCGGAGTCGCAGATGCATGGAGAATGGAGTACGAAAGGGTGAGAACAGCGCACATCCGGGGACCGGCGGATGTGCCTCGATGGAAAGACTACGCGGAGCACGACCCCATCGCTGACGTACCACCCACCGTACCGGATGTTCCGGCGCCGGACGCCCACTTGGCCAGCAAAGGGCTGGTCCCGCGCGTAGACTTCCGTGAAGGATTTGCCTGTGCGGGGTGGCATCAGCGCCCTCGGTCAACTCCCCCGCCTATTCCCAGCTGACATGTCTGATTCCGATCATGCGCCGGCACGGCGCAACTTCGTCGCCAAGGCCGCCTCAGTAGTTGTGGGCGGCCTGATTTCGGTGGTGGCGCCCGTCGCCGGGCTGTTCACGCTGTTCGATCCGCTCCGGCGCAAGACCGATACGCGCGGCCTCGTGCGCGTGGCCTCGTTGGCGTCGCTGGAGACCAACGGTCAGCCGCGCAAGTTCCCGGTGCTCGACACCTTGGTCGATGCCTGGAACAAGACCGAAAACGTGCCGGTCGGGTCTGTTTACCTGCAGAAAACCAGTGACAACACGGTGCGCGCGCTCAATTCCGTGTGCCCGCATCTGGGGTGCTCGGTGGGCTACAACGCCAGCACCCACGGGTACTTCTGCCCGTGTCACCGTAGCAGCTTCACGCTGGACGGGGCGATCTCCGACCCGAAGAGCCCGAGCCCGCGTGGCATGGACGAATTGGAGACGGTGGTTCGCGACGGTGAGGTCTGGGTGCGCTTTCAGAACTTCCGCAAAGGTTCCCCCGACAAGATCGCCGTCTGATGGCCGATCCGTCGCCGAACGAACGCCCGTCCATCGGTTCCTGGATCGATTCGCGTACCGGATACAAGGGGCTGTTGCACGAGGCCCTGTTCGAAAACGTCCCCGGCGGCGCCCGCTGGCGCTACGTGTGGGGCAGCACGCTCTCGTTCTTCTTCGTGGTGCAGGTCATCACCGGCTTGTTCCTGTGGATGTCCTATAGCCCCAGTTCGCAGACGGCGTGGGAAAGCGTGTACTACATCCAGCACCAAATGCTGGGCGGCTGGTTCCTGCGCGGCTTGCACCACTTCGTGGCCCAGTCCATGACGGTGCTGCTGGTACTGCATCTCATGCAGGTCATCATCGACGGCGCGTACAAGGCGCCGCGCGAGATGAACTATTGGTTCGGGGTGGTGCTGCTGATTCTCGTCCTGGCGCTGTCGCTCACGGGCTACCTGTTGCCGTGGGATCAGAACGGCTACTGGTCGACCGCCGTGTCCACCAACATCGTGGGCATGAGTCCGGGCATCGGACAGTCACTGCAAACCGTGGTCGTGGGTGGCGTCACCTACGGACACCTCACGCTCACGCGGTTTTTTGCCCTGCACGCCGGCGTGATCCCGGGGCTCATCATCCTGCTGATCGTCGGGCACGTGTATCTGTTCCGCAAGCACGGGCTCACGCCGAAGCAGCCGCTCAAGGGTCCCGATCAGGGCTTCTGGCCGGAGCAGGTGTTGCGCGATGCGGTGGCCTGTCTGGCCGTACTCGCCGTCGTGCTCTTCTTCGTGGTGCGTGAACAAGGCGCCCCCCTCGGCGCACCGGCCGATCCCGCCGAGCAGTTCTCGGCGGCCCGCCCCGAGTGGTACTTCCTGTTCCTGTTTCAGTTTCTCAAATACTTCCCGGGCAAGACGGAAATCATCGGCGCCATCGTGCTCCCCACGCTCGGGCTCATCGTGCTGATGGCGATGCCGTTTCTGGGGCGGTGGAAGCTTGGGCACCGCTTCAACGTGGGATTCATGGGGGCCATGCTGGCCGGTGCGGCGCTGCTCTCGTGGCAGTCGATCAGCGCCGACCGTAACGATGCCGAGTATCAGGTGGCGAAGGCCGTGTCCAAGCGCGACGCGGCGCGCGCCGTGGACTTGGCGAATGCCGGCGTGCCGATCACCGGCGCGCTCACGTTGATGCGCAACGACCCATACACGCAGGGACCGCGCATTTTCTCGCGTAACTGCGCCTCGTGCCATCGCTACGACGGGCACGATGGCATGGGCAATGCGCTGCCCAAGGACTCGATCTCGGCGTCCGATTTGAAGGGCTACGGCTCACGCGAGTGGCTGCAGGGCTTCCTGAACGCCGACACGATTCTCACTGCGCGCTACTGGGGTGGTACGATTCACACCGAAGGCGACATGACCGGCTGGCTCGGCGATCACATCCCGGAGACGGACACGGAGATCGCGACGCGCCGCAATGTGGTACTGGCGCTCTCCTCGCAGGCGGCACTGCCGCGGCAAGCCGCGATGGACAGGAAGGACAGTGCGCAGATCGCGATGGGTATCGCGTTCATGCGGGACACCAAGAACGGCTGCGCTGAGTGCCACAAGTTCCAGGACGTGGGCACCGATAGCCCCGAGCTCTCCGGGTGGGCATCGCGTGAGTGGATGGTCGCGTTCGTGAACGACCCGTCGCACCCGCGCTTCTTCGGGCGCGACAACGATCGGATGCCGTCGTACGGCACCGAGAAGAGCCTCAGCCAGCGAGAGATCGAGATGGTGGTGGACTGGATCCGTCAGGAGTGGTACACACCGAAGACGGCGGTGGCGCGGAAGTAAACGGCGGCGGCCGGGTGAGTCAGGCTGACGTGGGGCGTCGGTCGACCACCCGCTGCACTTTCGCCCCATCGGAACGTGGCCCGGCGCCGACGCCGAGCAGCTGCACCCGAACGGACACGCCGAGCGTGTCGTGCAGTCGAGCGATCACCCCCGCGCGCAAGGCGAGCGATGCTTCGTGTGCATCGTGGGCCTCAATGGCATCGGCGGGTAGCGTGCTGAATCCGCTGGCGCTGGCCCACGCCGGACTGACCTCGCAGTGCACTTCGAGATGGTCGAGATGCTGGTCGCGCGACACCACAATGCGGAAGTACGGCGACAGCTCCGGCATTCGGGCGAGCACCTCTTCGATCTGGCTTGGATAGACGTTCACGCCACGGATGATGAGCATGTCGTCGGTGCGTCCGCGAATCATCCGCATCCGCGCCAGCGTGCGGCCGCAGCGGCAGGGCTCGCGCGTGATCGACGTGATGTCGCCGGTCCAATAGCGCAGCAGCGGCAATGCTTCCTTGGTCAGCGTGGTGATCACCAAGACGCCGTCGGTGCCATCGGGCAGCGGGGCGCCGGTGTCGGGGTCGAGGATTTCCGGATAGAAGTGATCCTCCATGATGTGCGACCCATCGCGGCCTTCCACGCATTCGCACGACACGCCGGGCCCGATAATCTCCGACAGCCCGTAGATGTTCGTGCAGCGCACACCGAGCCCGGCGTCGATGTGCGCGCGCATCGCGTCCGTCCACGGTTCGGCGCCATGCAACGCGAAGCGCAGCGAGATGTCAGCTGGCGTGAGGCCGCGTTCGGCGAGTGCGCCGGCCAGCGTGAGCGCGTAGCTCGGCGTGCAACTCAGCACGTCGGGGCGCAGATCTTCGATCAGGGTCACCTGCCGGTCCGTCATGCCGCCCGACACCGGAATGACGTTCAGGCCAAGCCGTTCGGCGCCACCGTGGAGACCCAAGCCGCCGGTGAACAGGCCATACCCGTAGGCGTTGTGCAGCATCATCCCGGGCTCGGCGCCGGCCATGGCCAGCGATCGCGCCGTCACGCGCTCAAACAGGTCGAGATCGTTTCTGGTGTAGGCGACGATGGTCGGCTTCCCCGTCGTGCCCGAGGAGCCATGCACGCGGCGCAGCGAGGTGCGCGGCACGGCAAGGAGACCAAACGGATACTGGTCGCGCAGGTCGGCCTTGCGGGTAATCGGGAGGCGGGAGATGTCGGCGACGCTGCGAATGTCGTTGGCCGTGACGCCGAGCGCGGCGAGCCGGTCGCGATAGAAGGGAACGCGATCGGTCACATAGGACACCAGATCGTGTAGCCGGCGATCCTGCAGCGCGCGCAG
>CANHJV010000220.1 GCA_947461225.1 Gemmatimonadota bacterium | reverse complement strand
CTGGCGCCCCTGGGTGCTCAGCGAGGAGGACGCCCGCCCGTTCTTCCGGCGCGCCATCGAAGCCGGCATCAACTTCTTCGACACCGCCGACATGTACGCCCTCGGCATGAGCGAAGAGGTCACGGGGCGTGCGCTGCGGGAGTACGGGCGCATGGAAGAAATCGTGCTGGCCACCAAGGTCTACCAGCCCATGGCCCCCGGCCCGAACATGCGCGGGCTCTCCCGCAAGCATATCGTGCAGGGGTGCGAGGCCAGCCTCCGACGTCTCGGCGTGGACACGATCGACCTGTATCAGATCCATCGCTTTGATGCGAACACGCCCATCGAGGAAACACTCGCCGCGCTCGACCACCTCGTGCAGTCGGGCAAGGTGCGCTACATCGGCGCGAGTTCCGGCTGGGCATGGCAGTTCGCGCGCGCCCTCGGCACGTCAGACCTTAAAGGCTGGTCGCGCTTTGTCAGCATGCAGAATCATTACAACCTCCTCTACCGCGAGGAGGAACGTGAGATGATTCCGCTGTGCGAATCGGAAAAGATCGCCGTGCTGCCGTGGTCGCCGCTGGCCCGCGGCATCTTGGCCGGTACGCGCTCCGCGCTCGACGATCGCACGTCCACCACCCGCGCTACGCACGATGCCTACGCGGTGGGGCTGTACGAAGGCGACAAGGATTGGGAGATCGTGGATGCCACGCGCGCGATTGCCGCCGAACGCGGCGTGCCGATGGCGCAGATCGCACTGGCATGGCTGTTGTCGAAGCCCGCCGTGACGGCCCCGATCATCGGCGCCACCAAGATGTACCAGCTCGATGAAGCCCTCGGCGCCGTCGACATCGTGTTGTCCGCCGACGAGATCACGCGACTCGAAGCGTCGTATCGCCCGCACGCGGTGAAGGGGCACGACTAGGATCAATCCAACGTCTTGGAAAACCGTCGTACCGACACCACCAGGAGCACGACCGCCGCGACCGACAGTACGCTGAGTTGTGTCCACAGGTCGCGCATACCGACGCCTTTCAAGAGCACGCCACGCAGAATGTCGAGAAACCACGTGAGCGGCAGCAGCGCACCGACCCATTGCGCTGGCTCGGGCATCGCGGAGCGCGGGAAGATGTAGCCCGACAGCAGGATGTTGGGCAGCATGAAAAAGAAGCTCAGCTGCATCGCCTGCAGCTGACTGCGCGCCACCGTGGAGATGAGTAGCCCCACCCCGAGACTGGCCACGATAAACACGAGCGCCAGCGCATAGAGCAGTCCGAGGCTGCCCACGATGGGAATGTCGAAGAACGTCACGCCGAGGGCGAGAATCACCGACATCTGCACGTAGCCCACCAACACGAACGGCGCGAGCTTTCCGAGCATCAGACTCGTACGACTGATCGGGGTGACGATGAGTTGCTCGAGGGTGCCGCGTTCTCGCTCCTTTACGATCGCGGTGCTCGTGATCAGCGTCATCGTGATCGTAAGCAGAATCCCCACGATGCCCGGTACGATGAACGTCGCACTCTTCTGTGCCGGGTTGTACCACGGGCGCACACGAATCTCGACCGGCGGCCGGATCTTGTACTGCGTGGCCAGCAGCTGCGCACCGCGGGCCTGGGCGGCCAACTGCGCGCCGGCGATCGCCGCGCCGGAGCTCTGCGGATCGGCCGCATCGATGAGCATCTGCGCCACGCCCGTGTGCCCACCACGAATGTTGCGCTGATATTCCGGCGGAATCACCAGCGCCACGCGCGCCGCGCCGCGCTCGATCCAGCGTTTCGCCGCCGCCCGATCGGGCACCGCCGCCACGAACGTGAAGTTATCGGTGTTTGCGAGCACCTGAATGAGCGCACGGCTCTCGCTGGTGCGGGATTCATCCACCACCACCGTCGGTAATCGTCGCACGTCGGTCTGAATCGCATAGCCGAACAGCAACAACTGCATGGCCGGCAATGCCGTCATCATCGCGAACGTGAGTCGATCGCGACGCAGCTGCAGAAACTCCTTCCAGAGCATCGGCCACACCGTCCAGCGTCGCACCCGCTCGTAGAGTGCGCTCACGACCGCCCCCTGGCCAACGTGTGCGCCGCGGTACTGGCCTCATCTGCTTCATCGCGATGCTGCAACATCACGAACACGTCTTCGATTGTGTTGGCATTGAACTGCTGCACCACTTCCGCCGGTGTGCCAAGTCCGATCAAATGCCCGCGCGACAGGAACGCGAGCCGCTGACAGCGCTCGGCTTCGTCCATGTAGTGCGTGGTCACGAGAATCGTCGTGCCTCGGTGCGCCAGCTGATAGATCGTCTCCCAGAACGTCCGACGGGCCGCCGGATCGACACCGGCCGTGGGCTCGTCGAGAAACACCAGATCCGGGCGATGTGCCGTGGCGCACGCCAGCGCGAGCCGCTGCTTCCACCCGCCGCTGAGCGTCCCCGCACGCTGGTGCAATCGCGCGCCAAGCCCCAGCGATTCCACATGCTCGGCCAGGCGCGCCTCGCGATCGTGCCCCACGAGACCGTACACCGACGAATAGAAGCGGAGATTCTCGCCGACGGTGAGTTCATCGTACAATCCGTAGCGCTGCGACATGTACCCGATACGCCGACGCACGCCTTCCGTGTTCGTCTCCACGTCGAGACCGGCCACTTCCGCCGTGCCACTCGTGGGCACGACCAGCCCGCACAACATGCGAATCGTGGTCGTCTTGCCCGACCCATTGGGGCCGAGCAGGCCGAACACCTCGCCGCGGGCGATCTCGAGATCGAGCCCGGCCACCGCCACCAGTTCGCCGTAGGCCTTCCGCAGGGCGCGCGTCCGCACGACCGCCGGTGCGACCGCGGCGTTCACGGGAGCGCTCACTTGGTGGGGCGTGGCAGCAGCACCGAAATCGGCATGCCGGCGCGCAGTCGCTGCGTGGTGTCGGCAAATTCCACCTTCACGCCGAACAGCAGATCTGACCGTTCCTTATCGGTGAGCGCCACGCGTGGCGTGAACTCGGCCCGCGTGGCGATGGCAGAAATCCGTCCGCGGAACACCGTGGAGTCTCCGTCGAGGCGTGCCGACAGGGAATCGCCCGGATGCAGCGTGGGCAGCACGAACTGCGACACGTAAATACGTGCCCACGGTCGCGACGGCTGCGCCACCGTGATCGCGCTCTGGCCGGCCGCCAGCACTTCGCCCGGCTCCACGTTGCGACTGGACACCACGCCCGCGACCGGCGCCATCAGCACGAGGTCATTCGCGGTGGCACGCCATCCCTCGGCGGCCGCCTGCGCCCCGCGCGCCTCGGCGGCGGCGGCCTGACGCCGCTCCGGGCGTGCCCCGTCCTGAATCAGCCGCAGCGCCTCGCGCGCGGCATCCCGACGGCCGGCCGTCACCCGGGCTGCGGCCCGGACAACGTCGAGCGACGCCCGACTCACGTCGCCCTTGGCGGCGAGTGGCTCGAGTCGCACGAGATCGGCGGCCGCCCGATCGGCGTCCGCCTCGGCGGCCCGGAGTTCGGCCTGAGCTCGGCTGATCTCGGCCGGCCGGGCGCCCCTCGCCAGCTCGCGCGAGGCTTCCTGCGCGGCGGCGGCCCGAGCCTCGGCCTGCGCCGTCGAGCTGGCCAGCGTCGGCGTGGTGAACAGCACGAGCGTATCACCGGCCCGGACCACGTCCCCCTCCTGCACCAACACGCGCAGCGCGCGGGCCGGCTGGAGCGGGCCAACGTCCACTTCAACCATCTCGAGGGTGCCGACGGCCATGTCGGGTGCCGACGACCGTGAACAACCGCCAAGGAACAGAAGCGTCCCTAGCGCGACCAGCGGGAAAGCACGCACGATCACGGAATCACTCGCGATGAGAGACACACACCGAACCGGACACGCTTGACCGGCCAGCCTCGGCAACATTGCATTCCAGCATGTCTCACGCCACCCCGCGAACCCCGATCGACTCGCCTTCGTCCGAAGAGCGTGCATTGCCGGCGTCGCTGGGCCGAACTCTTCGGCAGTTCCGCCTGCTGGAGCGGGAAGACAAGATGCAGGAGCTCCTCGGGTGGTCCAAGAAGCTCGAACCGCTCCCGGATCGGTTCGCGAGCCTGGATCGGACCGCGTTTACCGTGCCCGAATGTCAGACGCGAGTGGATATCTTTCCGGAACGTGGCGACGACGGCACGATCCACTTTTACGCCGACGTCAACGCCCGCCAGTCTCCAACGGTGGCCGCGGTGCTCGCGATCATCTTCGCCGCCGTCAACGATCAGCCGCCGACGGTCACGCTGGCGCTCCCGTCGGATTTCGTGCGACTGCTGATGCAGGACATCGGACTCGGCGCGCGCGAATCCGGCCTGTCCGCCATGATTGCGCGTCTCAAGCGGTTCGCTGCCCAGAGCGATTCGACGGCGTCGGCCTAGCGCGCTTCGCCGTACCCCATACT
>CANHJV010000219.1 GCA_947461225.1 Gemmatimonadota bacterium | reverse complement strand
TCAACCTGCTGTGTACGGCGTCGGCCGCCGTGCTGGCGTGGCGACTGGCGTCGATGCTGGCCTAACGCTCCCCGACGCCCGGTGCGCGCCGCGATCGCGCGCGCCGTTCCCGTCGGCCGTGGCCCCATCTGCTGGCCCCTCCCTTGCACCGGGGATCTGCGTGCGCTCCCGGCGCGTTAGCTTTTCCGCAGTCTCCCGCCATTGTGATTGCCTTCCTCCGAGCCTCATGTCCGACTACTCGCGCGCCTGGCAGGTGATCGTCGTAGGCGGAGGCCCGGCCGGCAGCTCGGCGGCGTGGCATCTGGCCACGGCGGGGCTCGAGGTGTGCCTGCTCGATCGCGCGCGGTTTCCCCGCGCGAAGCCGTGCGCCGAATACGTGAGTCCGGAAGCGAGTCGCATTCTGGACGCGATGGGCGCGCTGGCGCCGCTCGAGCAGGGTGGCGCAGCGTCGCTCACTGGCATGGTCGTCCACGCGCCATCGGGCGACCGCATTCACGGGGAGTTCGTGGCGCGTCATGGCTTTCGCGGCTTTCGCGATCGCGGCCTGGGGGTCCGTCGCGAGATTCTCGACACCCTGCTCATCGAGCGCGCGCGCACCGCCGGCGTGAGCGTACTGGAAGATGCGAAAGTGGAGGGGGTGGCGCTCGACGCGAGCGGTGCGGTGTGCGGGGTCGAGGTGCGCACAAAGCACGGCATGCGCACCATGCGCGCCTCGCTGGTAATCGGCGCCGACGGACTGCGATCGATCGTGTCACGGCGTTTGGAACTCGCGCACCAATCGCGCTGGCCCCGCCGCGTAGCGTTGGTGGCGCACTATCGCGGCGTGGAAGGCATCGGTACGCTCGGTGAGATGCACGTGACCACCAACGGCTACGTGGGGCTGGCCGCTGTATCCGGCGGACTGACGAACGTGGCGTTGGTCGTGCCGCGCCGAGCGGCGCAGGGCATGGCGGGCGATCCCACCGCCTTTCTTGAGGCGTGGATCGCCGCCCAGCCAGCATTGCAGCCCCGCTTCCGCGACGCCATTCGCGAAACATCGGTGCGGGCCACGGGGCCGTTCGCCTCGCATGCCACCCGCGCCTGGGCGCCGGGCGCTATGCTCACGGGCGACGCCGCCGACTTTTACGATCCGTTCACCGGCGAAGGCATCTATGCCGCGCTGCGAGGTGGCGAGCTGCTGGCCCCGTTTGCGGTCGACGCGGTTCAGGCGCGCGAGCGGGCCAATTCACGCGGTATGCGCCACGCCCTACGGGCCTACGAGCAGGCGCGTACGCGCACCTTTGCTGGGAAGTGGCGGGTGGAAAAGCTGATTGGAGCCGCCGTGGCCTTTCCGACGTTAATGAACCACGCGGCGCGGGTCCTGACGCGCGACCGTGATCTCGCTGACCTGTTGATCGGGGTCACGGGCGACTTCGTGCCGCCATCGGCAGTGCTGCGTCCGCGAACCCTGCTCCGATTCCTCTCCTGATGATCGATCGCGATTCATTCCGCGCCATTCTCGGCCGCTTTGCCTCTGGCATCACCGTCATCACCACGCACGATGCGCAGGGAACGCCGCATGGCATGACCGTGAGCGCTTTCTCGTCGCTCAGCCTCGACCCGCCCCTCGTGCTCGTATGCGTCGGCAATGACGCGACGATGGCGCCCGTGATGGCGCAGGCCACCAGCTTCGCCGTCAACGTGCTTGCCGACACGCAGGAAGCGCTCTCGCGCCGCTTCGCCGGGAAGTTCGATGACCGGTTTGCCGGCGTGGGCTATACCGACGGCGAGCTGGGAGACCCGGTGCTCGATGATGTCCTGGCGTCGATGCAGTGCCGCATCGTGGCGCGCCATCCGGCCGGCGACCATGTGATCGTGGTCGGACATGTGGAACGGGGGACCGCACGTGATGCGAAGCCGCTGCTCTACTATCGCGGTGGTTACGCGCAGTTGGAACGATAGACTCGCGCCTCGCCTCCATGTTCACGCCGGCGCGCCAACGCGGCAGCGAGATCCTCGACGACCCCGGTGAGGATCCCGCGCTCGCGTTGCGCTCGCTCCGCGATGTCGCGTTGGCCAACCGGTTCTTCGGCGGACGTCGCGCCGTGCTGGCGGAGGTGCAGCGGGTGGTGCGCGCCGTATCGTCGAGCCAAGGGACGGTTGGGAGATCATCGGGGCCGATCACCTTGCTCGACATCGGCACCGGACTCGGCGATATCCCGCGCGCGGCGCAACGCATGGCGGCGCGGTCGGCGATTCCGATGACCACGATCGGCGTCGAACTCGTGCCGGCATTGGCGCAGGCGGCGAGCACGGCGTGTACGCATGCGCTCGCGGCCGATGCCATGACGCTGCCCTTCGCCGATGGCAGCATCGACATCGTGACCTGCTCGCAGGTGCTGCACCACTTCGACGGCGCGGCGGCGGAGCGGCTGCTACGGGAATGCACGCGCGTAGCGAAGTCAGCCGTGATCATCGGCGATCTGCGTCGCAGCTGGTTTGCGGTGGGGGGCCTCTGGGCGGCATCGTTCCTGCTTGGGTTCCATCCGGTAAGCCGCCACGACGGCATGGTATCGATTCTGCGCGGCTTCACACGCCGCGAATTGCAGCAGCTTGTGGAACGTGCCACGGGTTGCCGGGTGTACGCGCACCGCGCGCTGGGCTTCCGGGTGGTCGCCGTGTGGTCGCCCATCCCTCGTGATCGCGCGCACACATAATGTCTCCGCATTCCCCTTCAGCTTCGACTATGCACCCGAACTACGAACTGGGTCCGCCGCCACCGGATCAACTGGTGACACAGATCGACGAGCAGATTGTACGCGCGCCGGTGGCGCGCATTTTCGAGATCGCGCGCGAAGTCGAGCATTGGCCGGCGTATCTCCCGCACTACCGGTTCGTCCGGTTTCGTCATCGCACGCCGGACGGCGGCGGCATGGTGGAGATGGCGGCCAACCGCCCATTCGGCCTGTTCAACTGGCCAACCTGGTGGTTGTCGGAGATGGCGGTGAATCACGACGTGCCGTGGGTGCGGTTCAAGCACGTCGGTGGCGTGACCACGCGCATGGATGTGGAATGGTCGTTCACGCCGGTCGAGGGCGGCACGCTCACGCGCATCGTGCATGTGTGGAACGGCCCGTTGTGGCCGGTGATCGGACGGTTCGCGGCCACGCAAGTGATCGCTCCGGTATTTGTGCACGGCATCGCGTCGCGCACGCTGGCGGGTCTGGCCGCCGTCGCTGAACGGACTCCGACATGACCAACCTACCGGACACGCGTGTGCCGACGCCCACGACTCCCGAATCCTCGCCGTCACGTCGTCGCGTGGCCATCACCGGCATTGGGTGCGTGACGCCGATCGGCACCGGCGTCGAGGCCCTCTGGCAGGGGCTGCGCGCCGAACGCTCGGCGGTCGTGCCGGCCACGCGGTTTGATGCGTCGATCTACCGGTCGCAGTGCGCCGCGCAGATCGACGATTTCGACGCCACCCACTGGATCGATGCCAAGCGGGTGAAGCGGCTCGATCGCTTCAGCGAGTTTGCGGTGGTGAGCTCGATGCTGGCCCTCGAAGACGGCCAGCTCGATCTGGCCCACGAAGATCGTGATCGCGTGGGCGCCATGATGGGGACGGCACTGGGCGGCGTGGGCTACGCCGAGGAACAGGCCGCGCGCTTTTTGCACGGTGGATTACGCGCCGTCGATGCCACGCTGGCCCTTGCCGTGTTCGGCGGCTCGGCCAGCTGCAACATGGCGATCGAGTTCGGCGTGTCGGGGCCCAACTCCACCAACGCGATGAGCTGCGCCTCGGGCTCGATGGCCATCGGTGAAGCGTTCCGGCAAATCCGCGATGGCTACGCCGATGTGATGCTGGCCGGCGGATCAGAAGCGCCACTGGCCACGCTCTGCTTCGGCGCGTTCGCGCTCATTCGCGCGATGTCGACGCGCAACGATGATCCCGCCCGCGCGTCGCGTCCGTTCGACGCCCATCGCGACGGCTTCGTGATGGGCGAAGGTGGTGCGGTCCTGCTACTCGAAGAATGGTCGCATGCCGAAGCGCGCGGTGCGCGCATTTACGCGGAGCTTGGCGGCTACGGCACCACCAACGATGCGCACCACATGACCGCCCCGCGCCCCGACGGCGCCCAGGCCGCGCGCTGCATGCGCAACGCCCTGCGCGATGCGTCAGTGCGTGTGGAGCAGATCGACTACATCAACGCGCACGGCAGCAGCACGCCGCTGAATGATCCTACGGAAACGATGGCGATCAAGCAGGTCTTTGGCGACCACGCCTACCGCATTCCGGTGTCGAGCACCAAGGGATACTACGGCCATGCCCTCGGTGCATCCGGCGCCTTCGAGGCGGCGATCAGCGCGCTCACGATCTCACGCGGCTGGATTCCCCCCACGCTCAACCTGGACACGCCCGCCGAGGGCTGCGATCTGGATTTCG
>CANHJV010000218.1 GCA_947461225.1 Gemmatimonadota bacterium | reverse complement strand
GTCGTTGAACGCCGTTCAATGACTCTGACCCCTTGAAAACGACGCGTACCCTTTGAACGCGCCCGTTCAACGACTCTGACCCCTTGAACGGAGGCCGTAGACGGAGGGACTTTGCCGTTATACCGCGGCGGCGAGGGATGCGGAAGGATCGCCCTACCCCTTGAACCACCCCTCGCTCGTGAGCTGCGCCCAGATCTGCCGCACTGCGTCCGCGCCGCGCGCGGCGATGCGCGCTTCGTTGTCGACCACGAGCTGCCCGTCGAACAGCTGCACGTACCCCTGCGTGATCACGTGGCGCACAGCCAGCCCGCTGGCGTAGAGCAGGTTGTTGAGCGGCTCGGGGCCCACGGCGCCGCTGCCCACCAGCAAGCCGCTCACGTCGATGGTGCACAGATCGGCCTTGGCGCCCACGGCAATGCGGCCGAGATCGGGGCGACGCAGTCCGTCGGCGGCGACGTGCGTGGCGCCGTACACGGCCTGCTGCACACTGGGCAGCGGCAGCGTGCTGCCGGTGGCGCCGTTCAGCAGGCGCGCCCGCGCCCGCCCGCAGATCACGGCGAGCTTGAGGTTCTCGATGTAGTCGTTGGAGTGCGTGTCGATGCCGACGTTGGTGCGCACGCCGGCGGCCAAGGCCTCGGGGTACGGCTGCGAGCCGCTGGAGTTGCCGGCCCCGCCCCCCGACGGGCAGTGGGCGTACACGCCGCCGTGGCGCTTCATCACGTCCCAGTCGGCGGCGGTCGCACCGGTCATGTGCGCCCCGAAGAACGGCCCGTCGAAGGCGCCCAGCGATTCCAGCCACTGCGCCGGCGCGAGCTGATAGAGCCGCTGCGTGACGCGCGCTTCGCCGGCGCCCTGCGCTAAATGCGTATGAATGCCGTTGCCGAGGGTGCGCGCGGCCGCGATGACGGCGCGCATGGTGTCGGGGGTGTGCGTGTCGGTGGCGTGCGGCGTCATCATGGGGCGGATCAGTCCGTCCTCCGCGCCGTTCACCGCCATCGCGAACACCCGGTTGGCCTCGATCTCGGCCATGGTGTCGGGCACACTGGCGGCGAGGGCGCTGTCGTTGGTACGACGCCAGATCGGGAACAGGCGCGCGGTGCCGGGCACCATGCCGCCCGGAAAGCCGCGCACATGCCAGCGTCGCGCCACGCGCACGTAGCTCTGCGCCTGCTTGAGGCTGAGGCTCATCTCGACGTGCGTGGTGCACCCCGACCGCAGCAGCTCGGCCACGTTGTACGCGGTGATGTCGTCGAGGAGGTCGTCGGGAAGCGCCTCGAGGAGCTCGATGGGGCGCTGATACGACCGCCCGCCCTCAATGAGCCCGCGGGTGGGACTGCCCGAGGCGGCGTGGGTGTGCCCCGAGATGAGCCCAGGGAGCAGCAGCTGGCCGGTGGCGTTGATGCGGGCCACGGTGCCCGCAATGCGTCCCTCGCGAATCTCCACGATCTCGTTGTCGCGCACGCGGACGGAGGCGTTCTCGATGACCTGCGGCGCCCCGTTGCGGTACACGAGGGCGGCGGCGGCTTCGACGACGTAGTCGCGGGTGCGCGGCGGGCGAGCGGTGCGGGGCGGCTGTGCCTCGCCGTGTGCCGTGGGCAGCCCGAGCAGGGGCAGGGCGCCGAAGGCACTGCGGGCGAGCAGGTCGCGGCGGGACAGGGAGTCGGGAAGGTGGTCGGTCATGATGCACAGTTGTACGGTCGGAGCGGGCGCACGGCCAGAGGCGGGGGTGTTCGGCCGCGATCGACCTTGCCCCGACCCGCGCCGGATGTGAAAATCGCAACATGATATCGATGCCGGGTGCGACCCCTCCGCTGTTCACTACCGACCGCGTCGTCGTGGCGCCGCTCACGCTGGCCGACGACGCGTTCATCGTGGCGTTGCTCACCGACCCCGATTGGCTGCGCTACATCGGCGACCGCGGGGTGCGGACGACGGACGATGCGCGTCGCTATCTCGAGACGGGGCCGATGGCGTCGTACGCCGCGCACGGGTTCGGCCTGTATCGCGTGGCGCGACGCGATACCGGCGCGCCGATCGGGATCTGCGGACTGCTGCGACGCGCGACGCTGCCCGACGTGGATATCGGCTTTGCGTTCCTCCCGGCGCATCGCGGGCAGGGGTTCGCGGTGGAGACGGCGCGGGCGACACTGGCGTATGCCCGCGACACGCTGGGGTTGGACCGGATCGTGGCGATCGTGTCGCCGGAGAACGCGGCGTCGATCCGGGTGCTGGAGAAGCTGGGAATGAGGAAAGAGGCGATGGTTCGGCTCGGCGCCGATGCCGAGGCGGTGGGGCTGTTTGCATCCCCAGCCGCTGTGCAACCCAGTACCCAGTACCCAGTGCCCATGACCCCGAGCCAATAGCCGATAGCCCACAGCGCTGTGGGCTGGGGGCTGTTGGTTTGGGGCAATGGGTACTGGGTTTTGGGTGATGGGTTAACGGCGCGGCGCATTACGGCCGCTTCGTTAGCGACCCGGGAGCGACGGCAAGGCGTCTACGAACTCGATGATCTGACGGCGGTGGTCGGGGGTGGGGAGGCGCCCGATGCCGCCGCCCAAGTTGTCGAGCATGTTCTTGGCCTGACTGGTGGCCGGGGTGACGGCGGTGATGGCGGGATGCGTGAGCGTGAACTTGAGGAAGAACTGCGCCCAGGTGGTGGCGTCGAATTCCTTGGCGAAGGCCGGTAGTTCCTTGCCGGCGGCGCGACGGAACAGGCTGGTGCGACCGAACGGCGCGTAGGCCAGCACGGCGATCTTCTTTTCGATCGCGAGGGGGAGGATCACCTCTTCCACGTCGCGGTTGTCGGCGGCGTAGTCCACACCGATGAAGTCGAGCGGCTCGTTGCGCATGACCTCGATCAGCTGCGCGTACTGATTCGGAAACGTGGTGGTGATGCCCACGTAGCGCACGCGGCCCGCCTTCTTGAACTCGCGCACGATGGGGAGCTGCGTGGCGGGGTCGCCCATGTTGTGCACCTGCATGAGGTCGATCTTGGGCTGCTTGAAGATCGCGAGCGACTGCTCGATCTGCGCCCGTGCCGCTGCCGGATCGGCGGCGCTGCCACCGCGGCCGGCCACGTTCACCTTGGTGGCCCAGAACAGTTTGTTGGCGATACCGAGCTCGTTCACGATGCCGCCGGCCACCTGCTCCGACGCACCGTAACTCGGCGCCGTGTCGAACACTCGCCCACCGCGATCGGCCATGGCTTGAAACACGGCCTTGAGGGCGCTGGCGTCTTCGGCCCGTGCGACGGTGGCGAAGGTGGCCGAGCTGCCGAGTCCGATCACGGGGATCATCTCGCCGGTGCTGGGGATCGCGCGCTGCAGCAGCTTTCCCTGTGGCAGGCGGTTGAGGGCGGCCAGGAGACGGGGCGAGAGGCCGAGCGTGGCGCCGAGTCCGGCGGACATTCCAAGGAAATCGCGGCGATTGATCATGATCGAGAGACCTGGCGGAGTGCGGTGAGCGTGGCGTGCCGATCAGGCGGCTGGTACGGTCACGAACTTATCGTGCTGGCCCCATCCGGCGCTGGTCCGGGTGGCGGGTCCATCTGTTGCGTTGCGCTCGGACGAAAGGAAGCAATATTGTTGAGCTTGCTTCCTTCCCATAACCTCCTTGCAATGAACGACTTCGTCGTACGACTCGATCGAGAAGGGCCTGCCGCGGTGGTGGTCATCGCTGGGCGGCTGGACGGCAACACGGCCAGCACGTTCAACCATTTTCTGCTTGAACATCTGGCTGAGGACGACGTCGAGATCGTGCTCGACGTGACGGGGCTCGAGTTCATCAGCAGCGCTGGGTTGCGGGAGTTCATGATGCTCCTCAAGCGCCTCGACAAGAAAAAGGCCCGTCCCGCCATCTTCGGCGTTGGGACGACGGTGGGTTTGGCGCTCGAAATTGCCGGTTTCGACGTGCTCTTCGATCGTGCCAAGGACCGCGCGTCCGCCATCAAGGCGGTCGATCGCTCCGCGCCCTCGAACCCCGGCTTGCTCGGGCGCCTGCTGCATCGTACGAAGCCGGCGGAGTCATGATCGTCCCGAGTGCGTATACCGACTCGTACGCCAGAGCTCGCGCATTCGACGCACCGAGAGCCGATCTGTACATGCGGCACATCCATCTGGGTGATCCGGCTGCCGACGACGTCGTCCGGACGCTGCACGCGCTCGGCGGTGCGCGGCGCGGCGCGATCATGCAGGCAGGCATCGAAGGTGGCCCCATGGCGATCCCTGATGCGCCGGAGAATGTGCGTGAGTTTTTCGCCAGCATGGACAAGGTCCCGGACTGGTACGATCACGAGTTTTCCCTGCTCGGCTCGCGGGGGTTTTACCGCAACTCCAACATGTTCCTGGCGGCCTTCGTCGCCGGTGTGCTCATCGAGGGGTTTTCCACGCTGATCAGTAAGTCGTTCGGCATTACCGGGATGATCATCGACAAGGGCGTGC
>CANHJV010000217.1 GCA_947461225.1 Gemmatimonadota bacterium | reverse complement strand
ATTGATTGGTATCGGCGAGGACAGCGCAATGCTGAAGCAAGTGCCCTGGCCGGTGATCGTGATGGTGTGTGGGGTGAGCGTGCTGATCGGCGTGTTGGAGAAGACCGGCGGCATGGATCTCTTCACGACCGTGCTGGCAAAGCTGGCTACGCCGGGCTCAGTGAATGGAGTGATCGCCGGCGTGACGGGGCTGATCTCAACGTACAGCTCCACGTCGGGCGTGGTCTATCCCGCCTTCCTTCCGGCCGTGCCAGGACTGGTTGCCAAGCTCGGTGGTGGCAATCCCCTGCAGATCGCGATCAGCATCAACGTGGGCGCGGCGCTGGTCGACGTGTCGCCGCTCTCGACGATCGGTGCCCTGTGCATTGCGGCCGTGCCGACCGGGCATGATACCAAGCAGTTGTTCCGCCAATTACTGCTCTGGGGCTTCGCCATGACGATCGTGGGCGCGCTGTTTTGTCAGTTCGTGGTGCCACTCTTCATCCACTGAGTCCGCCGAGCGCGCGGCGAGGCTTCCGTCGCGCGTGTTGATCCGTTGTCCTTCGGGTATGTATTGCATGGCTGCTGCCGATAAACTGACCCGTTGGCTCGATCTGCTCTCCGCGCTGCTGCGGCGCCACCACGGGGCCGTTTTCGCCGATCTGCGTCGCGATGTGCCGGGGTATCTGGCTGGCGATGTCGACGAGCAGAGCGTCATGCGCACCTTCGAGCGCGATAAGGACGAACTGCGCGCCTTCGGTGTCGCGATCGAGACGCTGGCCGACAGCGACGGTGGCGAGTCGCGCTATCGTCTCCTTCCCGGCGCATTCTACCTGCCCTTTCTCGCGTTGTGCGAGTCGCGCATCGTGCCCGCGCTCGAAGTGCGCACCATCGCGCGGCCGCAGGGGATCGGCTATCAGTCGTTGCCGGTGCTGGCGATCACGCCCGATGAGTGTCTCACGCTTCGCCGTGCCGCGGCGCGCGTGCGCGCACTCGGCAATGCCATGCTCGATGCCGATGCTGCCGCTGCGATCGTCAAGCTCGAACGGGATGTCGGGCTCCTGCCAATCACCGAGCCACTGACGGCCAGCGTGAAAGTGCAGGCCAGCACGTTCGAGGTGCTGGGCGACGCCCTCTCCGCCCGACAGCGGGTGACCTTCAGCTATGCCAGCATGGAGCGCAACCGGACGGGCATGCGCACCGTGGAGCCCTACGGCCTCGTCTTTCTTACGGGACACTGGTATCTCGTCGCGCACGACGCCGAGCAGCAGGCGCTGCGCCAGTTCCGCGTCAGCCGTATCTCCAAACCGAAGTACAACGCCGCGAGAAAGCAGCCGGACTACGTCATTCCGGCGACCTTCGACCTCGAAGCGCATGCTGCCTCGCGTCATTCGTGGGAGCTCGGCGACGAGGAGGCGGTCTCGGTCGTGGTCGCGTTCCGAGGCGAGTCGGGGCAGGTGCTGCAGGGTATGCAGCTGGGGGAGGAGGGGAGCCTTCCGTCGCAGCGACACTTCCGGGTGCGCCGACGCGATCCGTTCCTGCGATGGGTACTCACGTTCGGTGGTGATGCCTCGATCGTGTCACCGGACGACTGGCGTGCCGACTGGCGCACTCTGCTGCAGGAGACGCTGGCCGCTCACCGCGCCACACTGGCCACGGCACAGCCTACGGCACAGCCTACGGCACAGCCTACGGCACAGCCTACGGCACAGCCTACGGCACAGCCTACGGCACAGCCTACGGCACAGCCTACGGCACAGCCTACGGCACAGCCTACGGCACAGCCTACGGAGGTGGCATGACGCGCGCCGATGAGCGCCTGCAGCGCCTGCTGATCGCGCTGCCGACAATGGCCGACGAACCGAAGCTCACGATCGAGCAGCTCGCATCGCGCGTGGGAACCACGGCGAAAACGCTGCGCGCCGACTTTCAATCGCTCGACCGTGACGATACGCCGCCCGGATTCGTGGAGAGCATCGCGCTGTACTGGGGCGCCGACAGCGTGTCGATGCGATCGTCGCACTTCAAGCGTCCGATGCGCCTCACGCGTCCCGAGGTGGCGGCGCTCGAATTAGGGCTCGGCATCCTGGAGCAGGAGCTGCCGGTCGATGAGCGTCATCTCGTCGTGAATGTGCGCGAGCGCCTGCGTGACATTGCCGTGCGGCCGGTCGATACGGTGGTCGACAAGCGCAAAGTGGGTGCGACCACCGAGGTGGTCCGCCCGTTCGCCGTCGAACCCGCGCGAGACACCGAGTGGGATGCCGTCATCGTGCTGCAGCGCGCCATCGAGTCCCAGCACGTCGTGCAGCTTACGTATCAGCGTTCGAACGACACGGATGCCACCGTGCGCCGTGTCCGTCCGTACGCCTTGGTGCGGGCCGATGCGCGTATCTATCTCGTGGCCTTCTGCGAACGCAACGACGCGCTGCGCGTGTTTCGGCTCGATCGCGTGCGTGCGGCGGTTGCAACGACCGATGCCTTCGAACGCCCCGCCGATTTCACGGTGGAGTCGGTTTTGCAGCAGGGGCACGTCTTCGTGCAGGACGCGCCGGTCGCGGAGTCGTTGGTGGTGCGGTACAGTCCGACGGTGGCACGCTGGATCGCCGAGCGCGAGAGTGGCGAGGTGTACCCCGACGGGTCACTGCTGGTGCACTATCCGCTGGCGGACGAATCCTGGGCGATCCGCCACGTCCTGCAGTACGGCCCCGATGCGGTGATTCTCGCGCCGGAGCGGGTGCGACAGGCGCTGGCGCTGGTGCTGCAGCGCGCGCTCGACGAGCTTCCCGCCTGAGCCGCGCCTTCAGTCGTCGTCGCGCGGGATCACGACCCAACTGAGGATGGTACTGAGTATGCTTACCAGCAACGCGCCCACGAACGCGGCCCCGAATCCACTGATGTGGAACGAGACGCCAAGGCGCGTTGCGAGTGCGCTCGTGAGCAGCAGCATCGCGGCATTCAGCACGAGGGTGAACAGCCCCAACGTGACGATCTGGATCGGGAACGAGAAGAACGAGAGGATCGGTCGCACCAACGTATTCACGACACCGAACACGAGCGCGAGCGCGACGAGTCCCTGCCAGCTGCCGGTGTAGCTGATGCCATCGACGAAGCGCGCGGCGCACCAGAGCGCGACCGCATTGATCAGGAGTCGCAAAATGAAGGTCATGCCGAAACATGGCTGACGGACCGTCTCCTCGGGAAGTACGTACGTATCGGGCGTGGGGTGCGGCCCGGCGTTTTCCCGAGGGCGTGCGCGATCCGGCCTTTCGCGAACTCCTGCAGCTGATCGACGGTGGACCTATGCATCAGTGTCCGCCCCCGGTGCTGTTGCCCGATGGGGCCAACGCGTTCCGCACCATGATCGCGGCGATCGATGCCGCGCAGGACGAGGTGCTGCTGGAGACGTATATCCTGCGCGACGATACGCTCGGTGCGTCCGTGCAGCAGGCGTTGGTGCGGGCGGCTGCGCGCGGCGTGCGCACGTATGTCCTGGCCGATGCCGTGGGGTCGATGGGCACGCACGACCGTTTCTGGGATTCGCTCACCGGGCAGGGCGTCGTCGTGCGCCACTTCCATCGTGTCTGGCAGCACCCCTTCCACGCGCTGCGCCGCGATCATCGCAAGCTGCTTGTGTGCGATCGCGGCGTGGCATTCACCGGGGGCATGAACATCGGCGAAGAATACGGCTCGTCGATTCGTGCCCGTCACGATGTGTGGCGCGACACGTTCGTGCAGGTGGAAGGGTCGGTGGCGCGTGAGCTGGCCGCGGTGTTTGCCGAAGGATGGGATCGCGCGCGTGGCCCGACGTTGCCCGGTCTCGAATACGTGAGCTGGAGCGATGCGGTCGAGACCTCGCCGCAACAGAACATCGAGGGGATCGGCACGCGGGCGGTATCACGTCGATTGCAGCAGGTCGTGCAGCGTCAGGTGCAGCGACAACTCGGACGGCAACGCGACCGCCGTCGGGGGCGCCGCGTCCGCCGTGTCATCGAGGTGGCCGCGCCGGAGGATCGCGCCGTGCTCGTGCTGGATCCACGGCCCGGACGCGGACAGCGTGAGATGCTGGCCGTGTTGTCCGCGCTGCTGGGCGGCGCGCGTGAGCGCCTCTGGATCACGACGCCGTACTTCGCACCGCCGAGCCGTGCCCTCACCTTCCTGCTCAGCGCGGCGCGGCGCGGCGTGGATGTGCGCCTGTTGCTGCCCAGCGAGCGCACGGATGTCCCGCTGATCCGGCATGCCGCGCATGGAGCCTATCGCCTCCTGCTCGAGAGTGGCGTCCGCGTATTCGAGTACGAGCGCGCCACCCTGCATGCGAAGACGATGGTGGTCGATGGCTATGCGAGCCTGATCGGTTCGTCGAATCTGGACTTTCGCTCGTTGTGGTTGAATGCGGAATGCAACGTGCTCGTGTTCGACGAGGCGTGCGCCGCTGCACTCGAAGGCAGCTTCCAGGCGGATCTCGCCAGTAGCCGCGAGATCACACGGGACGAATGGCACGAGCGGACGTGGTCGCACCGACT
>CANHJV010000216.1 GCA_947461225.1 Gemmatimonadota bacterium | reverse complement strand
TCCGCCGAGTTGATAAACAAGGCCGGGGCAGTAATGCGCGACAGGTTGGGCGACGGATCGTAGTCGCGCGAGGCGTCGAACTGATACAGGAAGTCGTTGGCGTCGGTGGTGGCCATGCGCCCATCGAGGTAGGCGCGGATTACGCTGTCCGCTTTGTCGCGCGTCGGCGCCTGCGCTTGCTGCACCAGCGGCGCGCTCGACATGATGAACAGCATCATCTGCGCGGCACGCAGTCCTGGCGGCGCGCTGGTGTACTCGCCCCCCTTCCATGCCGGATCACTGCGAATGGCATCCATCGCCATCGTGCGGATCATGCGATTGCGGCCGGCGATCTGCGACGGCACACACGCGTATGGCGCGAGACCGTCCATGAACTCGGGGTAGGTATAGCCCCAGACCCAGCCGTGCATGCATCCCATCGAGGTGCCCATGATGAGACGCACGTGGTTCACCTTGAGATGCTCGGTGAGCAACCGGTGCTGCGAGGTGACCATGTCGTCGTACGTGTACTTCGGGAATCGCGCATGGAGACCATCGCTGGGCTTGCTCGATCCGCCGTGACCGATGCCGTCGGGCAGCACGATGAAGTACTTCGCACTATCGAGCAGCTTGCCGGGCGCAAAGAGTTCGCCGGCATACGCGGCGGAGAGAAAGCTACGCCCCGTCCCCCCAGTGCCGTGCAGAATCATGACGGCGTTGCGCACGATGCCACGGGCGTCGCGCTGCGGGGTGCCGAGGGTGGTGTAATGGAGACGCAACTCGGGGAGTCGTTCCCCCGAGCGAAATGCGAAATCCTTGACGACGAAGTCGCCCTGGGTACCAGCGCGAGCCCAACCGGCGGCAGAAGTGGGCGCCTGGGCGTTGCCGACCGACGCCGTTACGGCAGAGCCCGCGAGCGCGAGCGAGCTCAGCAGGAATCGAAGAAGGGATGCACGTGACATGCCGAAAGATAGTGCGCATCAGCAGCTTACGCAGGGAAACAGGCTAACCCCCACGTGTGTCGCGCCTTAGCAGACTCGACTGTGCCCGCGAACGCACGGCATTCTGCTTGATTAACGCCGTGATGCCTGTAGGTTCGCCAGGAGTGGACGCTCGCAAGGTGTGCCCCCAGTGTGGGGAAGCGTATGACCGCGCGGTTGCCTTCTGCGCGAAAGACGGCACGGGTCTCGTGTCGCCCGCTGCCCAGGCCGACCTCGTGGGTCATGTGATCGGCGGGCGCTATCGCGTGGTCTCGCAGTTGGGCGCCGGCGGCATGGGGACCGTGTACCTGGCCGAGCATGTGCGCATGAAGCGCAAGAGTGCGATCAAGATCATGCGCCCGGCGCTGGTCGGCGACGCTGACGCGTTGCAGCGGTTCACGCGTGAAGCGGAGAACGCCAGCAAGATTTCGCACCCGAACGTCGCCTCGATCTTCGATTTCGGTGAGACGGACGACGGGATGGTCTATCTCGCGATGGAGTTCGTGGACGGCGAAGCGCTGGCCGCCACCCTCACGCGGGAAGTGGCGCTGCATCCCGTGGTCGCGGCGGACATCATCGGTCAGGCGGCCGACGCCCTGCAGGCCGCGCACGACCTCGGCATTCTGCACCGCGACTTCAAGCCCGACAACCTGATGCTCACGAAGCGCACCGACGGCACGTTCGTCGTGAAGCTCGTCGACTTCGGCATCGCGCGCATGATGGAACAGGGCTCGCAGCAAGTGACGCGCACCGGCTTCGCCGTCGGCACGCCGGAGTTCATGTCTCCAGAGCAGCTCTCGGGTGATGTGCTCGATAGTCGGTCCGACCAATACTCGCTGGCCCTCGTCGCGTTCATCGCGCTGACCGGCCACGATGCGTTCACCAATTCGTCGTCGAAAGAATCGTTGATTGCGCGGCTCACGAGCCGTCCGCGTCGGCTGGACGAAGTGCGCAGCGATCTCGAGTGGCCGAATGCGCTGCAGGACGTGTTCGACAAGGCCTTGGCCCCCGACCCGGTCGACCGCTTCGCCAGCGTGTCCGATTTCGGGGTGACGCTGGGCAGCGCGGTGATGGAGATGACGCCCAGTCAGACGGCGGAGATCTACCGACATGCGCTGGGCCATCGCATGGTGAGCGTGGCGTCCCGGACGCCCGGCGACATCGCGGGGGTGCGCACGCCGTCCTCGAACGCGCCGATCGGCAGCGCCAAGAAGGTCAAGACCGAGCCGAAACGCCGGCACGATCCGGCCCCCATGCGCCGCCGCCAGTCGGTCGTGCCGTACATCGTGTTGTTCGCCATCGCGACGTGGGGCACGTGGTGGTACGGCTCCACGCAGGAATCCGGACTCGCCCGTCGGGCCGCCGACCAGATCGGCGGCTACGCCGGCGCCGCCCGCGACCTGGTGAATGGCTACCTCAAGCGGGCGCCGGACACGGCATCGGAAGTGGTGCTGCCAACTGCGCCGACGCCCGTCGTGAAAAAGTCGGGCACGAAACGACGCGTTGAGGCGACGACGCCGAAGACGGATTCGGCGGTGGCGGCCGCGGTCACGCCGGATACGTCGAAGGTGAGGGCGGATAGTCTGCGGTAACGGAGGACGACAACTTCCTAGTACGCAGGGAGTTTGCTGTTCCTCCCCCCCTAGAACCCGAAGCGAACCCCGACGCTCACCGGCACGATCTGCAGGGCGGCACGATTGCAGCCCACGTCGCCGAGGCAGCCGAGTTTCGGCGTGCCGTCGAACACATGGTGGAACCGCGATTCCACGAACGCCTCCATGCCGCCCATGCCGAACTCGAGGCCAGCGCCACCGTTGAGGCCGAACTTGGTGGTGTTCTCTTCGTTGATGTTCAACAGCGACCCGCAACCGGCGCCCGCGCACTTCGGGCTGTTGCGCACGTAGTAGCCGCCGACGCCGCCCGTGAGGTACGGACGCACCGGCGCATTCTCGAGCGGAATGCCGAGCATCGCGTTGAGCGTGCCGGTCACCATGCTGTACTTGTTCGAAATGGTGACCTGCGTGGTGCTGCTGCCGGTGGTGACGAGATTCCGGTCACCGAAGCCGTGATACATCAGATCGGCACGAATGCCGAACGGGCCGACACGACGTCCGAAGTCAGCGAAACCACCAATGTGAAAACCCGCCGGTGCGACGTCGTTGTAATCACCGACGGGAAACGTGGCACCACCGAGAATGCCGAAGCCGACGGCCGGCGCGGGTGTGGTAGCGCTGGACTGGGCCTGCACGGCGAGCGGCGAGACAATGGCCACCAGGCCACAGAGCGCGCGGGTCAATTGCATGAACGATCTCCTTGAGTTGGGATGACACCCGAGGAGAAGGCACAACGCGTGCCGTGGGTGCGGCTCGAGCGTGAGCAACCGCACAAGAACAAACTCCCTAGTGAGCAGGAGGGAGAGTATCAGGGAAGAGGAGGCAGGAACCACGCGCGGTTCACCTGCTTCCTGCCTCCTGATACCCTCCCCCCTGCTCCCTAGGGAGTTCGCCGTTCCAATCCCGCGCCGCGCGCCCTACTTCCCCGCGTCCAAGTCATTCCAGTTCAGGATCGCATTGAACCCCAGGAAGTACGTGCCCTGCGTCTGCCATCGCCAGAACGGACGGATGGCGAACATCACGACGTGCCCCTTGCCCAACGGCGCATCCACCAGCTGCGCGCGGTTGGCCAGCCCTTCGCCGTTGGCGAGGGTGCCGGACAGGAGCATATCGGCGGCGTTCGCCGGGAACTGCATGATCACGCGCGGACGCGAGCCATCGATGCCCGGTGCTCCGCCGAACACGGAGCCGCCCGCGCCGCCAGGTGCCTCGCCAGCGGCTCCGGCACCGCCACGGCCACCCTGACCTGCCCCGGCCGCTCCCGTCGCCCCAGCGGGCGCGCTACGGCCCGCGGCGGGCATCGGCGTTCCGGTGGAGTCCGTCGCCCCGAAGGTCCACGGCGACATGCGCAGCGGCACGGCGTTCGGTGTGATGTTCTGGCTGAGCGCCGACCCGCGTCCACCGCCACCGCCGGCAAAGAGTCCGGCCGAGCCGGCCACGGCGAGCACGGGGTCCTGATTGAAATACACCGGCAGCTGCGCGTCGAAACCGTAGGACAACGGGCTGGTGCGATCGGTCACGACACCGCGAAGAATGGTGCCGCGGGCGAAGAGTCCCGCCGGCGACTCCACCGTGATGCCGCTGGTCAGGTTGTACGCCGGGAAGATCGTGGTGGTGGAGCCTTCCACGATGAGCGTGCCACCGGCCTGCACGAACTTGTAGAGTTCGGTGAGTCCCTCGATGCCCATGCCGCCGCGGATGTCGTCGGCGCTGTCGTTGGCGCCCAGATTCGGCGTCGCCGCCGACTTCTTGTACGGCAACGGCGTGTCACCCGACTTGATGATGCCGGCCACGTGCGACTGCGCGCTGCCACCCACGCTCGGGTAGATGATCACGTCGTACTTCGCGCGGAGATTGCCCTCTTTCAGCTTGATGTCGGCGAAGTAGCTGTACGGCACGCCGTAGGTATCGAGGGCCGCCCGCACCCAACCTTCATCC
>CANHJV010000215.1 GCA_947461225.1 Gemmatimonadota bacterium | reverse complement strand
GCTCCCGCTGCGCGGCAGCGGGCGACATCGAGAGCGTCCGTCGTCGTGAGCATCGCGGCGCTCCTGCTGGGCAATCTGATCGCGCAACTCAACCAACCGCCCCGCGATTCCACGACCGTCTGCGTGACCGATACGCGAACGCGCGCGCCCGTCGTCGGCGCCGACGTCACGGTGTGGCCAAGCGCATCGATGCATCGGCCATCGTCGTCCGCGACACGCCGGCTCGAGGGCGCGTGTTCCGTTGTTCGCGTGAGCCCCACGGACAGCGTGCACGTCGCCCGCGCGGGGTACATCGCGCGGGTCGTCGCCGGTGCGCCGGTACCGGGTGGCGTGCGCCGCGATGCGGATACGCTCTGGGTGTCGCTGCTGCCGCGCGATGCCACGAAGGCGGAGCGTGCCGCGCAACCGCTGGTCCCACTGCACGTCACGGCAGCGCGCGCTGTCGCGCGCACCGCCGGTCGCACGAGCGCCACGGTGACAACGGCCGACGCCCGCATGGCCGGTGCGTCCTCCGTGAATGCGCTGCTCGCGCTCATGCCGTACACCAACCTGCGGACGGCCCGTGGCGAGACCGGGCTGTCGCTGCGCGGCGCGCGTCGCGAGCAGGTCGCGATCACCCTCGACGGGATGCCGCTCAATGATCCGGCCACGGGAATGGCCGACGTGTCGGATATTCCGTTGGCGGGGCTGCAGTCGGCCACGGTCGCTCTGGGTGCCGATCCGGTCGGCACTGGGGCTGGCGCGATGGGCGGCGTGTTGGCGCTCACGTCGTCCGCCCAGCGCATCGCGTCCGTTCGGCTGGGTGCCTTCGGGCAGCGCAGCGTGGAAGGCGCGTGGCACGCGCAAGCCGCCGGCGCGCTCTGGCAAGCCAGCGCTGCGTGGCGCAACGCGACCAACGATTTCACGTTCGTGAACGACGCCGGCGCGGCACCCCAGCGCGAAACGCGGATCAACAACGACGAACGGCGAGCCACCGCGTCGCTCGGCGTGATCGGAAGCCGGGCGCAATTCTCGCTGCTCGGGTCGACCACTGATCGTGGCATGGTCGGCCCCGCCAATGTGCGCAGCTACGACGCCGATCGCGCGCGCACCGATCGTCTGCTGGTGCGCGCTCAGGCCGGACTGCGCGGCACCATGCTGGTGGCCGGTGTGCGTCGATTGGCCTTGCGCTATGTCGATCCCACCCGGTCCGCGCTCGATGCGCGGGCGGTGGCATGGGCCGCCGATGCCGAATGGCGTGGGGCGCTCCGCGATATCGCGTGGCGTCTCGGTGTCGGTGCCGATCGACTCGCCGCCACCGGGGGCGTCACGCAGCAACGCCGTCGTGGCTTTGCCGCCGTGCAGCGTGCGTGGCAGGCCACGGGCGACGATCGGTGGACCATCGACATCGGTGCCCGCGCCGATCTCATCGAAGGCAGCGGCGTACGCCCCACCGCGTCCGTTGGTGCCGAGCGACGGGTGGCACGACTCGGCGAGCACTCCCAGGTGGTGGCGTTCGGTCGGGCCGCGCAGGCGGTGCGTGTCCCCACCCTGTACGACCTGTACTTTTCCTCGCCGCAACGGCTGTTCGTGCGTGCGCTCTTGCCGGAGCGTGTTGATCTCGACGTGTCCAGCGGCCTGCGCCTCGTCACCGGCACGGGGCACCGCCGCGCCAGCGTGGAAGGGGCACTCGTGGCGCGCAACACGCGCGATGCGATCGTGTGGTTTCCGGGCAACTTCGGCTGGAGCCCCGCCAACGTGGGTGTCGAACGCCTGCGCGGCGTCGAGTCTCGCGCCGAAATCGCGATGGGCATCGCCGTCGCCTCGGCCTGGATCACCGCGTACGACGCGATCCTCAGCAGCGGCGGCCTCCGCATTCCCACCCCCTACGTGCCCCGCGTGGCCGGTGGGGCGCAACTGCAGCTGAACACGGCCGCGCAGCACGCCACCATCGTGTGGCGCGGCACGGGCGCCCGGCCGTACACCGCCGGCCCTCGCAACCCCGATTTCGAATTGGCGGCGCTGTCGCTCGTCGACGTCACCGTCGCACAACAGCTGCACGCGCTGCCGTACTGGCCATGGCCCCGCCTCGACGCCTTGGTCGCGTTCTCGCTCGAGAATGCGGCCAATGCCTCGTGGCAGTCGGTCCGCGGCTTCCCGTCGCCCGGGCGCGCCTGGGCGATGTCGTTCACCCTGCAACACTCCCCACGATGACCCCGCAGGACCGCTCTCGCGCCACCGTTCGCCGCCACGCGCTCGTCTCGTCAGCCGCCGTCCTGCTCACAGCGCTCGCCGCCTGCGGGGATGACGGGATCAACAACAGCGCGCCGCAGCCGCCGCGCGGCATCATCGTCCTCGACGGCTTTATCCAGCCCGGCCTCACGTTCCTTGGGGACACCGGCAGCGCCAGCACGAAGCTCACGCTCGCGCCGACGACCCAGTTCGACGCCGAGGGGTTCACGCTCCTGCGCGACACGGTGCTCGCCGTGTCGAGCCGCGATGCCGGCGATCTGCTGTACGTCACCGACGTGCGCACCTCGACCACGCGTCGCATCCAGCTCCCCACCCGCAGCAACCCCTCGCGCGCTCGACTGCTCACCGGAACAGGCGGCCAGACCCTCGTCGGAGCCGCACTGCGCGACTCGTCGAGCGTGGCGTTGGTGTCCTTCGCTGGCGCCGGTACCGCTACCAGCACGCGGATCACGAACGCCGGCACATGCCCGACCGATCTCTTTCAGTTTGAGAACGCGACCTGGATCGTCGATGCCAACGCCAACTGCAAAGTGAACTACGCGGTGCAGGGCGATGTCCGTCTCATCCGCGTGCCGAACACGGGCACCACGCGCGACACGATCGTGCTACCGGGGCTGCGCGGTTCGGGCGCGTCGGCGCTGATCGACGGCGACGTGGCGTACATCAGTGCCGGTGGTGATGCCAGCTTCGCATCCTTCCCGTACACGCTGCTCGCCACGGGCGGCATTGCCAAAGTCGACCTGCGCGGCAAGCGCGTGCTGCTCAACAAGAAGATGCCGGCCAATAGCTACGGCGCCGGCGTGAAGCTCGGCCTCGACGGGTTTCTCTACGTCTCGCTGTATCAGGATCTCGCCTCCTTCACCAACCGGATCATCAAGGTGCGGACGGCCGATCTGAGCTTTGTCACGTCGGCGTCGGCCGACTGGCTGGTGCTCACCAGCGCCTCCGGCACCGCCGTCACCTGCGGCAGTGGACAGGCCGATGCCCTTGGGCGGCTGCACTGCATCCAGAACGGCACCGGGTCCGTGACCTCGCTGCTCGTGTTCAGCCCCGCCGGTACCGAGGTCCGTCGCGTGGCTGCGAATCAGGGCGGCGTCGACATGGCCATCCGTCCGTAAGTGCCGTCAACGCCGTTGGATCCGTCAGCGGGTCGCTGGAGCAGTCGCTAATCTCCACCCATGTCCCTGATCACCACCGACGCGATCGTGCTGCACGCCGTGCCGTATCTCGAGTCGTCGCGTATTCTGCGGCTGGCGACCCGCGAGGCCGGCGTCCTGTCGGTCGTGGCCCGTGGTGCCCGCTCGTCGAAGAAACGGTTCGGCAGTGGCGTGGACCTCTTCGCCGAAGGGCAGGCGCAGATTCAGGTGAAACCGGGGCGTGACCTGCATGCCCTCAACGCGTTCGATGTCACCCGCTCACGGGCGGGGCTGGCAGCCGATTTAGGCCGGTTCACTGCCGCGAGCGCCCTCGTGGAGTGCGTCATGCGCGTGGTCCACGACGAGGCGGCGCCCCGGGTCTATCACGGAGTCGCCGCGGGGCTTGATGCCATCGCCGAGGCGGCGGAGGTCGACACCGTGGCGCTCACCCTCGGCGTCTTCTGGCGGCTGGTCAGCGAGGTCGGCTTTATGCCGAGCATCGATCGGTGCGCCGAGTGCCACGCCGAGATTCCCGCCGAGGTGGATGCGCGCTTCAGTCACGCCGCCGGCGGCGTGCTCTGCCCGTTGTGCGCCAAAATGGCGCCTGGCGGGCGCCGGCTCCCTGCCGCCGCCCGCCAGACGATCACCGCATGGATGCTGGGCGACCAGCCCACCGTCGAGCCCGCCGATTGCCGGGCACACCAGCGGCTGTTGCGGGAGTTCATCACCCAGCATCTCCCCGACAGCCGCGAACTACGCGCCTTCGGGGTATGGGAGCAGGGGCGATGGTGACGCCAGTCCGGGCGGCTCAGGGGGAAACGCGCGGGCAACGGCGGAATGTTGCTTGACGGCCCCAGTTACGCGTCCTACCTTCCAAGGAGACCTGATAGGCAGGTCCGACTTCCACCTTTCACTTGGAGACTTCGACTCACAACCCTGATTCGTCAGTCGGAGAAGCAACATGAAACGTGTGTGGGGAGCACTGGGTCTGGTGCTCGCTCTCAGCGTAATCATGCCACGGGTCGCGGCCGCGCAGGATAGCAAGCAACGCCGCAATGGAGCGACGCTCGGACAGAACTTCCCGAATCCGTTCAATCCTGAGACTCGCATCCCGTTCAGTGTGGGTGATGCACCCAACTGTACCGAGCCTG
>CANHJV010000214.1 GCA_947461225.1 Gemmatimonadota bacterium | reverse complement strand
GCGTGCCCCCCTCTTTGCGATAGCGCTTGAAACTGCGATCGTCGGGGAAGTCGATCTCCTTACCGCGCTTGTTGTTTTCGGGATACGGATAGAAGTAGTCATCGATGTGGACGCCATCCACGTCGTACCGCTTCACGACATCGAGTACCACCCGCAGCGTACGCGCCCGAACCGCCGGCTCACCCGGATCCATCCAGAGATAGCCGCCGTATTTTTTGATGAGCTTAGGCGACGTATTCGCAATGTGCGTCTTCGACAGCGGCGACTTGGCGTCGGTGTGTCGTGCGCGATACGGATTGAACCACGCGTGCAATTCGAGATGGCGGGCGTGCGCCTCCTTGATCGCGAACGCGAGCGGATCCCAGAACGGCACGGGCGCGCGTCCTTGTGCCCCCGTGAGATACTCCGACCACGGCTCGATCTTCGACGCATACAACGCATCGGCAGCCGGACGGACCTGAAAGAGCACCGCATTCAACTTGAGCGCCGCGGCGCGATCGAGCAGCGCAATGAGTTCAGCCTGCTGTTGGGCGGTGGAGAGCGTACGCTTGGACGGCCAGTCGATGTTGGCCACCGACGCCACCCACACGCCACGGAACTCGCGCGCCAACGGCGGCGCCTCAGCGCTCACGACCGGACGGATACGCGCCGGTTTTTCCGGCGCGGTACGTCGCGCAGCCTCCGAACGCGACGGCTCCGGTCGAGCTGACGTGGCGGGCGCGGCGGGGGTGGAGATCGGTGCCGTTGATCGGCACGCGAGCACGGCCGACAGCGCCAGCACGGCGCCCTTGGCGAGCACTCCCCGGCGACGCATCACGCCAACTCCTTCAGCATGGCGTTCAGCACCGCCCCCGCGCGCGTGGCCGCTTCGGCGATACGCGCCTCGGACTGAATGAACGAAATGCGGAAGAACCCTTCCCCACCGGCGCCGAAGCCGGAGCCGGGCAGTACGATCACGCCCGCCTCTTCGCGCAGCCGATCGGCGAACGCCGCACTGGCGATCCCCTCCGGCAGCGGCATCCAGAGGTACATCGTGGCACTCGGCACCTCTACGGCGAAGCCGTTGGCGCGGAACGCCGTGACCGCGGCATCGCGACGCGACTGAAACACCGCGAGGTTCTGCGGCACGAACTCCGCCCAACTCTCGATGGCCGCGACGCCAGCCGCCTGAATGCCCATGTACTGCCCGGTATCCGTGAACGCCTTCACCTTGGCGAGCGCCGTCGCGATCTCCGGCTTCGCGACCGCCCAGCCACATCGCCAGCCGGTCATGTTGTACGTCTTCGACAACGAGTGGAATTCGATCGCCACCTCACGCGCCCCGTCGATCTCGAAGATGCTGGGCGGCACGTATCCGTCGAACCCCATCTCGGAATACGCATTGTCGTACACCAACAGGATGTCCCGTTCCCGGCACACCTCGACCACCCGCTCGAGATAGTCGCGCGGGGCGATCGCCGCCGTCGGATTGTTCGGGTAATTGAGGTACAGGATCCGCGTGCGCGACAGCACGTCGGTGGGGATTTCGTCGAGGTCCACCAGAAAGTTCGTACGCGGCCGCAGCGCGTACACGTACGGCGTGGCATCGCTCAGCAGCGTGCCGCCCAGATATGCTTGATAGGCCGGATCGGGAATGATCGCGACGTCCCCCGGGCCGGCGAAGGCAAACGCGATGTGCGCGAGTCCCTCCTTGCTGCCCAACAACGGCACGATCTCGCTGATCGGATCCACGCGCTGTCCGAAACGCGTGTGCATCCAGGCCGCGACCGCCTCGCGATAGCGCACCAGCCCCAGCCCGAATCCGTAGCGCTGCATGGCCGGCACCTCGGCGGCCCGCTGCAACGCCGACACGGCGCCCGCGGGCGGCGCGAGATCGGCGTCGCCGGCACCGAGATCGATGACATCGACGCCGGCTTCGATCAGCGCCTTCTTCCGCGCAGGAATATGCGCGAGCGGATAGGCCGGGAACGAGGAAAACCGTTGGGAGAGGCGCGGCATGACAGGCAGGCGAAAGGTCAGAGCGGAATTACGACGTGGGCGGGCTGTACTGCGCGTGCTGCGCATCGATCCAGCTCTTGTGATACGCCGGATCCTCGATCGACAGCGCGAGCTTGGCGATCTTGAGCGGCTTGAAGCTGTCCATCATCACGGCGAGTTCGTTGGTGTACTTCGCCCCGATGGACGCTTCCGTACGCCCCGGATGCGGCCCGTGGGCGAGTCCGTCGGGATGATGCGTGATCGACCCGTACTCGATGCCCTTGCGGCTCATGAACTCGCTCGACGCATAGAACAGCACCTCGTCCGAGTCGACGTTGCTGTGGTTGTACGGCGCCGGAATGGCCTGCGGATCGAAGTCGTACGGACGCGGGCAGAACGAGCAGATCACGAAGCCGTCGCCCTGAAACGTCTGGTGCACCGGCGGCGGCTGATGAATGCGACCCACGATGGGCTCGAAGTCGTGGATGTTGAAGATCCACGGATAGAAGTATCCGTCCCAACCCACCACATCGAACGGATGGTGATCGAGGACGAGTTCGTTGAGCGCATCGTACTGCTTCACGAGAATCGGGAAGTCGCCCATTTCGTCGTGTGGAGCGAGCTGCATCGGGCGGCGGATGTCTCGCTCGGAGAACGGCGCCCCCTCCAGCATCTGCCCGAAGTTGTTGCGATAGCGCGAGGGCACGCGAATGTGGCCACGGCTCTCCATCACCAGCAACTTGGTTGCGCCGGCGGCGAGATCATGGCGCCAGCGATGCGTGATGTTGCGGTGAATCACCACGTAGTCGCCCGACTTGTAGGGCAACTCGCCGTACACCGACTCCAGCACACCAGTGCCTTCGACCACGTACACCACTTCATCGGCCTGCGAGTTGCGATAGAAGTGCGTGTCGTTCGTGTCGGGCTCGACATACAGCATCACGATGTCGCTGTTGAACAGCAGCGGCAAGCGATCGAGCGTGGCCGACCCGCCGGTCGTGACGCGCGACGTCAGAAAGTGGCGATGACGCAGCGAGGTTTCCGTATCGGCCTCGAGCACGAAGTCGCGCACCTTGCGCGCCGACTTGTACGTCGTGGGCGGATGCGTGTGATAGAGCAGCGACGAGGTTCCCACGAACCCCTCGTGCCCCATCAACTCCTCGGCATAGAGTCCGCCATCGGGACGGCGAAAGACGATGTGTCGCTTGCGCGGCACGGAGCCCAGCTGATGATAGAATGGCATAAGGACCTCAGAGGTTGCCGCGTAGTTCCTGCTCGCGCTCGATCGCCTCGAAGAGCGCCTTGAAGTTGCCCTTCCCGAAGCTCTTGGCGCCCTTTCGCTGAATGATTTCGTAGAACAGCGTGGGTCGATCTTCCACCGGCTTCGTGAAGATCTGCAGCAAGTACCCGTCAGGATCGCGGTCCACCAGAATGCCGAGGGCGGCCAGCGCATCGATGTCCTCGTCGATCTGCCCGATACGCCCCTGCAACTCGGCGTAGTACGACGTGGGCACCGACAGGAACTCCACGCCGCGATCGCGCAGCGCCGTAACGGTGGCCAGAATGTCGTCGGTGGCCAGCGCCAAGTGCTGCACGCCCGGTCCGCCGTAGAAGTCGAGATACTCTTCGATCTGCGACTTCTTCTTCCCCGACGCCGGCTCGTTGATCGGGAACTTGATCTTGTCGTCGCCGTTCGCCATCACCTTCGACATGAGCGACGAGTATTCGGTGCTGATGTCGTCGTCGTCGAAGGTAATGAGATTACGGAAGCCCATCACGTCCCCGTAGTACTGCACCCATCGGTTCATCTGCCCCAGCTCGACGTTGCCGACGCAGTGATCCACGTACTTGAGGCCGACGCTCTCGGGCTGATAGCGCGCCGAGATTTCGCGGAAGCCCGGCAGGAAGAAGCCGCGATAGTTGCGACGTTCCACGAGCGAATGAATCGTGTCGCCGTAGGTGCCGATCGCCGCGATGATCACTTCACCGTGTGCATCGCTGAACACCTGCGGCTCCTGAATCGCGATGGCACCACGTTCGATCGCGGTGGCGTACGCGGAGCGGGCATCTTCGACCCAGAGTGCGTAATCGCGCACGCCGTCGCCGTGCGTATGCACGTGCGCGGCAATCGCCGAGTCCGGGTTGAGCGCCGTCGTGAGGATCAGGCGAATCTTTCCCTGCTGCATCAGGTAGCTGACACGGTCACGCACGCCGGTTTCCGGGCCACGATAGCCAACCAGCTGATAGCCGAAGGCCGCGCGGTAGTAGTGACTCGCCTGCTTGGCATTGCCGACAAAGAACTCGATGTAGTCGGTGCCGTTGATCGGGAATGCGTCGTGCTCGATCCCCTGTTCGGGGATAGTCATCGTCGCCATGGAGCAGACCTCAGTTGTGATGGATGGACAGTCGGGCACGCGAAATCGTGCCGACAGCGGACAGCCATCTCGAACTCAGATATGCGAACGCGGCAGCGCACCGATCCAGGCGCGTTGCCGTTGGTCTTCCGAAAGCGGGTTGTTGCACATGGGACGATGCTCCACGAACGGGGCTGGTCCGGCAGGGTATGGGT
>CANHJV010000213.1 GCA_947461225.1 Gemmatimonadota bacterium | reverse complement strand
GCCGCCGCACCGCTGGTGCCGCCGCAGGGCCTGATCGCCAGCGTCGTGGCCATGGGCGCCGCATTGGTGCCCGTACTCTTCTCGTTCGGCGGGTGGCAGCAAACCAATGCCGTGGCCGAGGAGTTGCGCGATCCCGCCCGCACCTTGCCGCGCGCGCTGATTCTCGGCGTGCTGGTCGTAGCGGCCACGTATCTGTTGGTGAACCTGGCCTACGTGCGCGCCCTCGGTGTGGACGGACTGGCCGCCAGCAGCGCACCGGCCGCCGACACGATGTTCGTCTACCTCGGTCCGGCCGGGCGCACGCTCATCACCTGCGGCATCGTCGCCTCCACGATCGGTTTCCTGGGCATGGTGATCCTCATGTCGGCCCGCGTGTATCAGGCCATGGCGGCCGACGGCCTGTTTTTTCAGAGTATGGCCGCGCTGCATCCGACAACGCGCACGCCGGTGGTGGCGCTGGTGGCGCAGGGCGCCGTGGCGTTGGCCCTGCTGCTCACGGGCACGTACGGCCAGCTGCTCGACTACGTGGTCTTCGCCGACTGGATCTTCTTTGGGTCCACGGCCGCCACGCTGTTCGTACTCCGCAAGCGCGATGCGGACATGCACGGTGGCGAGCGTTCGGTCATGAAGGCGCCGGGGCATCCGTATACGACGCTGCTGTTCATCATGGCGGCCATGTACGTCGTGGTGGGGTCGATCATCTCAAACCCCGGCAATGCCGCGCGCGGCGCGGCACTGCTCGTGTTGGGGGTGCCGGTGTACCTGTACTGGAACGCGCGCCGTACCGCCTCGCGGCCCGCCTCGCCGCCCGCCTCGCAACCGCCGGCGACCTCATGAGTCTCGCCACCACCGCGCGGGTCGCCGCGCTGTACGTGCATCCGCTCAAGTCGGCGGCCGGCATTCGTGTTGACGAGATCACGCTCGACGCGCGCGGCGCCGTCGGCGACCGGCGATGGGTGCTGGCGGAGGCGAACGGCGACATGATCACCGCCCGCGAGACGCACCGTTTGGTGTTGATTCGCCCGTCGTTCCTCACCGAGGATAGGAACGGCGGCATCCGGCTTACGGCGCCCGGACTGCCACCGCTCACGGTGCCACTCGACGCGATCGATCTCGCTGCGCCCACGCGGCTGGTCCGCGTGTGGGATGACGACGTCGTGGCGCACGATGCCGGTGACGTGGCCGCCGCGTGGTGTACCGCTGCCACCGGCCGCCCGTGCAGACTCCTGCGGCTGGCCGACGTGGACCGCCGGCCGCTCGCACCGCGTTTCGCGGGCTCGATCGATCCGGAGTCCCGCTATGTCGCCATGTCGGATGGCGCGCCGTTGCTGTTGCTCGGCATGGCCAGCGTCGATGCCTTGAATGCGCGGCTGGTCGAGCGCGGTCACGCCGATGTCATGGACCCGCGACGCTTCCGCGCCAACATCCTGCTCACTGGTACGCGCCCACACGACGAGGATACGTGGCGCGATATCCGGATCGGTCAGGTGTCACTGAGTGTGGGGTCGGCCTGCCCGCGCTGCGTGCTCACGACGGTCGATCCCGACACCGCAGAAAGTGGTCAGGAACCACTGCGCACCTTCGCGCAGTATCGTCGCGCCGACGACGGCGTCATCTTCGGCATGAATACCACGCATCGCGAGCCCGGTGTGATCCGGGTTGGCGACGCAGTACAGGTACTCAGTCTTCGCGAGTGAGCCCGGCGACGCAGTAGTCGGTAACGGCGGCAATGGTGATCGGATCGCGCAGAATCCGTCGATGCCCCACGTGCTCCACCGGCAGCAGGGTAGAGCCAGGCCAGAAGCCCGCAATCCGTTCGGCATCCGCAAAGGGGACTTCCTTGTCGTCGAGCGCATGCACGACCAGCGCCGGGACGGTGACGGAACGCAGCGCGCCCTCGATGTCATCGGTGCGATAGCCGCGCGCGACGATGCGCCGTCGGGCGTCATGCACGAAGTGCGCGGTGGCCCGTGGCGACAGGTGCATGGCGGCGGAAAAGCGGTGCAGGACATCGTGCAACGACGACGGGCTGGCAATGAGTGCCGCCCGCGTGAGCGACAGGCCCGCCGAGAGGGCCAGCGCGATGCTGCCGCCACCCATGGAGTGACCGACCGCGGCGTGCAGGGGGCCGAAGCGCGCACTCACCTCGAGCAACGCCTCGGCAAATCGATACGGATCGGACTCCTTTCCCCGCGAATGGCCATGCCCCGGCGCGTCGATGGCGATCACGCGGAAACCGCGCGCGAGCAGGGCAGGGGCCATCACGGCGAACTGCGTGGCCCGTCCTTCCCACCCGTGAATCAGCGCGACCGCCGGTCCCTCGCCGGCCCGCAGCACCGAGAGTCCGCCTGGGAGGCGCTCGCGCGTGGCGGAGGCCTCGAACGGCATCTCCCATTCGCGCGGCGTGAACTTGCGGGGCGTCGAGAAAATCCGGCGACACAGCCGCGAGGCCAGCGACGGGGCGACGCGTCCGAGGGTGCGGTTTGCCCCGCGGATAATGCGGATGCCGGCGGGGATGTCATTGGCCATGCAGAAGTATCGCAGGGATACACGAAGAGCGGCCACCTCTCGGCGACCGCCCTTCGCGTGTTGTTCCCCCTCCCGAGGGGCCCTGCGACCAACGGCTGTCGAATCAGTACAGCTGGACCCAGCTCCGTTCCTTCGTACGGGTCAGGATGGCCGAACCGCGCAACGCAGACTCCACGGCGCACTTGGACCAGTTGAACGACGAATTGCCGACGATGTCGTTGTCGTCCTGCACGTTCGCGTTGCGCGACATGATGCTGCCCCACATATCGAACGTCCCGTTACCCTTCGTAATGTCGTCGCGGGCGATGATGAGACCGAACCACTGAAAGTTGCCGCTGAGTCGAATGTCGCCGTTCACCAGGAGGATGCCTTGACCGCGTCCCTTGGTGAGCTGCAGCGAGCCACTCGCGTAGATGATGGGGAAGTAGTCGGTGCAGCCGCCCACGTAGCCGTTGCCGCTGCGCAGTGGCTCGCCCCAGTTCGACATGCTCGAGAGGTCACACGTAGTTGCCGTGCCCACCGGCTCAGGGCCGAGGTTGCCAGCCGGGAGCGTAATGTCGGCGTTGGCTACGAGGGTGTTCCAGCTCTCGGTGCCGTAGCGCACGTACGTGTTGGAGTCGCCTGCGGCGGCACTCTGGTTGATGCCGCCCGTCACCATGTTGGTTTTCTGAACCGTGACGGTCTTTCCGGTCGCGTACGTAATGGCAAACGTGTCGCGGCCCGCAATGTTTGCACACTGCGTCCAGCCGGTCGGATCGGTGTTGGTGCCAGTGATGCTCGCCGAGCCCTGTACGCGGATGTTCCCGGCCGTCACGATCGCCCCAGCCGGGTTGATCGTGGGGTAGGCGATGCGGACGACCATGTGCGTCTGGCGCTGCGCCTCGAGCGTCCCGATGCCGATGCTGGCGCGTCCCACGGACACGACCCAGAAGGTGGTCTCGGTCAGCCGCTGCACGCGTACGCGAGCGGTGTCCCCCTGTGCCACGAACACGTTCGTCGAGTCGATGGCGCCGATCGCCATCCCCTTCGGGGGCGGCAGATTACGCGCGCGGTCCCACTTGGAAATTTCTTGATTCAATCCGAACTCCGCCACCGCAAAGGCGCGCTGTTCCACCAGCGTGTTCCGGCCGGCGCGGAAGTCTTGCATGGCGCCGAGGACGGCGCCGGTCGAGAGAATGGCGAGGACGACCACCGCCACGAGCGTAATCAGCAGCGCCGTGCCGCGCCGGACGCGCGATGGGCGTGCGCGCTCGGTGGCCGGTGCTTCGGACGAGATCGCAGGACTGGTCATTGACGGTTCCTCAGGGCGATGCGAAAGGCGAGTGAATCCGTGTTGCTCGTGCCGCCGTTCCCCACGCTGCCCGAGCTGTTCGCTCCCTTGGCGCGAAGAATCATGTCGATGCGCGCCACGTCGCGCCCCTGCGCGGGATTCGTCACGGCGAGTCCGAGACTGTCGAAGTAGCTGAAGCGAATGCCGCCATTTGCACCGTTCGGCGGCTCGTACGGGCCACTGACCGCGGTGGCCGCTTGCCACGCGCCACCCACATACTCGGCACGCGTGAGGTAGTACCGCCCGCTGCTCTGCGCGGAAAGCTGGAAGCGTGCGCTGCGCGTAAAGCGCAACGGCGACCCCACGGTGATAGAATCCGGAAGGTTCGGCGACACGCTCACACGAAAGCGCGGCTTGTTCACATCGAGGGCCGCGTCGATAAACGGCGAGAGCGGGCACAGCGTCGTGCTTTGCGAGACCGAGGTGATCCGCAGCGGCACCCACACGTCGTCTTCGGCACCGCGCGACAAATTGTCGTTGAACGCCCACACCGTGTCGCCTGCCTGCGGAATGGTGTACCAACTCGTGATGGTATTACGCGCCATGTTCAGCGGCGGCAGGTCAAGCGCACTGTCGGACGGTCGGGCGCAGACGGCTGACGCCCCCAGCACCGCGCGGAACGTGAGCGACGACGCGTCAAACGCGGTGAGGTCGCCCCCCGACGACGAGACGGAGCGCAAGTCGGCCGGCACCAGATTCATCGCCGAGCGTAGCTCTCGTCGCATGCCCAT
>CANHJV010000212.1 GCA_947461225.1 Gemmatimonadota bacterium | reverse complement strand
TCGATCGCGGGCACACTGAACGGGTCAGTGGCCACCGTGGGCAGCACCTGCAACACTTCGGCCCGGCCCACTACGCTGCCGGCATGCAGAATCGCCAGTCGCTCCACCACGTTCGCGAGTTCGCGCACGTTGCCAGGCCAGCGATAACTGCTGAGGGCCCCCAGCGCGTCTTCGTGCCATTGCACCAGCGGTCGTCCGGTGCGCGTGCGGTGACGCGCGGAGAAGTGCCGCACCAGCGCGGGGAGGTCGCCGGGTCGGTCGCGCAACGGCGGGAGCTGAATGGGAATCACATTCAGGCGGAAGAACAGATCCTCGCGGAAGCTGCCGTCGGCCACCGCGCGGGCGAGATCCTTGTTGGTGGCGGCCAGAATGCGCACGTCGATCTTGATCGGCTTGCCGCCGCCCACGCGCTCGATTTCGCGCGCTTCGATGGCGCGCAGCAGCTTGGCCTGGGCTTCCGCGCCAAGGTCGCCGACTTCATCGAGAAAGAGCGTGCCGGTGTGCGCGAGTTCGAAGCGGCCGATGCGTCGGTCCGTGGCACCGGTAAAGGCGCCCCGTTCGTGGCCGAACATCTCGCTTTCCACGAGGTCACGCGGAATGGCCGCACAGTTCACGCGAATGAACGGACGATCGCGTCGCGGACTGGCCAGATGCAGCGCGGCCGCCACGAGCTCTTTGCCCGTGCCCGATTCGCCGGTGATCAGCACGCGCGCGTCGGTCGGGCCCACCCGCGCAATCAGCGCCCGTACGTCGTGCATCACCGACGAATCGCCCACCATCTCCCCCGAGATGCCAAGATCTTCGCGCAGCGCCGCGGCGGCTCGGCGGGCCTGACGCAGTTCGAACGCCGAGGCGAGGGCCAGCAGCACCCCCTCGGGCGTGAGCGGCTTCTCGAGAAAGGTGAAGGCGCCAAGTTTGGTGGCGCGCACCGCATCGGTGAGGGCGGCGCGACCGCTCATCATGACCACCGGCATGTCGGGCCGACGTTCACGCAGCTTCTGCAGCAGCGCGAGCCCGTCGAGGTCACCCGGCATCATCAGATCCACGAGGGCCACATCCGGCTCGTTCGCCTCCGCGAGGGCGAGCCCGATAGCCCCGTCGGCGGCATCGCGCACGTCGTAGCCCTCGGCGCTCAGCAGGGCGCCGACCATGCGTCGGATATTCGGTTCGTCGTCGACGATCAGGACACTGGGCATCGCGGTGTGAGTCTACCGGTTCGTGTCGACGGACACCGCAACCGCGGCGGGACGCTGTTCCAACAGCTTTGACGTGAAGCGCTGCGCTTCGCTCAGGCGCTCCATCTCGACGGCGACGGTATCGATGTTGCGCTCCAACGCATCGAAGCGTTGTTGGAACTGCGCCTCGAGCACATGGTCGGCGCGCACGGCGCGGCCACGGCGGTCGAGGTAACGCGCCACGGCGCGGGCGATCGGCCAGCCGATGAAGACCGCGATGACACTGGCCGCGAACGCGTACGATATCTGCACGGCGCCTCGCGGCACCACGTCCTTGAGCGGAATGGTCGTGGTGTTGGCGCCCTGCGTGAAACGGATCGTGCCGCCGTCGAAGTTGATGCTCACCGGCGGACGATTGCCGTCGCTGGGGATGACGATCGTGTTCGGTGGCAGCGGCGCGTCGGGAGCGACGATTAGCTGTCCGCTTGGCAGCCGCACGAGTGTCGGGTCCGGCTGTCCCTGCGTGTGACGCGTCATCAGCTCTCCGTGAAATCGGCCCGCCCATGCAGCGGCAGACGTAAGGATATGGTGGTGCCGACGCCGACTGTGCTCGTGGCGTCGATGAATCCCCGGTGGGCTTCCATGGTCTGTCGAGCGATGGCGAGCCCAAGCCCCGTGCCGCCGGGCTTCGTGGTGACGTACGGATCGAAGATGCGCGCCAGGGCCTCCGGCGCGATGCCGCAGCCGGTGTCGCGGATCGCGATGGTGACGTAGGGTGCCGCAAAGCGAAGGCCGATGTCGATCTGCCCCGACGCACCACAGGCGTCGACGGCGTTGATCAACACGTTCGTGACGGCGCGCACCAGTGGTTCGTGGAAGCCATGCACCAACGGGAGCGTGGCGTCGGCGCTGATCTGCACCGTCAGTCGTTCGGGCACCGTGCTGCGTGCGACGCGCGTGACCAGTTCCGACACATCGATGTCGGCGGCCGGCCCATCAGGAAGTCGGCCGAACTGCGCGAAGCTTTTGGCCATCGTTTCCAAGCGCGCCGCTTCTTCGGCCAGCACCTCGACCGTATCGCGCAGCTCCTCGGGGGCGGATCGCCGCAGGCGGTCGACGGCGAAACGGATGGGCGTGAGCGGATTCTTGAGCTCATGCGCAAACCGACGGGCGGACTCGCGGAACGCCTCGGCGCGCTCGGCCTCGAGCGCCCGTCGCCGTCCTGTGTCGAGTTCGTGGGCCATCGTGCGCATCCCCGTTCGCAATACTTCGAATTCCGGCGCGCCGCGGCGTTCCGGTTGGGCCGGGATGGGCCGCCCCGTGCGGATCAGTCCCGTCCATCCCACCAGTTCATCGAGCGGACGGCTGAGCTGACGGCTCAAGTGACCGGCCACCCGTGAGGCACCCACCGCCACCAACAGGACCACCAGCACCGCACCGGCCACCACCAGACGCATGGAGCGACCGGCGACGAAATCAAAGCGACGGGCCAACTCCACCGACTGACGCAGCTCGGCCTCGTGCCGTTCCAGCGCCGCCCGCTGCTCGCGCGTGAGCGGGGCGGATCGCGTGGCGCCCAGCGCTTGCTCCCCGCTGAGGGCGATTCGCTCCCACGCCGACCGGGCGGACAACATCGACAGCGCCCGACTGGCCGTGCCGACACCGACGAGCGTGACCGCCACCGTGGGGACGAGGGCGAACAGGATGAGCATCGCGAACAAACGAGACCGGAACGGTGCCCGCGAACCGCCGCGCGCATGCCGACGCCGCTCCCTACGAGCGCCGTCAAGAGCGGGTTTCTCTCCCGGGCCCGTGTGAGGGATCGACCCGCTTTCGTCAACGGTCGGCTTCCGCATCTCGTTCATAGTCAGTAATTTACGCGGCTGTACCCGATCCCGGAGTGGAATGGCATCGTCGTGGTCCCTAGCCCCCCTGGTCGAGCAACGTGCGCAGGAACATCCCGCACGCGTGCTCGCCACGAATGGTGAACGGACGTGGACCTATCAGCAGGTGGACGCGGATGCGTCCTCCCTGGCTGCTGCTTTCTCCGAATTGGGGCTTGGCACGGGCGACCGCATCGCGGTCAACCTGCCGAACGGCGTCGAGTGGATCATCGCCACCCTGGCCGCCGCGAAGCTTGGCGCTGTCGTCGTGCCGGTTAGTCCGCAGCTCAGTATTCACGATCTGCGCTACCAGCTGCGACACGCCGAAGCGAGTGCCGTCGTCACCATCGAGCAATGGGACGGCGTCGACTTTCTGCAGCGCTTCGAAGAATTGCTTGGCGATCTGCCTGACCTGCAGTACGTGGTCACGGTGGGCGTCGAGGATCTATGGTACGACGACCGGATCTTCCAGTTCGAAGATCTCGTCTCAAGCGGCGCCGGGCGACCGGTTCCGCGACCAGCGGTGTATGACGAAGCGGCCGACCTGGCCGTCATGTACACGTCGGGAACGATGGGCAAGCCCAAGGGCGTGCCGCTATCGCACCGGGCGCTGGTGGAAAACGCGGTGCGTGTGGCGGAGATCCTCGAGATTTCGCCCGACGACCGCGTGCTCGGAGCGGTCCCGTTCTTTGCCATCTTCGGCTTCGGCGTCATGCTGGGCACGATGGCACGTGGCGCGACGATCGTGTTGCAACCGTCCTTCGACCCGGCGCGCGCGCTCGCGCTCATCGCCGACGCCAAGGTTACGGTGCTCCACGGCGTGCCCACGCAGTATCACCTCCTCATGCGTGAGGAGTCGTTCAACCCGTCGCGACTCACGTCGCTGCGAGCCGGTGTCATGGCCGGCAGTTCGGTGGACGAGGCGCTGGTGCGCCGGGTGCGTCGCTGGTGCGATGTGCTCGTGGCGTACGGCCTCACGGAAACCGGACCCATCGTCACGATCACCCGCGTTGCCGACAACGACGAGCGTCGTTTGAGCACCGTGGGCTGCGCCCTTCCCGGCGTCGAGATCATGGCGATGGATCTCATGACGGGAGTGCTGCACGGACCCGAAGCGGTCGGCGAGATCGCCGTCCGCGGGTCCAATCTCATGCGGGGCTATCTCCGCATGCCGGCCGAGACCGCCAAGGTCATGACGCCGGACGGTTTCTTCCTCACCGGTGATCTGGGGATCATCGATGAGGATGGCTATGTGAAGATCGTCGGGCGGCGGCAGGAGACGATTTCGCGCGGGGGCATGCAGCTCTACCCGCGCGAACTCGAGGATCGTCTGCGTGCGCATCCGGCAGTGGACGATGTCTGCGTGATCGGCGTGCCCCATGATGTCATGGGAGAGCTGGTGTGCGCGTGCATCGTGCCAGTCGAAGGGGCAGTCATCACGGGTGGCGAAATCAAACAATTCGCCCAGCAAACGATGGCCGCCGACAAGGTTCCCGATTTCGTCCGCTTCTTCGATGTCTTTCCCATGACGGGAAGTGGCAAAGTGCGGCGGCGAGAACTCGCGCGGGCAATCGCGCTGAGTGCGAAT
>CANHJV010000211.1 GCA_947461225.1 Gemmatimonadota bacterium | reverse complement strand
GCGGCATCGGATCGCCCGACATCTCGCGCGCATTCGGCAGCGAATTCGGGACGCTCTCACCGCGCAGGTCACCACAACGGTCGATCGCCTGCTCGGAACCCCGGTCGATCGTGTCCGGCAGCGCGAATCGATCGACCCGCATCGAATCGACCTCCGTGCGCGCGTTCAGCCACTCGGCCGTGCAGAACGCGCGCATCGCATCGATCCGCGACAGCCGATCCAAACCGGAGTCGGCCGCCCGGTTCAGGAACTGCCAGGCCCAGATGCCGAGGGCCAGCGCACCAACGAGACTCCCGATGGCGATCGCACGGGACATTCCCGCGCTCCGCGGTGCTTCCGGCGCCACTTACGAGCCCCGCTTCGGTGCGGCGATCGGCATCGTCGTCAAGAAGCGCGGCGCACGACGCGCCGTGGTCGCCTGTTCGAACGCATACGCGAGTCCGATCAGCCGTCCTTCGCTCCAGGCCCGTCCGATGAACGACAGCCCCAACGGCAACGCGTCGGCGAACCCCATCGGCACCGTGATACTGGGATAGCCGGCCACCGCGGCCACACTCGAGTTGCCGCCGCTATACCGATCGCCGTTGATCAAGTCGGTTGGCCACGATGGTCCGTTGGACGGCGCCACGATCGCATCGAGCGAATGCTGCGCCATGATCGCATCAAGGCCTTCGTCACGCGAGAGTCGCCGGCACGTGGCCACGGCGTCGCGATACTTCGCATCGTCGAGTGAGCCCATGGTCTGCGCGCGCTCCATCTGCTCCTGCCCGAAGTAGGGCATCTCCGCGCCGGCATTGGCGCGGTTGAACGCGATCACGTCATCCATCGTGCGCACCGACACGGTGCTGCCGCGCTCGGCGAGATACGCGTTCACACCGGCCTTGAACTCGTACAGCAGCACGTCGAGTTCCGCCTCATCATACTTGCCCACCGTGGGAACGTTGGCCGGGTCCACGATCACCGCCCCCGCCTTGCGCAGCGATTCGATTGCGCGCTCGAACGCGGCGTCGGTCATCGGATGAAAGCCCGCCATGTTGCGGGCCACACCGATGCGCGCCCCCTGCAGCGACTTCGCATTCAGGAACGTGGTGTAGTCTGGCACGCTCTTGCCCGCGCTGTCGGCCGTGGCGGTGTCGCGCGAATCCACGCCCGTGAGCGCCCCCAGCAGTGTCGCGGCGTCGGACACCGAGCGCGCCATCGGGCCCGCCGTATCCTGCGACGACGAGATCGGGATGATGCCGCTGCGGCTCCACAACCCAACCGTCGGCTTGATCCCCACCAGTCCGCAGATCGACGACGGACAGATGATCGAGCCATCGGTTTCTGTGCCGATGCCCACGGCGGCGAGGTTGGCCGAGATCGCACTGCCGGTGCCCGAGCTCGAGCCGCACGGATTACGATCGATTACGTACGGATGCCGCGTTTGTCCGCCGCGTCCGCTCCATCCACTCGTCGAGCGCGTGGAGCGGAAATTCGCCCACTCACTCAGATTCGTCTTGCCCAGCAACACCGCGCCGGCCTCGCGCAACCGCTGCACGATGAACGCATCGCGAGGGGCCGGCTTGCCCACCAACGCCAGCGAACCGGCGGTCGTCTGCATGCGATCGGCGCTGTCGATATTGTCCTTGATGAGCACCGGGATGCCATGCAACGGACCGCGCACTTTGCCCGCGCGGCGCTCGGCGTCACGCTCGGCCGCGATCGTGAGCGCATCGGGATTCGTTTCGATCACCGAATTGAGCGTCGGGCCACTGCGATCCACCGACGCGATGCGGGCGAGATACGCCGCGGTGAGCGTGCGCGACGTGAGTACGCCCTTCGTCATCCGCGACTGCAGCTCCGCCACACTCAGCTCGGCATAGGGGAATACATCGGGCTGCACGCCGTCGGGTGCCGGAACGGCCGCCTGCGCCGCATGCATCGGCACGAGGGTCGTCATCGTCCCGACGGTGGCCGCGGCGGCTGCCGTTGCTGCCGTGGCCAGGGTCGATGCGACAAAGTCGCGCCGATCGATCCGCTTCGTCATGCCTGTTCCTCTAGACCGCGCCGAGGGCGCGCTCGAAATCGTTCAACAGATCGCGCACGTCCTCGAGCCCGATGCTCAGGCGCACGAATCCTTCCGACACGGCATCACCGCCCCAGCGGGCGCGGCGTTCGGCGCTGGTATGAACTCCGCCGAAACTGGTCGCCTCGTACACCAGCGTGGACGCGGCGAAGAAGCGCGTGACCGCCGCGGCGTCGTCCAACGCGAAGCTGATCACGCCGCCGAACCGTTTCATCTGCCTCGAGGCGATGGCGTACGACGGATCGTTCGGCAGCCCGGGGTAGCGCACGCCGTGCACTTTCGGATGCGCCGCCAGCATCTGCGCGATCTGCATCGCCGTGTCACACTGGCGCGTGAGACGCACGTCGAGTGTGGCCAGCGAACGATGCGCCAGCCACGCTTCCATCGGCCCCGCGATGACACCCATGCGCGTACGCCACGTGCGAATCGTGTCGGCGTGCGCAGCGTCTCGACAGGCCACATGACCGAGCACCAGATCGGCGTGCCCCGTCATCGCTTTCGTATCCGAGACCACGGCGAAGTCGGCACCGAGCGCAAGCGGCTGCTGCAGCAACGGCGTGGCGGTGGTGTTGTCCACGACCACCAGCGCGCCCGCCGCGTGCGCGGCCTCGGCGAGCGCCGCGATATCGCACACGTCGAGCGCCGGGTTAGTTGGCGACTCGAGCCACAGCACGGCGGCCCCGTTGAGCGCGTCGCGCAAACCGCTGCCCACCGTCGGCGCCATCTCCACGGTGATGCCCTGTGCCGCAAACCACGCCCCGGGGAACGGCTGCGTCGCGATCACCCGCGTGGTGTAATAGCTCTCGGCCGGCATCACGAGTTTGCCGCCCGGCGGCACCATCGTGGCCAGCACGGCGGCGGACGCCGCCATCCCGCTTGGGAATAGCAGACACGGCCCACCCTCGAGCGCCTCAAGCGCCTGCTCGTACGCCACCCACGTGGGATTGGAGAAGCGGCCGTAGGTGAACGGCGAGGCGGCCGGATCACCGGGGGCATGATAGGGCGCCGCGAACACGGGCCCGGCCATGTACGGCGTACCCGGCGTCGCGTCCGGCAAACCGGCCCGCACGACCCGCGTCCCGTCGTGCCACTCGGGGTTGGGTGCGGTACTCACGCCGTGGGCGGGTACTTCGCGTCGTCCAGCGACTGCGCTTCGTCGATCAGCATGACCGGAATGCCGTCCTGCACCGCGTACACGAGGCGACATGCGCGGCACACGAGCACCTCGGGCGGACCCGCGTGATGCTCCAACGACGCCTTGCACTTGGGGCAGACGAGAATCTTCAGCAGCTCGGGAGACAGGCTCATGGCACGGGCTCGCGCTTACGCGCTGGTAGGGCGGAACGGAGCGGGAGCCTCGGCGCTGAACAGCAGACGCGGGCCTCCGATGAGATCAATGCAATATGGAACCGCCGCCCAGACCGCGCCGAGGCATTCCTCGATCGCCGCCGGCTTTCCGGGGAGATTGATGATCAGCGAGCTCCCACGCGTGCCCGCCACCTGACGCGACAGGATCGCCGTAGGGACCGTGCGCACCGACACCGCCCGCATCTGCTCCCCGAACCCCGGCAATAGCCGGTCACACACCGCCACCGTGGCTTCGGGCGTGACATCGCGCGGCGACGGCCCCGTGCCACCGGTGGTCACGATCAGGGCGCAGTGCCGCTCGTCGGCCAGCTCACGGATGGCGGCCTCGATCAGTGGCTGCTCGTCGGGCACCAGACGGTACTCGGCCTCCCACGGCGAAGCGACCCAGCGCGTGAACACCGACGCGATCGCCGGGCCGGATTTGTCTTCGTACACCCCCGACGAGGCGCGGTCGGAGATGGTGATGATGCCGAACCGGGTCACGGCCGCTTGGGCGAAGGGTGGGGGACAGAGCAAATCCGGGGTAACCGCCGGACGCAGGGCAACTTACGACCCAAAACTTGAACTCAGTACCCACCACTCACGTGAGTCTTGAGTTTCGAGCCAAAGCTTGGAGTCTTGGGTTGAACCATGGCTACTTCGCGACCATCCCCGCACATCCCACCGGCAGCGGCCCATCGGCAAGCCCGTACTGCGCCAGCACCACCTGCGCCGCCTTGCCATCAATACCCGGCGTGAGCACAAACATCGTGGCGTAGCTCGCGTCGCAAATGTCGGGGAGCTTCGGTCCACCCAGTGCGGTCACGATCGCCGGCACCGTGTTGCTGTGACCGACCACGAGCACGACACCGGTCGCCTTGCGCACCGCCGCCGCCACGTCGGCCACGTGCGCCGCGCCGCCGATGGGGATCACCGTCGGCCTGATCCCCGTCTTCGCCGACACTACCACCGCCGTTTCCGCGGTGCGCTTGAGCGACGACACGATGATGGCGCTCGGCGTGGTCATCGCCAGCGCGTCGGACAACGCCTGCGCGCGCGCCTTCCCGGCCTCGCTCAGCGACGGGTCATTGCCCCCCTCCGTCGCTTTCTCACCATGACGGACGAGCACCACCAGCGACGGCTGTGCCGCAAGATCGCGTGGCGCGAACGAAGCCGTCGCGAGCAGGACGCCAAGCATGCCGACTGCAACTGCGTTCCACGACGATCTCGTTTGCATGGTGCTCCTCG
>CANHJV010000210.1 GCA_947461225.1 Gemmatimonadota bacterium | reverse complement strand
TGGAAGACGACGATGGATCCGGAAACGCGCACGATGTTCCGCGTGACCATGGAAGACGCCGTACTGGCCGACCAGACGTTCCAGACCCTCATGGGCGACGAAGTCGAGCCGCGCCGGTTGTTCATCGAAACCAATGCGAGATTCGTGAGCAACCTGGACATCTAGGGCGCTATCTGCGACGTACGGAACGACTCACGTGAGTGTGGAGTCGTGAGGTCACGTTTCGAGTCGTGAGTGCAAACTCAGAACTCCGAACGTGGACTCACCACTCCACACTCACGTTTGCTTTATCGCCCAAACGGGTTCGAGAACCGTACATCCGTGAGGAACGTGTTGTCCGTGAGCGTCCCCAGGAAGGCCACCAGCGACGCCCGCTCAGCGGCGGAGAGATTGAGTCGCAGCGGCCGTCCACCCGGTGCGCGCAGTCGGTTATCGAGTCCCGGATTGTTCTGCACCCCGGAGTCATAGAACGCGATCACCTGCTCCAGCGTCCGGAACCGACCATCGTGCATGTACGGCGGTCGCACGGCGATGTTGCGCAACGACGGCGCCTTGAAGCGTCCGTTGCCGGCGCCGATATCGGTAATCGTGGCGTCGAGCCCCGTGTTGTGCGTATTGTCGCTGATGTGCGCATTGGTGCCGTGACAGCGCGCGCATCCGGCGCGGCCGTTGAAGAGATCCTGTCCGGCCAGCTCCTGCGCCGTAAAGGTGGCGGCGAAGTTCGGTACGCCGTTTGCCCCGAACGCGCGGTCGAATTTCGCGTTCACCGACACCAGCGATCGCACGAACTGCGAGAGGGCGAGGGCCACACGACCGCTCGTGATCTCGCTCGTACCGAAGGCCGCGGTGAACAGCGCCGGGTAGTACGTGGTAGCCGAGAGCTTGGCGAGCACATTCGGTAACGTCATGCCCATTTCGGTGCCATCCTGAATGGGCTGGAGCACCTGTGCCTCCAACGAGGCCGCGCGTTCATCCCAGAAGAACCGGGCGTTCGCGTAGAAGCGCGCGTTGGTCAGCCCCATGCTGTGGCGGCTGGTGAATCCGCCGGCGAAGCCACGGCTCAACTTGGCCGTATCGGAGAAGGCAAACTGCTGTTGATGGCACGAACTGCACGAGACACGGTCGTTCACGGATAGCCGACGGTCATAGAACAACACGCGACCAAGCGTCGCGCCCGCGTTCGTGGTGATGTTCGACGCCGGCGTGTTGTCGGCGCGGATCGGACTACCGGCATTCGGCGCCGCCTGCGAGAAGTGCCGTGGCAGCGGGTTGCTCGCGTCGGAGTAGCGGAGCGTCGTGGCCGGTAGCGTCGGCGCGGTGAGATCTCCGGCGAACACCACGATGGGGAAACTCTGCGACGCGGTGCTGCCACTGTTGTCGCGCGCCGTGACGGTCACGGTGGAGACGCCAGGGAAGGCGGCGGTGCCCGTGATACGCCCGTTCGCGGCCGACAGTCCACTCACCGTCGGCGTGAACGCGACGATGTACGTCAGGCCCGATTTCCGCGGATCGCTGAACGCCGTGCCGGCCTTCGTCGCGTCGTACGCGAATGGCACCCCGACCATCGCCGCTTGCGCGGCGTTTGGCGAGACGAGGGCCACCGGAGCCGTGTTCGGTGTGACCGTGGGCGTGGCGATCATGACGGGGCTGGTCGTGGTATCACCGGCGCACGCGGTGAGCGCGAGCGATGCCGTGACGAGAGCGAGCAATCTGATGTGGCGCATGGCGGAAGCCTCGGACATGGAGAGCGAGCACGACAATTGGTTTGTCGTGATCCTGAACACCGACTCCGTGTCACGACCCTACGTGCAGGCGGTTCACACCACAAAAAAGGCGCGGGATCATTGAGATCCCGCGCCCTTCGCACCATCAACCTGCGCCCGCGTTACGGCGTGAGGTAGATACCCTTCGCTTCGCGCGACAGCTGCTTGGAGAAGTTCAGCGCGACGATGATCAGCGCCGAAAAGATGACCGTGAACGCGATGTAGCAGATCGTGGTCACCGTCTTTTCCATCCCGCCAGTGGGGGCCGGCGTGACGATGTACATCAGCAGCCCGTACAGCCCGAGAAGGGGCAGTACCGCGGCGGCGGCCACGAGGCTGAGCAGACTGTTCGTCTTGGGAGCGATCATGATAGGGCGACGGGGACGCGAGGCGTCGGTGATCAAAAGGCAGCCGTTCGACGGCTCGCCGGAAAACTATCCGGACTACTCGTACAGTTCCACCCCCGCCTCGGTGACCCGATGCGAGATCAGTGGCAGCGGGGGTTCGGCGTCATCAGCGATCGTGATCGAGGTGCGCAGGGCTGCAAGACCGGCGTCCACCCCCGCCCGGTCCTTCGCAAACACGGTGGCCAGCGGCTCTCCGGCCCGTACGATATCGCCAGGTTTGGCCGTGATCACAAACCCCACGCTGGGGTCGATGCTGTCTTCCACCTTGGTTCGCTGTCCGCCCAGGGCCGTGATGCCGCGGCCAATGGCCCTGGGCTCCACCTGCGCGATCACACCGCCGCGAGGGGCCAGAAACAGCTCACATTCGGCCGCCTGAGGCAGCCTCGACGGGTCGTCGAGGACCCGTGGGTCACCGCCTTGCGCGGCGATGACCTCCTGGAACTTGGCGGCGGCGCGACCGCTCGAAATGGCGACCGCCATCCGCCGGAGGGCGTCGTCGCGATCGGACGCCACGCCCGCCAGCACCAGCATTTCGGCGCCGAGGGCATAGGTGACCTTCATGAGATCGGGTGGGCCCTCGCCGCGGAGCGCCATGATGGATTCCTCGACTTCGAGCGCATTACCGCAGGCCCGACCGAGGGGCCGGTCCATGGCGGTCATGAGCACGACGACGGGACACCCATGGTCGGCGCCGAGTTCGATCATCGTGCGGGCCAGCGCGAGCCCACGATCGAGGTCCGGCAGAAAGGCACCCGAGCCGCGTTTCACGTCGAGTACGAGCCCGGTGAGGCCTTCCGCGAGCTTTTTCGACATGATGCTCGCCGCGATCAACGGGATGCTCTCCACGGTCGCCGTGGCGTCACGCAGGGCATAGAGGCGGCGGTCGGCGGGTGCGATCTCACGGGTCTGCCCGATCAGCGCGCAGCCGAGCCGTTCCAGCTGTTCGGTGGCACGTGCCAACGACAAATCGGTACGAAAACCGGGGATCGATTCCAGCTTGTCGAGGGTACCGCCGGTGTGCCCCAGCCCGCGCCCCGACATCATGGGCACCGTAACCCCGAGACAGGCAACCAGCGGCGCCAGGACCAGCGAGACCTTGTCACCGACACCGCCGGTGGAGTGCTTATCGACACGCGCCATCGTGAGATGGTCGAGATCGAGCATCGCGCCGCTGTGCAGCATCGCATCGGTGAGTGCACCGATCTCGTCGCGCTCAAGCCCGTTGAAGTAGATGGCCATCGCCAAGGCGGCCATCTGGTAGTCCGGAACCTCGTCTGTCGCGTACTGCGACATGAGCGTGCGCCACTCAGCGGGAGTAATTCGACCGCCGTCGCGCTTTCGCTCGATCAGCGCGCGTGCCAACATTGAGTGATCATGATGCAGCCAACCTACATCCGCGCGGTCCACTCCGCACGACGCATCGCCACACGCGCCGCGATTTGTCTCGCCGCCTCTGCCGCCGTACTGGCCCTGCCCGGCTTGCCGCTCGCGCCGCGGGCCCTCGCATCGCAGAACGTGAGCGATCTGCTGAGTGCGGGAGACCGGGAGAGCGTGGCTCGCCGTGCGAACGCGGCGCTGGGACATTACGAACAGGCCGTGCAAGCGGAGCCCAAATCGTACGCGGCCCTGTGGAAGGCGGCGCGCGAAGCGGTGGATCTCGGCGAATTTGAAAAGAATTCCGAGACGCGTGCTGCGCTCTACGGGCGGGCGACGGACTACGCGAGACGAGCGGTCCTGGCCAATCCGAGCGATGCCGAGGGCCATTTCCAGCTCTCGCGCGCCGTGGGTCGGACGGCGCTCGCTGCCAACCCACGCGAGCGCGTGAAGTACGCCGTCGAGGTGCGGGCCGAGGCGCTCAAGGCGCTTCAGCTGCAGCCCAAACATCCCGGCGCCCTCCACGTACTCGGTGTGTGGAACGCGGAAGTGATGCGATTGAACGGCTTCTCGCGTGCGATGGCGAAAACATTCCTGGGCGGGCAAGTGCTCGGCTCTGCCAGCTGGCCGGAAGCCGTGCGCTACCTGGAAGCATCGGTCGTCGTTGAACCGAATCGACTCGTGCACCATCTGGATTTAGCGCGCATTTACCGCGACGCCGGGCGCCCGAACGAAGCGCGCGCCGCCTATCAGGCAGCACTGCGCGCTCCGCTTCAGGACGCGAATGACGACCAATACCGCAAGAGCGCCGACGAGGAGCTGAAGAAGCTCCGGTAATCCCTACCAGGGAGCAACCTCGCGAGCCCGCTCGCGGACGCGCACCGCCGCCTTGCGGCCCTCCTTCATGCCGCGCCGAGCGAAACGACGGGCGGATGCATCGGTATCATCCCACAGGGTGGACAGCGTGTCGCCACCCTGCGCCGCCAGCCGTCGCGCATTGCGGCGCAGCTGGCGACGGGTCTGTTCGCCGCTGGCCGGTGCCATCAGCAGAGCGGCCCCGGCACCAATCGCGGCCCCGATGAGCAGCCCAAGCCCGAGTGAACGGCCATCCATGCGATCGCCGCGATCCCGCGTGACGCTGTTGAACATGCGACCTC
>CANHJV010000209.1 GCA_947461225.1 Gemmatimonadota bacterium | reverse complement strand
TCCCCCCGAAAGGTGAGTCGCACACGTCTCCCGCCATCTTCAACGCTCAAACCTAGGGGTGGTCGGCCGCGCGAGTCAAGGATCGGCATCGGCCGGTTTCGGAAAATCGCGGTCACATTTTTGTGACATACAAACGGGCCGCGCCGGTTATCCACACCACAGCCCCCGCTCGCGCACCCGCCCTAGGCCCAACCCGCCCTAGGCCCAACCCGCCCTAGGCCCAACCCGCCCCTATCCCCTCGCCGACGCCCCCACGGCCACAAACGTCACGTCCTCAGGCAGCCAGCACCACCGGCGTCTATACTACGGGATGGCCGAGCCCCCCCGGATCCACGTCCCCGCAACCCGCGTGGTCCCCCCGCCCCCGCTCGCGGTGGAAGGGCCCGCCCTCAACGCGGCCCAGGCCGCGGCCGCCAGCCACGGCGACACCCCCCTCCTTATTGTCGCCGGTGCCGGCTCGGGCAAAACCCGGACGCTCATTCACCGGGTCGCCCACCTTATAGGTCGCGGCGTCCCCGCCAGCCGCATTCTGCTCCTCACCTTCACCCGGCGCGCTTCTCAGGAAATGCTCGGGCGCTGCGAGCGGCTGGTGGGCTCGGCCTCGCATCAGGTACACGGCGGCACCTTTCATGGCGTCGCCCATCGCCTGCTCCGCCGGTTCGGCCCCGCCGCCGGGCTGCCGGCCGACTTCACGATCCTCGATCAGTCCGACGCCTCGGATCTGATGGGAATCTCGCGCGCGGCCCTCGGCTACGCCGATCTCAAGAACGCGCCGCGCTCCGCGCCACGCTTCCCGCGCGCCGAAACGCTGCAGTCGATCTATTCGCGGCACGTGAATACCGAGCGCCCCATCGTGGATTTGCTGGGCGAACAGTGGCCGCACTTTCTCGCGTGGACCGGCGACATCGAGCGGCTCTTCGGCGATTATGTGAAGCGGAAGGCGGAACGCAATCTCCTCGATTACGACGACCTGCTGTTGTCGTGGGCCCTGCTGCTCGAACAGGCGCCGCCGATCGCCGATCAGATTCGCGCGCTCTACGACCACGTGCTGGTGGACGAGTATCAGGATACCAATCCGCTGCAGTCGCGCATTCTCCGCGCGCTGTGCACGAATGGCAAGATCACCGTCGTGGGTGACGACGCGCAGAGCATCTATGCGTTCCGCGGCGCGACGATCCGCAACATCCTCGACTTCCCGCAGCAGTTTCCCGGCACGCAGATCGTCACGCTCGAGCGCAATTATCGCTCGACCGGACCGATTCTCGATACGACCAACGCGCTGATTTCGCGCAGTCGTGAACGCTACTCGAAACAACTCTGGACCGAGCGCACCGGCGGCGAGCCGCCTTGGCTCGTGACGGTGAAAGACGAACACGCGCAAACGGCATTCGTGGTCGACCGCCTGCTCGAGCTGCACGAGGAAGGCATCCCGCTGCGCGAAATGGCGGTGCTCTTTCGCGCTGGCTATCTGTCGGCCGACCTCGAAATCGAACTCGCCAACCGGCGTATTCCGTACGAGAAGTGGGGCGGTCTCAAATTCCTCGAGGCCGCGCACGTGAAGGACATTCTGGCGTTTCTCCGCGTGCTGGAGAATCCGCTGGATGAAGTGAGCTGGTATCGCCTGCTGCGCCTGCTCCCCGGTGTGGGTGATGCAACGGCCCGTGCGGCCATCGATCTGCTGGCGCATCACCAATGGGAGCCGATGGCCCTCGGCGCAACCAAGGCCCCATCACGCGCGCGCCCCGCGTTGCAGACATTGGCCGCCTTGCTGGATGGCATGCGTCGGGTGGAACGCCATAACAATCCGCATTCACCGGCGGAAACGATCCGCCTCTGTCGGCATCTGTACAATCCGATCCTGCAGGCCACGTACGACGATGCGCCGCCGCGCATGGCCGACCTCGATCAACTCGAAGTCATCGCCGCCGGCTATCCCGATCGCAACACATTCCTGTCGGCGCTCGCTCTCGAGCCGCCGTCGAACACGCAAGACCTCGCGGTGGGCAGCACCGATGAGGACGACGCCCTGATTCTGTCCACCGCGCACTCCGCGAAAGGCAAGGAATGGGACGCCGTGTTCGTGATTCACGCCTCCGACGGCGTGTTTCCGATGGCGCGCTCAGCGAATGACGACGCGCAGATCGACGAAGAACGCCGCTTGCTGTACGTGGCGATGACGCGCGCCCGCGATCAGCTGTTCGTCACATATCCGCTGCATAGCTACGCCACACGCACCGGCGCCGATTTCGCGTACAGCCAGCTGTCACGTTTTCTGGACCCCGGGGTACGCTCCTCGATGCAGCGGGTGACCGTTGGCGAAGAGATGCCCCCTGCCCTGCCGGCGCTGCGCGGTGACGCGCCATCGCTCGATCTGCGTGCGTTACTGCGAGGCCGCTTTCCCACGGGGTAAGTGGCCGCGCATTTCACTTTGACGAGGATCCATTGAGCTTCTTCAGCAATCTGTCGGTCGGTGTGCTCGCTGCAGTCATGACGGCCACCGTGGCCAGTGCCCAAGGCACTGCATCGAAGGCGCCGCGCGATTCCTTTGCCCTGCCGTCGGCGTTGCCGATCGATGCCGCGGTCCGAATCGGCACGCTGCCGAATGGCATTCGCTATTACATCCGGCGCAACGCCAAGCCAGAACAGCGGGCCGAGCTGCGCCTGGTCGTGAACGCCGGGTCCATCCTGGAAGACGACGATCAGCGCGGACTCGCCCACTTCATCGAGCACATGGCGTTCAACGGCACGAAGTCCTTCGCGAAGAACGATATCGTGAAGTATCTCGAGTCGATCGGCGTGCGTTTCGGCGCCGACCTGAATGCGTTTACCAGCTTCGACGAAACGGTGTACATCCTGCCCGTTCCGACGGACAGCGCAGGCATTCTGGAGAAGAGCTTCCGCTTCCTCGGCGATGTGGCCACCGGCATTCTGTTCGACTCGACCGAAGTGGTGGCCGAACGCGGCGTGGTGCTGTCGGAGTGGCGCAATGGACTTGGTGCTGGCGAACGCCTCCGCGATAAACAGTTTCCGGTGATTTTTCGCGGCTCGCGCTACGCCGAGCGTCTGCCCATCGGGAAGCCGGAGATACTTGAGCGGGCCAATCCGGCGCCGCTCAAGCGCTTTTGGCGCGACTGGTACCGTCCCGATCTCATGGCCGTGGTGGCCGTCGGTGATGCCGACCCGAAGAAGCTGGAAGCGCTGATTCGTGCCACGTTCGGTGGCATCGCGCCGCGGAAGGGCGTCCGCGCGCGCACGCTGGCGGCGGTTCCCACGCACGACTCCACCTTGATCTCCATCGCCACCGACAAGGAACTGAGTGGTTCCTCCGTTGGTGTGTTGTGGAAGAGCAAGGGTCATGTCACCCGTACAGTGGGCGATCTCCGGCAGGACCTGTTGGAGCGTTTGTACGACCAGATGCTGAACCAGCGGTTAGGCGAACTCTCACTCAAGCCCGAGACCCCATTCGTGGGTGCTGGTGCCGGCGGTGGCAGTTTCGTGCGCGGGAGCGCGTACTACTCGCTCGACGCGCGAGCGAAGGAAGGCCAGCTGTTGGAATCCCTGCAGGCCCTGCTTACGGAAGCCGAACGCGTGCGTCGCCACGGCTTCCTCGCTGCGGAACTGGAGCGTGCGAAGACAAACACGCTGCGTGGGTACGAACGTGCGTATCAGGAGCGCGACAAGACGCCATCGGATGCATTCGTGGACGAATACATCGACCACTTCCTGCAGGGTGAGGCCATTCCCGGTATCGCGTTCGAATACGCCGCCATGCAGCGTCTGCTGCCCGCTGTCACGCTGGCGGAAGTGAACGCGCTCGGCGCCACGCGCGTGGGCGAGGCCAATCGCGTGGTCACGGTGAGCCTGCCGGAAAAGGACGGGCTCACGGTGCCGACCGATGCCGACATCCGTGCGGTGTTCGGCAAGGTCACGGCAAGCACCATCACGCCGTGGGTGGAAACGGTGACGGCGGGTGCCCTGGTGGCCACGGCGCCAACGGCCGGACGGGTGGTGAGCGAGAAGAAGACCGAGTCGCTCAACCTCACCGAATGGACGTTGTCGAACGGCATCAAGGTGTTCGTGAAGCCCACCGACTTTACCGCCGACCAGATCGTGATGACGGGCTGGAGCCCGGGCGGCGCCAGCTTGGTGGCTGACAAGGACGTGTTCAAGACGTCGTTGGCGACCACGGTGATCGAACGCGGTGGCGTGGGCGACTATTCGATTGTCGACTTGAACAAGAAGCTCACGGGCAAGGTGGCCACGGCCACGGCCGTGATTTCCGACCTCAGTGAGGGGGTGAGCGGGCGCGCGTCGCCGAAGGATCTGGAAACGATGCTGCAGCTCACGTGGTTGCGGCTCACGTCGCCGCGCGCTGACACGTCGGCGTTCAAGGCGCTGCTGCAGCAGTTCGATCAGGTGCTCAAGAACAAGGATAGCAATCCGGCCGCCGTGTTCAGCGATACGGTGCAGATGACGCTGGCTGGCGGGCATCCGCGGGCGCGCCCGCTGTCGGTCGAGATGCTCAAAGAGCTCAACCTCGACGAGATGCTGGCCATCTACCGCGATCGGTTTGCCGACCTCGGCGACTTCAGCTTCCTGTTCGTTGGCAACGTGGACCTCGCGGTGCTCAAGCCGTTGGTAGAACAGTGGCTCGCGCCGCTGCCGGCGGCCGGTCGCAAGGAAGCGTTCAAGGACGTCGGCCC
>CANHJV010000208.1 GCA_947461225.1 Gemmatimonadota bacterium | reverse complement strand
GCATGCAGGCCATCGGGTGAGAGCCCTTCGATGGTCGTGATGTCCGCACTCACGACGCGCGAGACCGGCGTGTTGCAGGAGCGCGTGGCGACGCCGTTCACGTGCACGGTGCAGGCACCACAGCGGGCGATCCCGCACCCGAACTTGGTGCCTTTGAGATCGAGTTCGTCACGGAGCGCCCACAGCAGGGGCATATCGGCCGGCACGTCGAGCGTGCGCGGCGTGCCGTTGACCTTCAGCGTAATCGGCATAGGACCAGGCGGGACGGGGGCAGGGAGCGGACTGTCGGCTGACAATCCCACCCCTAAATGTCGTGCCGCGCGGTCGGGGCGTAAAGAGCTCGGGCCGTTTGTCACGGCGCGGCCTCGCTGGACCGGCGCCGGCAGACCAGCGAGAATACCCCATGGAACTTGGCATCTACACTTTCGGCGAAACCGATCCGCGGGCGACGCATGACCCGTCGGTGGCCGCCCGTCGCGTGCAGGACCTCATCGAGGAAATCGTGCTCGCCGACGAGGTCGGACTCGACGTGTTCGGCGTCGGCGAGCATCACCGCCCCGACTACGTCGTCTCCAGCCCCGCGATCGTGCTGGCCGCGGCGGCCGCGCGCACGAGTCGTATTCGCCTCGCGAGTGCGGTAACGGTGCTCAGCTCCGACGATCCGGTGCGTGTTTTTCAGGACTTCGCGACGCTGGACCTGATCTCCAACGGTCGCGCCGAGATCACCGCCGGACGCGGCAGTTTCATCGAATCGTATCCGCTGTTCGGACAGAATCTCGACGACTACAACGAGCTCTTCACGGAGAAGCTCACCCTACTCCTGAAGCTGCGCGAGCAGGAGCGTATTACGTGGTCGGGTACGCTTCGCGCCTCGATCGACGATCGCGGCGTGTATCCGAGACCACTGCAGACGCCACTGCCGGTGTGGATCGCGGTGGGCGGCACGCCGCAGTCGGTCGTGCGTGCGGGCACGCTGGGGTTGCCGCTCGCGGTCGCGATCATCGGCGGCGCGCCGGAGCGCTTCGTGCCACTCGTCAACCTGTATCGCGAATCCGCCGAGCGCGCAGGCCATGATCCGGCCACCCTGCCGGTGAGCATCAACTCCCACGGCTTTCTTGCCGACACCGAGTCGCGCGCCGTGGCGCTGGCCTTCCCGCCGTACATCGACACGATGGCGCGCATCGGGCGGGAGCGCGGCTGGCCGATGCCCACCCAGCGGCAGTTCGACATGGAGCGATCGCCGCGTGGCGCCCTGCTGGTGGGAGCGCCCGAGCAGGTGATCGACAAGATTCTGTTTGAGCACGAGCTCTTCGGGCACACCCGCATGCTGATTCAGTTCAGCGTAGGACCGATGGCCCACGCGGAAATCATGCGGAGTATCGAGCTGTTCGGGACGGTCGTGGCGCCGGCGGTACGCCAAGCGCTGGGAGTGGCCACCCCGGTGATCGCACCGGGGTGATCTACACTCAGGCCAACTCAGGCCGCCGGGGCGTCTTCGTCGTCACCCGGGATTTCCGCGATCTCTCCCTCGATCTCGGCGACGACTTCTTCCGTCTCGGCGTCCATCTCGATCACGTCTGAGCCTTCGTCGCCGGATGTAGCGGCGGCAGCCTGCGGTGCCGGACGGCTCCATTTCTTGACCACCGGCGCAGCGCGACGCTCGAGCAGATTGTCGTAATAGGCCACCATACGCTGCTGGACGACTTCCAGCGTGTCATCGGGATCAGCGCGGAACGGCGCGTGACGCTGGTGCTGTTCGGTCGACACCTCGAACCACCACCACGGATCCGGTCCCGTGACGCGCGACGCGGCGACACGACACTGGAACGTCCGACCACGGTCAACGAAGGAGAATTCCTGCAGTACGTCCGACATGGGCAAAACCTTCGATGATGGGCGTCAAAAAAGCTTCTTCAGAAACCTAACCGATCCCCCACGCGGGAAGGAGGGACCCGCGGGGAAATCGGCCGAAGGCGGTCCTGCGAACGCGGCGCCGGGACTTAGTTACGTCGCCGCGCCGACCAGTGAATGGCGGAGATCCGCCACCCTTGCGGCGTACGACGGGCCACGATGAGTTCAGCGCCGGCCGAGTCGACCGCGCGGTCACGGAACGTGCCCGTGGTCACCGAGGTGGCGGTGCTGGTGGCGAGGTCACCTTGAACGAGCACGCGGAGCGGCGAGCGCGTGCTCTTGATGGCCCTCGCCAGCGCGATGTCAGCGGGCAGATGATGGGCGCGGTAGTCTGCCACCGTTTCCACCGACCCACTCTCGAGGATCTCGGCGTCGTCCGCAAGCAGTCCGATCGCCGCAACACTGTCGCCCTGTTCGAGAGCGTCGTGAAAGCGGTGTACCAGCGCGGCCACGTCGGCGCTGTCGTTGGCCGCGGGTGTCGTTGACCGTGTCGTTGACGGCGTCGCCGGCATGGCCATCGCGGCCATGTCATGTCCCGCGTGCTCGCCACCGGACGCGACACCACCGACCGCCGAGCCGTACGTGAAGCCCTTCATGGCGCCGGTCTCCCAGTCGTGCGTCATCACAGCGCCAGCGGTCACTGTGGGTGTGGGGAGCGTCGGCAGGAATCCCGCCGACGGCCCGCCCATGTTCTCGATGCCCATATGGTTCGACATGGCGAGCCACGCCGCCACGGGCATCACGTACGACGTGTCGTCGCGGTACAACCGCGCGGCGCGCAGGATCTCGGCGCGCTTGCGGTCACGAGGCACGGTGTCGTTACTCAGAATATCCGACACCACGTCATGCATGGAGTGCAGGTTGTCGAAGATGATCGCGGCCTCTGGAAACCGCGCGGCGAACGCCGGCGCCACCGCTGCCGTCATCGGCATCTGGTAGGGCAGAGCGGTCGGTGCGCCGTCCACCATTTGCCAGAAGCGCGCGACGGTGGCGCGTACGCCGGCCTGCTTCGCGGCAACGGTGTGGCCAACGAGGAGCGGTTCGTACAAACCGACCTGCAGCCAGTGGTAGCCCCAGATGAGTCCATTGAACTTCGGATACTTCTTGCGGAAGGCGAGGGAGTACGACTGCTCCTGCATCAGCGCCATCGTCTTGGGCTTCGAGCTGAATGCGAGTTCGGGGCGGCTTTTGTAGTACGCCAGCAACCGCTGCGCTTCGGTGTCACGCTGCGCGTCGCTCAGACGTTCGTCGGCCAGCACATCGTACAGTTGCCGGTGCAACAAGTGCGCCCAGTCGAACATCACCTTCGCTTCGGGCGCGAGCTGTGCGTACTTGGGCTCGATGGCAGCCTCCTCGAGCGGCACGCGCGGCGGCTTCACCAGCACCGTCTTGGTGAGGTAATCGAATTCCTTTACCTCAAGGCGCGACGCGGGGGCGTTGGGCTTGGTCCAGAGCGTTTCGTACAGAATCGCGTGGCCGTAGTCAAAGGCATTGAACAAGCGATCGGCCGACGCGTACTCGTTGCGAAACGTCCAGTTGTGCGAGGCCTGGAGATAGAACTGTTCGTACGTCGTGGTCCACTGGGCCTGCGCGGTGCGCGGGACGGACAGCGTTGCGAGCGCGAGCGTCGCACCGATGACGCCGGTGATGAGCGTCCGCGAAAGTCTGAGGTGTGTCATCTGATGAGTTCGCGGTTAGCGGCGGGGAGACCAGGGCAGTCCAAGCGACACGGCGGCACCGGCGGTGAGAAACCAGCCGGCATCGCTGCCAGAGAGGCGGTAGCCGCCACCACCATCGACGGCGAGCCGCGGGCTCAGCTGATAGCGCGCGCCACCGGCCACATCCCACGCGGTCGGTTCGGTCGCGTCGATGGGCTGCGAGGTGACCAGCTCCGCGGTGAGGAGGAGCGAGCGGAGCGGGAGGGTGCGGTCGACCGCCACGCCGACCAACCAGCGCGAGAGCTCGGCGGTCGGTGCGGCGCTGCCGGTGGTTGCCGGTGCGATTGGCGCGTCTCCCATGGTGACCTGTCCATTCACGTGAAACCGCGCCCACGACAATGTCTTCGTGGCGATCGCCTTCAATGACGGATACGCCTTGTCGGGGGCCATCGCGCCCACGGGGAGAATGACATCCGCGACGATCGCCAGGGCGGGGAGCCGCGTCTCGGCGTTCAGGTTGTAGAGCACGGAGGCTTCGATACCGGCCAGTGCGGTCTGACGCCGTCCGGCAACGCCCTCGACGTGGGCGAGCGGAAAGCCGACCTCGACTTGCGTGCGCGGCAGCAGGCCGACGGCGATCTCCGGTTCGATGCCCCAGCGGTAGCTGCCGCCACGGGAGCGTTCGAGGCGAAACGGGGCCATCTGGAGCTCGACGGCGCGCCGCTCGATGGCGTAGGCGTCTTCGACGCGGACGGGGCGTCCGGCATCGGTGTTGTAGTAGTCGGTTTGCGCCGACAGGGGTGCCAAGGGCACCGCGAGGAGGGTGACAGCGGAAAACAGCCCCGAAACGCCGAGGCGCGGGGGAATCAAAAACGAAATCATGAGCAGAACCGGGAGCGTGCGCAGCACCACAGGGGCGCGCAACGTGGAGCCGACGCCCTCGCGCCATGCACAGGCACGGGCGGGCATCAGCAGCGACGAGGTGAAGACGATGTGAAGACGACGTGATAGACGTCGGTACAGCGGCTCGATCCGGTGGGGACCGGAGAGCGGGGCGCTCAGCCTCGCGGCGGCGGAGTCTCGGGGGCGATGTCGAGCGACACCGGCGAGTCGGCAGCATGGACGGGGCGATGCACGTCGATGGCGACGTC
>CANHJV010000207.1 GCA_947461225.1 Gemmatimonadota bacterium | reverse complement strand
CGTGGCGCCGCTGTCGGTCACGAACATCGTGCTGCTGTCGCTGCTGTACAGCACGGTGCTCAGCTGCGTGCTACCGCGGAAGAGCACCGTGGTGTCGTTGGCGCCGAAGGGCGCGCGCCAGTGCACGACCTTGCCGGTCTGCACGTACAGCAGTCCGGTGCCGATGGGATTCCACTGGATGTTGCGCTTGGCGCTGTCGGCGCCGACTCCGCGTCGGGCGGCGCCGGGCGCGGCTGGTGCCGCCGTCGGATCTCCGTTGTCGGCGGGCGCCCCTTCGCGCAGCGCCGTGGTGGCGAGCGTCGTGAGCACCTTGCCACTGGCATCCCACAACTCCTCGACTGAGCCGAAGCTCGATACCGGCACGAGATACGAGTACGGCTCCGTCATGCGCGTCACGCGGACGAAGGCGCCATCGGGTGCCGCATCGATGTCACGAATCGTGGCCGGCGCACCGATGGCACGCACGGCCTTGGACTTCACGTCGAGGAGCGCGAGCTGCCCCTTGGTGTAGTACGTGAGCAGCGCCTTGTCATGCGGATCCTGCAACAGACTGAAATGCACCGGCTGCGGGACGGCGCGGGCATCGGTGAGCCGCACCTGCGGACCGTCCTCGATGCCACCGTCTCCGTGCTCCGGTGCTGCGCCCCGATTCTCCGGTACCAACACCGCGGCGATGTAGCGACCGTCGGCGGTGAACTCGATGGTCGTTACCACCGTGGCCAGCAGCGCACGGCGCGAGAGCTGCGTCGACGTGCCGCTCGCGACATCGGCGAGGTACACGTACGAGCCGGTCGGGAAGTTGGCGATATACGCCACGTGTGTGCCGCGCGGCGACCACACCGGAGACGAGATTGACGCACCGGCGGGCACGCTGATGGCGCGCGTGGTGCCTGTTTTCGGATCGACGAGGGTGAGGCCGTTGCGATTGCTGGTGGTCAGCGACCGTGCACGATTGGCGCGCGTGTCGACCTGCACGCCACCCAGCCAGATGTGCGGCGCGCCGTACGCCTTGATGTCCCCGCGATCGCTGCCCGTGGCGCGCAGGAACCAGCGGCGATCGGGGCTCGCATTCGTGAACGAGATATCGACGCGGGGCGTCGTGATGATCCGCACGAGATTCTCGGGGGGCTTCACGAACGATTCGGTGCGCAGGATCTGCTGCGCATCCCAGCCGGCGTTGGCGTTCTGCGCCTGAACCAGGGCGGGGGTGGCGACCACAAGGGCTGTAGCCAGACGGGACGCGACCCGTCGGGGGGACATCACAAACATGCTCGACTCCGGAGGTGGGAGGGACTCTCGGAAAGTTTACGCACCCGCACGGTCGCGCGTTCAGCTTTTCGCCGGTAACCTCAAGGCATGACGAACCCGATGCCGCGTCGCTCCTTCCTCGCCGCTCTTGGTACTGGTGCCTTGGGCGCCAGCGCACTTCTGTCTCGCGCCGCCTCTGCCACTCCCGGCGAAGCGCCAGCCGGTCGTTTGGACCGCATCGGCCTCGAGCTATACGCCGTGCGGAAAGCGATGAAGGACAACCCGGAGAAGACGCTGGCCGCGATCCGCGCCATCGGCTACACCGACGTGGAACTCCTCTGGAGCTTCAAGAATTTCGATCGCTCGCCGAGTCAGGTGAAGGCGACGCTCAAGGCCGAGGGATTGACGGCCACGTCGGCCCATATCGCGCCGGAAACGCTGCTCAGCGAGTGGTCGGAGAGTCTGCGCACGGCGAAGCTGCTAGGGCACCAGTATCTGGTGGTGCCCAGCCTGCCCAGTGAAACGAAGCGATCGATCGACGCCTGGAAGATCTGGGCCGACCGCTTCAACGTGGCCGGCGAAGAGGCGCGCCGCGCCGGCATCTGGCTGGCGCTGCACAACGAGCCCGATCACCAGCGGAAGATCGAAGGCGAGTTCCCGCTCGAGGTCTTCCTCAAGCGCACGGAGCCCAAGTTCGTGCGCTTCCAGCTTGACGTGGGCAACATGCTGATGGGCGGTGGCGATCCGATGGACTACCTGAATCGCTACAAGGACCGCATCGGATCGTTCCACCTGAAGAACGTGGTGGCCGACAAGAAGGCCGACACCGAGCTGGGCGCGGGGGTCTTCGACGTGCGCGCATTCCTGGCCGCCGTGCCGGAGCTGGCCAAGAAGCCGTGCTTCGTGGAGCAGGAAGGAGCGGCCGATGAACTGGCGAGTGCGAAGATGAACTTCGAGTATCTGCGCGGGTTGAGTTTTTAACTGTCTACGCGGCGCGCACGGGCTACCAGTCCGTGGGCGTGTAGTCCTTCAGGAACTTGCCCCACACATGCTCGCCGGTGTTGATGCCGTCGATGATCGGATCGACGATGCGCGCCGCGCCATCTACGATGTCGAGCGGCGGATGGAAGCGATGTTCGGCCACCTTCTTTTCCGCAATGTGAACCGGATCTTCGTCGGTCACCCAACCGGTGTCCACCGCATTCATGTGGATGCCGTCGGACTCGTAGTCGGCGGCTGAGGTGCGCGTCATCATGTTGAGCGCGGCCTTGGCCATGTTCGTGTGCGGGTGACGCGTCGTCTTGAACTTGCGGTAGAACTGTCCTTCCACCGCCGACACGTTCACGATGTGCTTGTCGCGATTCGGCGTGCGCAGCATGAGCGGCTTGAGCCGCGCGTTGAGCAGGAACGGCGCGATCGCGTTCACCAGCTGTACCTCCAGCAGTTCCACGCTCGGCACTTCATGCATCAGCAACCGCCACGAATTGCGGTCACGCAGGTCGACCTGCTGCATGTCCTGATCGAGCTTGCCCTCGGGGAACAGGTGCCCGCGATCGATGTGTTCTTCCGGCAACAGCGCCACCTGCGATAGCTCAGCGGCGTGCGTGATGCCCGCCACTTCGGCCAGCGCGCGCGGCAGATTCTTCGGCGTGAGCATCTCCCCATCTTCGGCGTCGGTGGAGCCCGGGAGCATGTGATAGCCCCGCACGCCTTCGTAGGCGCCGAGCAGCTTGCGCACCTGTTCGGGCATGCTGCTGAGGGCGGCCGTCTCGCCGTCCATCATGTGCTTGTAGAAGTCGGGCGGACGACGCACCGTCTGACAGGCATTGTTCACGATGAAGTCGAGCCGGTCGTGCGTTTCCATCAGGTGATGACAGAACGCTTCCACGCTCGGCGTGTGACGCAGGTCGAGACCGAAGATCTCAAGGCGATGCGACCACTGTTCGAAGTCGGGCTCGGCGGCGTAGCGGGCGGCTGAGTCGCGCGGGAAGCGCGTGGTCACGATGAGACGGGCGCCCGACCGGAGCAGCTTGATACCGGCCTGATAGCCGATCTTCACACGTCCGCCGGTGAGCAGGGCGGTGCGTCCCGTGAGGTCCGCCAACTCACCGCGCTTGCGGTAGTTGAAGTCGGCGCAGGTGGGGCAGAGCTGATCGTAGAAGTGGTGCAGCACGGTGAAGTCGCGCTTGCACACGTAGCAATGCTGCTCTTCCAGCGCCTCGCGGAAGTCGGGATCCGACTCAACCGTGGTCTGCTCGTCGGAGGCCGGTAGCAGATAGTTGGGCGTGGTGAACACTGTCTGACGGCGCAGGCGGCGGATGCCGGTTTCCTGCAGCTGCGACTCGGCCTCCTGCACGCGAATCGTCCTCTCGACGCGCTTCTTGCGCTTGGTCGCCTTGACCATCTGGCGACGCAGGATGGCGTCGGGGCGCGACACCTCGCCGGCGGCCTTGAGCAGGCGATTGCGATCGTCTTCGGTGAGCTGGAGCAGCTCCGCCCGGTTGACGGCGAACTGTTCAAGCAGCTCGGTCGCGGCGCGAACGCGCTCGGACAGGCCGACGCTGGCTTCCGGGGAGTCAGGACTTTGGGACATAGCCCTGAAAGCTAATCGGTCAGTCGGCGCGAAAGGCTGGTCCGGGGTGAGTTGGCAGTCGCCAGTAGTACCAGTGGGTGACCCGGTCCCACCCTTCGGCCTCCTCGTTTTCCACCCCCCAGACGCACTCCCCAGAGGGGAAGGTGGCCGCCTGGAAGCGGGCGTCGAGGCTCGCCAGCTGCTCCCGGGCGGCATGGGGCAGGGGGGCGTCGTCGAGGGCCCGCCGGACGTCGAGGTCGTTCAGGTAGTCCTCGTAGGTGAGCGCGTAGCCGTGCTCCACGTCGTTCACGGTGCGGGCCCACTGCTCCAGGAGCTGGTCGGCGCTGATCATCGGTACGTTCGCCTCGGCTCAGGATCGGGGGGATCGACGGGCCTGACGGCGGAAGTAGGCCTCGCCGTCGTTCGGCTTGAAGAAGGTGCGGATGGTACCGTCGGGGTCGGCGGCCAGAAACGCTCCGCTGCCGCGGTCGAAGCGGGAGATCACCCCGTCCGCCTGGCGCACGACCTCCACGATGTCGCCTCCCACCGGCGCATCACGCAACTGCTGGGCGAGCTGCAGGTACTGCACCTGCGAGACGGTGCCGAACTCCCGACCGTGCTTCTCGTAGTGTTCGACTAAGCGGGCGGCGGAACGGAAGCCGACCAGACTGGTGGACGGCGACGGGCCGGTTGGAGCCGATTCGGGAGCCGAGCGGGCAGCAGGGGTCGCCGCTGGGGCAGGGCGCGTTGGTGGCGACGCGCCTTGGGTGCGGGAAAGCGACCAGGCGGCGACGGCGCAGACCAACGCCAAGAGAAAGGAGCGAAGCGCGCGATTCATGCGCCCATGCTACCGCCGCGTCGCGTCGACCACAACTCGGGGGCATATTCCGCAGCATGAGCGTCGTCAAAGAATTGCTATCGTTGCTTGAGCTCGAGAAGCTCGAGGTCAATATCTATCGCGG
>CANHJV010000206.1 GCA_947461225.1 Gemmatimonadota bacterium | reverse complement strand
GGTGTTTTCCGATCGCGTCATGGGCGGTGTCAGCGTGGCCAACGGGGGCATGGCCACCGTGCACGGTCGCTACGCGCTGCACCTCACGGGCAACGTGTCGCTCGAGCAGAACGGCGGATTCATCCAGGTAGCCTGCTCGCTGGGGAATCCGCCGGGAAGCGGCGTGAATGCCCGCGGCTTTCGCGGCGTGGCGCTCAGCGTGTGCGGGACACCGGGGTCGTATTTCGTGCATCTGCGCACCGCCGACACGCGCGCGCCGTGGCAGTACTATGGCGCGCCGCTGCCGGTGTCACGCGAGTGGACGCATGTGGTACTCGAGTGGGGTGCCTTCACCCCCGTGTCGATCGGCACGCCGCTCGATGTGAGCCGTATCGTGCGCATCGGCATCGTGGCGGCGAAGACGGCGTTCCGTGCGGATGTGGCGCTGTCAGAGCTGTGGCTCACGACGGGCGACTGACGTCAGCGCGCGTCGGCGCTCAACACTCGGCGCCGTCGCGCATCCCGCTGATGCTCACGTAGAGGGAGTCGCTCACTGCCGCCCCGCCCGCCCGTCGCAGCGGCACGGCGACGTGTGATCCACACCGGGACGCGGCACCCGACGGATGCCGGCCGCCGGCAATCACACCAAGCGTGTACGACATCGCTGGCTCGACCGGACCGAGGTTGAGCTGCGCTTTCGCCGCCGTATCGGCGTTTGCCCCAAGCATCACCACGGTGATCGGCCACGTGGCACCGCTGTCCAGCGGCATCTCGCCCGACACGAAAAACGGATGGTACGGCGCCATTTCAATGCCGCGCAGGCTTCGGAGCTGCTGGCCGGAGCCAACCGACACGCGCAACGGCTCCGCACTCGCAAACGCCGAATCCTGCGCGTAATACGACACCTTCAGCGTGGAACCGCGCGGATTCGGCTCGTTGCAGCCAACGCACGCACAGGCGAAGAGCACGACGGCCAACGCACGAATCATTCGAGTGCCACGTGGGTGTGAGGAACGATGCGCATCGCGCGCCTGAGGACTGCCCGCCGTCGGAAGGTAGCGCACGCGCCGGGGCGGCCGCGACGGGACTGACCACTCTCCATCGCGATCGACACCCCCAGCGGAGCGGGTACGTCGTGCCGAGCCTCGGCGTCGCGGCCACCCTGATCGCCGGTGCCGCCACCGTCACCGCCAGCGCCCTGCTGCACGTCGCGCTCTTCGCCTCGGTCGTCATCCTGCTCGCCATGCAGATGCTGCTGGCGGCCGATCCCTCGCTCCGCCGCATCACCGCGCGGTTCGCGGCAACGGCACCACCCGTGGCACTCCTTCGCGCCGTCCCGCACGCACTGCGTCGCGCCGTTGAGGCCGCACCACCGCTGGCCACGACAGAGCGCGAGCCCGTGCGCTGGCTTGGCTCGACGGAGCGCGTCATGCTGCTCGCCGCGGTCACCGCGCTGCTCTGGCTCTTTCTGGCGCTGCAAATCGGCTACCTCTTCGGCACACGGCCGAATGCCGCGACATCGGACATGACGTTCGCCGAGTACGCACGACGGGGCTTTGGAGAGCTCACCGTCGTCGCCACGGCCAGCGCGCTGCTCATTCTGCTCTCCGAGCAGTACGGACAACGTGATCGACATGCGCGTCTGGCACAGCGCGTGGCGTATTCGCTCGTCGTCGCGGTCCTGCTGCTGCTCGCCTCCGCCGTCCATCGCGTGCTGCTGTATGAAGCCGCCTACGGATTCACCACGGCGCGGCTGTATGCGCAAGCGTACATGACGGTGGTGGCCATCGCCCTCGTGCTGCTCGCAGCCGAGATCGCGCGCACGCTCGATACCGGCCGCCTGTTTCGACGCACGGCCGCCGTGGGCACCGTGCTGTTCGTGGCACTGCTGTACTGGAACCACGAAACCTGGATCGCCAGGCGCAACATCGACCGCTTTGCCAGCACGGGGACGCTCGACATTGCGTATCTCGCCAACGAACTCTCACCCGATGCGCTCCCGACCATCGTCGACCAGCTGGCGTCGCTGCCCGCGCCCACGCAGCTCGAGCTCCGTGCGGCCATCCAGACGCGCTACGCCACCGGCAGTACGCTGGCCGACGGTCGCTGGTTCGGGTGGAATCGGTCGCGCATCAGCGCGCGTGCGGCACAACGCTGGCTTCTGCTGCAGCGACTCTGAACAAATAGCCGTTACACGGCGTACCGCATCGTCGCTATCGGCAGCCGTGGCTCGTGATGCTGAGATGCGATCACACTCGACAGCGCAGCTCACGCACACTCATGAGTCCCATGCCGGCGGGGCCAAACGGTCAACCAACGACGATCCCGAACTGTGGCAAGCCGCTGCGCGAATCTGGCGGGTATCGCCGCTGAGCGGATATATTCTGCCGAGTTCCCGTGTTGGAACTCACCCTAATTTCTACGACAACCCCGGGTTTTTTGGAGAGAAAGCCATGCGTGAAGATGAAGAGCAGGTCCCCGAGTCAGAGCTGCTGGACGACAGCGCACTCGAGGGGATAACCGGCGGTTTAGGAGCGGTGACCGGTGCCGTCATGGATCCCACGAATGTTGGGCGCAACATTACGAAGTCTACACCGCCGCCACCCCCTCCTCCGTTCCAAGACGGCTGACCGCGGGCGGACAGCGAGGTTGCGCTGCACCTTTATGAGGAGCTCGGCCCCGAATGTGTGCATCAGCTGCGTGGCGAGTTCGCGTTCATCATCTGGGACTCGCGCAACCAGCGCCTCTTTGCCCCGCGCGACCGCTTTGGCGTGAAGCGGCTGTTCTACGCCGAGCAGGACGGCGCGCTCTACTTCGCCTCGGAGGCCAAAGCGCTGTTCGCCATGGGCGTGGAAGCGGCGTGGAGTGACGAGTCGCTGTTCGCCGGTGCCTTTAAGGGGCCGGCGGGCGATCTCGAGGACAACGTACCCGAGGATGCCTCGCTGGTGATCGACACGGCCGACGGCCTGGTGCTCGTGTCCGGTTGCGGGCATGCCGGTGTCGTCAACACCGTGACCTATGCCCAGCGCGTGGTACGAGACGCCCCGCTGCACGCCGCGATCGGCGGGTTCCATCTGTTCAACGCGACGGACGAACAGCTCGAGTGGACTGCGGGCAAGCCCAAGCAGGCCGGGCTGACGTACTTGCTCGGCGGACACTGCACCGGCATCGAGGCGGTGTATCGCATCCGAGCCCGCGCGGGGCTGACGCGCAAGAACGCCGTGGTAAGTGCCGTCGGGTCGAGCTTCACGCTGGGCAAGGGGATCTCGGCACGATCCATCGCGTCGTGAGGTTGGTGATCTTCCGATGTCGAGCTGCGCCACGTCATCGGTGGGTCGATGAGAGTCCCGATGTAAGACGCCCCCTCCGGAACGGCCAAAGCGAACGGAGTGGCAACGGTACGGCGTGCAATCACATCTGCTCCTGCAGCGAACCGCATCGTCGCTGTCGACAGCAGCGCAACGTTATGCGTCGTCGACGTCCGCAGCGTCCCACGCACGCCGCACATGCCGGTGCGTCAAAATCACCACACGTGACGCGTCGACGCGATAGATGATGCGATACGGCGCGTGCAGGATCTCTCGATAGGCCGGAATGCCAATTTCACTCACCACGCGGCCTTGCGCTTCGAATCGGTCGAGCTGGCTCACGCGCTCCAGCAGTCTTTCAAGCCAAGCCGCGGCCGTCCGCGGTCGATCCTGTGCGATATTCTCCACGGCCTCGATCGCCCGCTGCTCTGCCAGCGGGGACCAGACCACCTTCATCGCCCGAGTCGCGCCCGAAGCCGCTTCGCAACCGCCGCGTGCGTCACCGTCTTCCCGGCCGCCACCTGCTGTTCGGCCTGGCGTACATCGCGCAGCAGCGCCAGCTCGTCGAGCATTTCCTCATACGACTCGACGTCGAGGAGCACGGCGGCACTCCGGCCGTGCTGGGTAAGAATCACGGGTTCGCCAGTCGCCTGCACCTGCTCGATGAACTGTGCGGCCTTGGCGCGAAACTCCGTCACCGGTTGGATATCACGACTCGGCTTGAGCGTCGACATACGGCTCCTGAAAGCATGTACATAGCGACGTACATTTTGACGTACCAAAATGCCAGTGGTCATACAACCCGCCGGAGTACGCATAACGCCTATTCACTCGACCGATCTAACGCGCGACACGGACGCGCAGCCGCCACACACGCGTTCAAGTGGAATCGGTCGCGCACCAGCGCACGCAGCCCTTCAGGCAGTGGGGCCTGTCACTCCGTAGGACCAGCTGACGCTTCGCGCGCCGACGCTTCGAGACCCAACGCCGCCCAGCCCTGCGTGCCAAGGCGGCGCATGGTCTCGAGGTTACGCTGGTAGATGGTCGGGGCATCCGGAAATGCGGCCACGGCGCGGCTCACACTCGCCTCGCGCAGCAGGTGGAGCATGGGATACGGCGAGCGGTTGGTGAAGTTCGTCACGTCGTTGCTGGTGGTGCCGGCGAACTGATAGGCCGGATGAAAGCTGGCGATCTGCACAACACCTGAGAGCCCCAACGCCTCGACGGTCGCCTCGGCGACATCGAGGAAGTCGTTGTAGTCGAGGAAATCAGTGAGCACCTGCGGGTGGATGAGCAACGTCGTATCCAGGACGCTGGCGTCCGTGTGTATCAGCGTGTGCAATTCGCGCTCGAGCTCCGCGCGCAGCGCCGCCGTAGTCGGCGCATCGCTCACGACATAGCGCACCTGTTCGTTCACGTACACCGCGCGCGCGAACGGACATAGCTGTAAACCGATCACGGCGCGCTCCAGCCACGTGCGCGTGGCGGCGACGACGGCTGCGGCTG
>CANHJV010000205.1 GCA_947461225.1 Gemmatimonadota bacterium | reverse complement strand
GCTGTGGCGTCAGCTGGTGCGTTGGATGGTGGAAGAGGCCCCCGCCCCTTTCGAGATCATGGCCTCGCCATCGCGCGTGGCCCCGGGAGAGCCCGTGTCGCTGCGCGCGCGCGTGAGCACGACGTTCTTCACCGATGTGAACGATGCCACGGTGACCGTGACCGTCACCTCGCCCACCGGCACCACGCAGAATGTGCCGCTGGAATGGACGCTTCGTGAAGACGGCACCTACGCCGCACGCTTCACCCCGAACGACACCGGCCGCTACGTGCTCGACGCCGTGGCCACCCGTGGTCGCGATTCGGTGCAGACGGCCACGAGCTCGCTGCTCGTCGACGAGCGCGGCGCCGATGTGGCGCAAGCAGAACTGCGCTCCTCGCTACTGCGTCGCATCGCCGACGAGACCGGCGGTCGCTACTACCCGCTGGCCGATGCCGGCAAGCTGGCGGAGGACGCCGTTTTCACCGAAGCGGGCGTGACCGTGCGTGAAGCGAAGGACCTGTGGGACATGCCGGCGGTATTCCTATTGGTCGCGCTGCTGCTCGGCGCGGAGTGGGGATATCGCCGGTGGAGGGGACTCGCATGACGCGAATGCTTACACGATATGCGCGGACGCTCGCGATGCACGGTGCGCTGGCCCTGGCCATCGCGCTGCCGGTGCACGCGCAGCGTACGCATGTGCTGCTGGTGATCGGTCTGTCGGGGGAACCGCAGTTCAAGCGCTCGTTCGAGGCGTCGGCACAGTCGGCGCGCGATGCCGCGACGAATCGCTGGGGCGTGAGCGATTCCAGTCTCATCGTGCTCACCGAAGACTCCGTGCGCACCGCGCTGTCGTCGGGGCGCTCCACGCGCGAGAACATCGCGCAGGCGTTCCGGCGCTTGTCGTCGCGCGTGCAGCCGGGTGATGTGCTGTTCGTGATGCTGATGGGGCACGGCAGCGGCGACGGCGCGCAGTCGAAAGTGAATCTGCCGGGGCCCGATGCCACCGCCACCGACTACGCGTCGTGGCTGTCGGGCTTTGGCAAGCAGCAGGTGGTGTTCGTGAATGCCGCCACCGGCAGCGGCGACTTCGTGCCCGTGCTCACGGCACCGAATCGCGTGGTGGTGACCGCCACCAAAACCTCGAACGAACGCAACGAGTCGGTATTCCTGCAGCACTTCGCCAGCGGGCTGGGGATGGACGCCGCCGACGCCGACAAAGATGGCCGGCTGTCGGTGTTCGAAGTGTTCCGCTTTGCGCGCACGGAAGTGGGCAAGGTGTACACGAGCAGCAACCGCATGCAGACGGAGCACGCACTGGTGAGCGACTCGCTGTTGGCCGCGCGCGTCGCCTTCGGCAAAACGTCCGCGTCGGCGGATCCGCGCATCGCGGCGCTGATGGCCGAGCGGCAGGCGCTCGAGTCGGAGGTCGCGTCGCTGCGCACGAAGAAGGCGACCATGACCGCCGACGCATACGACGCAGAGCTCGAGCGGCTGTTGCTGGCGCTGGCCGAAAAGACGAAGGCGATTCGCGCGGCCGGAGGTGGCACGTGAAGCGGTTGGTGTGGATGCTCGTGGCCTTGTCGGCGATGTCGCCGCTCACGGCCTGCGGGCAGGATCGCGCCGCGGCGCAACCCGCCGTTCGCGTGGCACCGCTGCCGCCGCGGGTACCGGGCCCCGATCGCTGGGCCACGGAGATTGCGGCCGCTGAAACATCGGCGCGGCGAGGGGATCGCCGTGATGCCACGCAGCGCGCGCGCCGCATTACGGCGGCATACGAACAAGGTGGCGCGCGCAACAGCGACGAATACCTCTCGGCCGGTCGGGCCTACGTGCTGCTGGGCGTGGGCAATGCGCAGTCGGTACGCTCGGCGCTGGCCGCGTTCGATCGCGCCACCGCTGCCGATTCGCTCAACGTCGACGCGCAGTTGCGGGCCGGTACGCTGTTCCTCGAGAAGTACAACGCGCCCGATGCGCGCCTGTCGTTCGAGGGGATCCTCCGTCGCTCGCCCACCGACGCCAAGGCGCTGCTGGCGATGGCACGCGTGGAGGAATTCGAAGGCAAGGGCAACCCGATGGCCACGGCGCGCCTGAGTATCGCGAACGATCCGCGCTATGCCGAGGCGCTGGCCTTCGTGGCGAAGATGCATCGTGACGCCGAGTCGTACGATTCGGCGCGCGTGTATGCGCAACGCGCCATCGATGCCGACTCGACATCGAGCGTCGGCTGGTCGGTGCTGGGCTCCATGGCGTTCCTGAATGGCGACAGCGCCACCTTCCGGAAGGCGCTGGCGGCCGTGACCGCGTTGCAGCCGGCACCGGCCGAGTTCTACACCGACCTGGCCGAAGCGTCGGTGCGTCAGCGTCGCTACACGGAGGCGGTGAAGCTCGCACAGCGCGCCGTGGGCTACGACTCGCTGTATGTACCGGCCTATGGGGTGATGGGCACCAACCAGCTGCGCATCGGGCAGATGGACGCCGGACGCGCGGCACTCGAACGGGCGTTCGCGCTCGATCCGTTCAACCTGTGGCACAAGAACACGCTCGACCTGCTCGACAAGATGAAGACGTTCCGCACGATCGATCGCGGACGCTTCCGCGTGGTCGCACCACCCGAAGAGGCCGACTTACTGGCGCTGTATATCGTGCCGCTGCTGGAGCAGGCGTACGACTCGCTGGCGGTGCGCTATGGCTACAAGCCACCCACCCCGGTGCGTCTCGAGTTCTATCGGTATCACGCCGACTTCTCGGTGCGCACCGTAGGACTGGCCGGACTTGGCGCGCTGGGCGTGAGCTTCGGCAGTCTGCTGGCCATGGACACGCCCAACGGTCGCGAGAAGGGGCAGTTCAACTGGGGCAGCACGGCGTGGCACGAGCTCACGCACGCCTTCACGCTCGGCGCGTCGGACCATCGGGTGCCGCGGTGGCTATCGGAAGGACTGTCGGTACTTGAGGAGCGTCGGGTAGGACGAGGCTGGGGCGCCGATGCGACTGTGTCGTACGTGGTCGCGATGGCCAATGGCAAGCTGCGCCCCATCAGTCAGCTGAGCGACGGCTTCCTGCGGCCGCGTTTTCCCGAGGAGACGCAGTTCAGCTACTACGAAGCGAGTTTGTTCTGCGAGATGGTGGAAGCCTCGCGCGGGGCGGCGGCGCTACCGGCCATGCTCAAGGCGTACCGCGACGGCATGGACACGCCGGGGGTGTTTCAGAAGGTGCTGGGCAAGACGCCGGCGCAGATCGACGCTGAGTTCGAGGCGTATACGCAGCGCAAGTTCGCGCTGGCGATCGCGGCCGTGCGCGGTGCAACGCCGAATGACAGCAGCGGCGGCAAGTTCGTGGCCACGATGCGCGAGGCCGCGTCGAAGATGGGCAGCGACCGCAACGCGGCACGGGCATTGTTCGAGCAGGCGCGGGCCATGTTCCCAGAGTACGGTGGCGATGACGGTCCGTCGTGGTATCTGGCGGAGATGGCGCGGGCCGCGAACGACACCACGCGTGCGCTCTCGATGGTGGAGCAGGTCACGAGTCGCAACGAGACGGCGTGGGAGGCGAACATGATGGAGGCCGACCTCCGCGAAGCGCGCGGCGACAAGGCCGGGGCGATTCGTGCGCTCGACCGGCTGAATTGGATCTGGCCGTACGACCCGATGGTGCACGTGCGCACGGCTACGCTGTCGGCGGCGCAGGGCGATCGGGCGCGGGCGGTGCTGGAGCGCCGGGCGATCATTGCGATGGGTCCCACCGACCTGCTCGATGCGCGCTACGAGTTGGCCCGTGCGCTACGTGATGCCGGTGATCCTGCCGGCGCCCGTCGTGAGTTGCTGCAGGTGCTCGAAGAGGCGCCGTCGTTCGAGAAGGCACAGGCCCTGTTGCTGGAGCTTCGCGGCAAATGATGTCACTCACCCGTGCCGCGCTCTGTGCCGGCCTGCTGTTGTCGTCGCTCGCTCCGCTGAACGCGGCGCAGGCGCAGCGACGCGGCCAGCCGGCGTTCCTCCCGAACGTGCCGTACGACGGTCGTCTCACCTTCGTGCGGGTGAAGTACCAGATGCCGGAGTTCGGCGGCGGCGGATTCCGCGGCGGCCGCGACATTCCGTGGAGCCACGACTATCCGCGCGGCGAGCGGCACTTCACCAAGATCGTGAGTGAGCTGTCGAGCACGCGCGTGCGCATCGACGCGAGCAACATCCTCACGCTCGACGACCCGCAGTTGGGCAAGTACCCCATCGCCTATATGGCGGAGGCGGGCTTCTGGCGTCCATCGGACGCCGAAGCATTGGGGCTGCGGAATTATCTGGCCAAGGGCGGCTTCATCATTTTTGATGACTTCGCCGGCGAGCACTGGATGAACTTCGAAATCCAGATGAAGAAGGTGCTGCCGAACCTGCGGCCCATCGAACTGCAGCTGTCGCATCCGATCTTCGACTCGTTCTATCGCATCAAGAGTCTGGAGTACGACCACCCGGTGTACCGGGCGGCGAAGTCGGTGTTCTATGGCGTCTTCGAGGACAATGATCCGACGAAGCGCATGCTGGCGATCGTGAATTACAACAACGACCTGTCCGAGTACTGGGAGTTCTCCGATACGGGGATGTTCCCGCTCGACATGTCGAACGAAGCGTACAAGCTCGGCGTGAACTACATCATCTACGCGTTGACCCGTTAGCCCCCGAGGAACTAGGTGACTGCTCCGGCCCCCTCCACGTCCGAACTCGACCGTCTCGATGACGGCGTCCTTGCCGACCGCCTGCAAGGCGCCGGTCAACGCATCGCAACCGAACTGCGCAAAGTCATCGTCGGCCAGGACGTCGTCGTGGAGCAGGCGCT
>CANHJV010000204.1 GCA_947461225.1 Gemmatimonadota bacterium | reverse complement strand
GTGAGCGTAATCAAGCCGGGACCTGGGTGTTGGCCGATTCTGCGCGCCTTGCTGCGCGAAACCGGCGAGCGCCTGTTGCGCGGCACGCGGTCGCGTTGACTACAGCGTGGGGCTGTTTCCCGTGCCGTTATCGACACCGCTCTCGCTGCTTACCGGGCGTCGTGCGGCCACCACACCCTGTACCGGCGTGGGCGTCTGCCAGCCGGGAGCCGCTACTTCGGTGGTTGTGGTGGTGGAGGCCGCACCCCAACGCGATGTGAAGCCCGACATGTCGAATCGCGACGCGCCGAAGCGCATGGACAGTTGCGCCACCCCCATGCGGGATTTCACGACCGCGCCCAGCCCCACCGTGGCCACGGCCCACGTAAACGCCACGGCAATAAGTCGCGCGATGGCGCCGGCCACCGGCACCTTCGCGGCGATGGCGGCGCCAAACCAGATGAGGCTGAGCATGGCGAGCCCAACGGTGAGCCCGCGCAACGCGGCGCTGCGTTCGCTGCTGCCCGTACCGCGTCCGGCCAGGGCGCGCCCAATCACGAGCGCGACGGCGAGAATGCCAAGGGTGAAGGCGCCGGCGAAGGCCATCGCCCACGCCAGCGCGGCGATCGGGATGAGCAGAATGCCGACAATGGTGATGGCGCACGCGACCACCAGCACCACCAGCAGCGGCACGGCCAGCAGCTGCCAGAGCAGTCCCACCCAGAAGCTGCCCGAGATGTCGCGGGCGGCGGTCTTCGCCACCGCCGTGAGCGCCTCGTCGGCCGTGGTGAGCACCACGAGGCCGATGATCAGGCCGATGCCGAACACACCCGCCACCGCGAGCAGGTTGGTGGTCGCCGTCAGCATGTCATGGCCACGGAATTCACGACCCTACCGGGCGCGATGTGAGGCGGTGGCCAGGGCCCGAAGCCCAACGACCCCCATTCCCACGATGGCCACGAAGCCGCCCACCGCGAGAGCGGCCATCTCCGCCGAACCACTCTGCACGGCGGCAATGCCCGGCTGCCCGAGTACCGTCGACGCCACGTCGTTCGAGGCAGCCACGATCTGGTCGCGCACCCCCTCGGCCCCAAGCTGCGTGAGAATGAACGCCATGTCGGCGCGGGCTACGACCCAGGTGGCACCGGCGGTGGCCAGCCCTGCGGTCATGGCCGCAGCGAATCCCGCGGCGATTCGCGCCGGGCGCGTGGCCGGGACGAACTGCTCCATGGTGCGGGTCGCCGCCGCGTGCCACGGCTCGAATACCTGTACCTGAGACATGACCCGGTCGGAGAAGTTCACGGACGGGGCAAAGTCGGGGAGCGAATCGAGGGCCACCATGAGCTCCCGGGCACTGTCCAGTTCCTGCCGGCACGAAATGCACGATTTGACGTGCGCTCTCAAGGGAGCGACGCCAAAGCCTTCCTCCCCGTCCAGCAGGAGCTCGATTTCGTCTGATCTCAGGTGTCTGTCATGCATCGGTGGCCTCCACGGGGGACTACGCGCCTGCCCGCGGTCAGGTTTCACAGGGTTTCGGTCTTCTTGACGAAGCGTGCTTCACACATCCGTCTATCACCGGTCTCTCACCGGTCCGTCAGTCGCGCAGCCCCTCGAGCGATTTCCGGAGCTCGTGGCGGGCCCGATGGATGTAGGTCTTCACCGTGCCCAGGGGCAGGTCGAGCGTGGCCGCGATTTCCTCGTACGCGCGCCCTTCCACATGACGCAGCATGATGCAGGCGCGATACTCGGGGCGCAGCCTGGCAATGGCCTGTTCGATCGCCGAGCCCAGTTCCTTGGCCTCGAGTTCGTCGAGGGCGCTTTCCTGCTCGGACTCGAGGTTGAGGGTCGTCGCCTCGACTTCGCTGGCCGTGGAGGCATGCGGGGAGCCATCCATGCTGATCGTGTCCAGGCGCCGCTTCCGGAGGTGATCGATGGCGACGTTGTTGGCGATCTTGAACAGCCAGCTCGAGAACTTGAACTCGGGGCTGTACTTGTCGATGTGGTTCAGCACCTTGACGAAGGCATCCTGCGCGAGGTCTTCGGCCGTTTCCCGGTCTCGGACCATGCGGAAGACGAGCGAAAACACCGGCCGTTCGTAGCGGCGCACCAGCTCGCGAAACGCGAGCTCACGGCCCTGCTGCGCCAGGCGAACGACATCGGCATCGGGGAGGGTTCCCAGCTCGTCGAGGGTCTGCATCGGATGGCATAACCTAGCACGAGCGTGCGCTTGCTCGCACTCCCCCGCCTGTCGATGTTTCGCCCATGCCAGTCGTCCTGCCTCCGAACGAGGCCACCGAACGCGCTGAATCCACCGGTCGCGCCGAACAGGCCGCCCGTGGGGAAGGGAAGCGCGAATATGTCCAGCAGATGTTCTCGGACATCGCGCCGCGCTATGACCTGCTCAATCACGTCCTGTCGATGAACATCGATAAGGCGTGGCGGCGGAAAGCCCTGCGTGCCCTGCAGTGGACCCGGCGACCCGCCGGGTGCTATCTCGATCTTTGCGCCGGCACGCTCGATGTCGGGGCCGCGCTGGTGAAGCAGCCGGGGTTCGCTGGCTTCGTGGCCGGTGCCGACTTTGCCGTGCCGATGCTGCGTCACGGTCATGGCAAAGCGCCGCGTGACGTCTTGGCCCCGGTGGGCGCCGATGCGCTGGCGCTCCCGTTCGCCGGCGCTTCACTCGACGGCGCGATCGTGGCCTTCGGCATCCGCAATGTGGCCGATCTCGACGCCGGTCTGCGCGAAGTGCATCGCGTGCTCAAACCCGGCGCCCGCTTCGTGATCCTCGAGTTCTCCACGCCGCCGCTGGCGATCGTGCGCACGTTCTATCACCTGTACTTCCATCATGTGCTGCCGCTCGTGGGCCGGCTCGTGAGCGGCCATGGCAGCGCCTACACCTACCTGCCGATGTCCGTCACGCATTTTCCCACCGAAGAAACGCTCGCCGGCCACATGCGCCGCGCGGGTTTCACCACGGTCACGTGGGAACGCCTCACCTTCGGCATCGCCGCGATTCACGTGGGGACCGCGTGAGGAACGACATGACGTATTGCCCGGTTGATTGCTGATGTCTCTCGATACGCTTTCCGATTTTATCGCCGCCATCGACCGCGCCGGCGAATTGCATCGCATCACCGAACCGGTCAAGGTGCATCTCGAGATCACCGAGATTGCCGACCGCGTGTCCAAGATGCCTGGCGGTGGCAAGGCGCTGCTGTTCGAGCACCCGATTCTCCGCGACGGCACCCGCTCGCAGTATCCGGTGGCGATCAACCTGTTCGGCTCCATGCGTCGCATGGCGATGGCGCTTGGCGTCGACGACCTCGATGCCATCGGCGACCGCATCACGGCGCTGATGGATCTCAAGGTCCCCGATGGCTTCCTCGGCAAGCTGTCGCTGCTGCCGCGATTGCTCGAGGTGTCGAAGTTTCCGCCGCGCACCAAGAGCGGCACGCCGTCGTGTCAGGACATCGTGTGGCAGGGCGACGAGATCGATCTCGACAAGATCCCCGTGCTGCACTGCTGGCCCGAAGACGGCGGCCCGTTCGTGACCATGACGGCCGTGATCAGCAAGGATCCGGTTCGCGGCATCCGCAACGTGGGTATGTACCGCGTGCAGCAGCTCGACAAGAAGTCGGTGGCGATGCACTGGCAGCGCCACAAGACGGGTGCTGAGCACATGCGGCAGATGGCGGAACGCGGCGAGAAGATGCCGGTGTGCATCGTGGTCGGCGCCGACCCGGCCAGCATGTTCTCGGCCAGCGCACCGCTTCCGCCCAACATCGATGAGTTCCTGTTCGCCGGCTTCCTGCGTCGCGACCCGGTAAAGCTCACGAAGGCGGTGTCGTGCGATCTCGAAGTGCCGGCCGACGCCGAGTTCGTGATCGAAGGCTACATCGACCCGGCCGAGGCGCTGGTGGTCGAGGGGCCGTTCGGCGATCACACCGGCTTCTACTCCGAAGCCGATTTGTATCCCAAGGTGCACGTCACGGCCGTGACGATGCGCAAGAACGCGGTGTACTCCACCACGATCGTCGGCCGCCCGCCGATGGAAGATTTTTATCTGGGGCACGCGACCGAGCGCATTTTCCTGCCGCTGCTCAAGCTCACGACGCCGGAGGTGGTGGACTACCACATGCCGGCCGAGGGTGGCTTTCACAACCTCGTGTTCGTGAGCATCGACAAGAAGTATCCGGGGCACGCCGACAAGGTGATGCACGCCTTGTGGGGACAGGGACTGATGTCGCTGGCGAAGGTGCTGGTGGTGGTCGACAAGGAAGTGAACGTGCGCAATCCCGTGGAAGCGTGGTGGGTGGCGCTGAACAACATGGATCCGCAGCGCGACGTGCGCTTCACCATGGGGCCGGTGGATGTCCTTGATCACGCCAGCCGCGCATTCACCTATGGCAGCAAGATGGGTATCGACGCTACGCGGAAGTGGCCGGAGGAAGGCTTCACGCGCGCGTGGCCGAAGGTGATTACCATGGACGAGACCACGAAGCGTGCGGTCGATGCGAAGTGGTCGACGCTGGGATTGCCGCCCATGAGTAAGCCGTGAGTCGCATCGTGCCGCCGAAGGGTGCCCGCGACGGCCAGCTCATGACCGGCGAATCGTTGCTCGTGCGCCTGGCGAACTTCGTAAAGCTGCCGCACACCGTGTTCGCGATGCCGTTCGCACTGGTCGGTGTGCTGTGCGCGAGTGTGGTGGCACCGGTCACGGTGGCGATGGTGGGCTGGGTGCTGTTGGCGTTCACGGCGGCGCGCTTTGCCGGCATGGGATTCAATCGCATCGTTGATCGTGATGTCGATGCGATCAATCCGCGTACGGCCGAGCGCGAGCTGCCGGCGGGGACGCTCTCATTGGCGCAGGCCAAAAGCTCGGTCGCCGTGGCGAGTGTGTTGTTCGTGGTCGCCGCGTGGCAGTTGAATACGCTCTGTCTCGTGCTGTCACCGGTCGCGCTGCTCTGGGTGCTGGGGTACAGCTACACGAAGCGCTTCACACGCTATTCACACCTGTGGCTTGGTCTCGGACTCGCGATCGCGCCGGTGGGCGGCTATCTGGCGGTGACCG
>CANHJV010000203.1 GCA_947461225.1 Gemmatimonadota bacterium | reverse complement strand
TTGGCGGCTGCAGCAGCCGCGGCGCCCTTCTTGGGGCGCTTGGTGCCGTACTTCGAACGGCTCTGGTTACGGCCGTTAACGCCCGATGCGTCAAGCGTGCCGCGAACGATGTGGTAACGCACGCCGGGAAGGTCCTTCACACGACCACCACGCACGAGCACGATCGAGTGCTCCTGCAGGTTGTGTCCTTCGCCGGGGATGTAGGCCGTCACCTCGAGCTGGTTCGTAAGACGAACACGCGCAACCTTGCGCAGCGCCGAGTTGGGCTTCTTGGGCGTCGTGGTGTAGACGCGGGTGCACACGCCACGCTTGAACGGATTGCTCTTGAGCGCGGGCGCCTTGGACTTCTCCACCACGTCCTTACGGGCGCGGCGGACCAGCTGATTGATCGTAGGCATTCTAGGATGGTTGCCCGGACGGCCTAGCCGGCCGGGTGTTCGAACTCCGACATCTACGTGGATCGCCGCGTCCAGGAGTGCTGGAGGCTGCGGCGGCACGGAACAGAACCCTAAGCTTAGTCCGGGTCGGTGAGCTGGTCAACCGGGTCCCCGTATCAGGACGGGCTACTTGGCGGCGACTTTGGCTTTCACGAGGTCGGCGATCCGCTTCTCCAGCGTACCCATCGATGAGCACCGGACGTCGCTGCTGGCGGCCGTCGTCGGGTTCTTCCCCGTTCCCTCGAGCGTGGTCTGCACGACACTGCCCCCGGCGTCGCTCGGGATGATACGCGACTTCACCGTCAGCAGCAGCTGGTACGTTTCTGCGTTGGGCATCCCGGAGTCCCCGCCGCAGTCCAGCGCGCGCATCGTCGGCACATCACCGATCCGTCGACGGACGCGATACGCGTTGTTGCCGATCGTCCGCGACTGCTGGTTCAACTCGGTCACGGGGATGCCCAGCGTGGTGTACACCTCCTGGAGCGCCACCCACGCTTTCTCGACGGGCGCGTTGATCAGGGCGCTGTTGACCTCGGTCGTCGACACCATGGTGATCCCGCGGGCAGCCCCCTGCGCATTCTGGATAACCGCCGTCTGCACGCCGCTGGCGCCGAAATCTCCGCTCTTGCTGGCGGACGTGCTCGCGCAACCGGATACGCCGACGAGCAGAGCGGCGGCGGACAGCGTTACGGAAAGACCGTGCTGGGCGCGACGGCGAATCGCGAGCACCCCGTTCGACGTAGACATTGGAGACTCCGCGGCATCGATGCCGGCGCGTTGAGGTGTCTTAACAGAAGGACCGGAATAACGTACCTGAGGGTAGGAAGGTGCGCCAATCAGGTCCCGAGTCACCTCCGGTGGTAGTATGAATGGTGATGCGCAGTGACCACGCCGGACCATTGGTTTTCCGTGACTTTCCCGTGAGCGACTTCCAAGCCCGACTTCAACGCGCACTCGACGGCGAGTTCCTCCTCGAACGGGAACTCGGCGGCGCGGGTATGTCTCGTGTCTTCGTGGCGACGGAGCGCGCATTGCAGCGGCGCGTCGTGGTGAAGGTCCTCCCTCCCGAGTTGGCGGCGGGCGTCAACGTGGACCGCTTCCGCCGCGAGATTCAACTGGCCGCGCAGTTGCAGCACCCGCACATCGTGCCGCTGCTGGCCGCCGGTGATGACGATGGGCTGCTGTGGTTCTCGATGCCCTACATCGAGGGCGAGTCCCTGCGCGGCACGCTCAACACGGCGAAGCGGCTCGCGCCACGTGACGTCGTGCGGATCCTGCATGACGTGGTCGACGCGCTGGCCTATGCACACGAGCACGGCGTGGTCCATCGCGACATCAAGCCCGACAATATCCTCACGTCGGGGATGCACGCGCTGGTCACCGACTTTGGTGTGGCCAAGGCGCTCAGCGCGTCGATTCCCGTGCACGGCGGCACGACGACCGGCATGGCGATCGGGACGCCCGCGTACATGGCCCCTGAGCAGTTGGCCGCCGACCCGGCGGCCGATCACCGCGTTGACATCTATGGAGTCGGCCTACTGGCCTACGAGCTGCTGACGGGCAGCGCCCCCTTCATCGGCACCTCCCCGCAGGCCACGCTGGCCGCCCAGCTCACGCAAATGCCGGCGGCGCCGCATCTCTCGTACACCGACGTCCCCGAGCTCTTCTCGCGGATCATCATGCAGTGCCTGGAAAAGGACGCCAACAAGCGACCCGTATCGGCGCGCGCGCTGTTGGCCGAGCTCGAAGCGCTCCCGCCGATGTCGAGCGGCCCCGCGCTGCCGATCCGTCGGTCGCGTTCGAAATCCACCGCGCGCGCGGCCATGCTCGTGGGCGGCATCGTGCTCGCCGTCGGCGCCTACGTGGCCACTCAGCGCATCGAGCGCGCCCAAGGCAACGCACGCCTGGCCGCGGCCGATTCCATGGCAGACGCGCGCGATGCGGGCCCGGGGGGCGACCGCTCGCGCACGATGTCGGCCGCGCTGCCGGACTCAGGCGCCTCCCGCGTGGATACCGTGTATCGCACCCTGACGGATGGCGCGACCACGATGCCCGTGGCGGTGGTACTCACCCGCGCCGAATCGTTAGCCATCGCCGCCGCGGTAACCAAGCGGCAGGCGGCAACGGCCACGGTGCAGCGCGGTGCATCACGCACGGCAACCAACGCACCCACGGTCGCACTGCCGGGCATATCCGCTCCGGCGAGCGAAACGCGCATCATCGTGCGCAGCGCGAATGGCGTGACGACCTCGGTGGACCGCGAACTCCTGCTGGCCGAAGTCGGACGCATCTTCGCAGACTCCATGGCGCGGGCACTGCTGCATATGGATAGTGCGATGCTACGTCTGCCACAAACCGCGCGCGTCGACGTACCGCGGGCGCCGAGTACGCTGACCCCCATGCTGGCGCCGCCCTCTGACGGACGGGTACGCGTGGTGGTGACCAACTACGCGAACGCCACCGGCAAGCGTGACTTCACCACGATCACGCGCGCCGTCGCGCATCAGGTGCGGGCGTCATTGCCAAGTAACAAGTTCGACGTGGTTTCCGACGAACTCACCGATCGCGCCGCACGCAATATGCCCGATCGCATGAGTGTGGGTTGGGGACTGCGCGCGGATTTCGTGGTGAGCGGAATGATCAGCACGCGCGGTGATTCAGTGGTGCTGCTCACGACGTTCACCGATGTGCGGAATGGTCGGTTCACGCGAATGTCGGAAGCGCTGGCCCCGATCGCGGATCCGAAGCAGGCGTTCCCGATCGCGGCGACGCAGGTGAACGCGTGGCTGGACACGGCGAACGTGAACCGAGGGCGGAGGCCGCGGGGACTGCCGCTGGACTGACTGGCCACTGGCCACTGGCTTCTGACTTCTCGCTTCTGGCAACACAGTACTCTGTGGCCTGAGTTCTGGCTCCAGACTGGGTATAGTGGTCAGAATTCGGCAACGGCAGTCCTCAGTTCCGAGCGGGTTTGATGGTGCGTGGGGATGGTATGGCGTGCGCACGTTTGGTCACGCACTTGTCGGCGAGGATCGTATGCTCGCCCAATGCCGAACAATCCGAAGAACCTCGTGGTGCTCGCGCGGGCGCGAGCCTTTGCGGTCGACCTGCATCGCGCGGTGGAGCGACGGGAGCGACTGATCGGTAGAGCATCGCCTGGCCTGCGCAATCAGATGCTGCGCGCATCGATGTCGATTCCGCTCAACATTGCCGAGGGCGCGGGGAGGGATTCGCGCGCCGAGTTCGTACAGTTCGTAGGTCATGCCATTGGGTCCGCCAATGAAGTCGAGCAGCAGATCCTCCTCGCTCAGGCCCTCGCGCTGTTCGACAGCGACATCGCCCCCATCCTCGATGAGTGCCGCGAGATCCGCATGATGCTGTACGGATTGCGCAAACGCCTGCAGAGTATCGACTAGGAAATGGCTCGACACCGAGCACTGTCGTTGCTGAATTCCGACCACTATACCCAGTCTGACGCCTGAATTCAGACCACAGCGTACTGAGCACTGGGTTTAGCGTTTTGAGCTGCCAGTCGCCAGTTGCCAGTCACCAGACGCGAAAAGGGCGGCCCCTTTCGGGACCGCCCTTTTCACTCAATCGTCAGCAACTACTCCAGGTCCGGCATCGTAAACGCGCTCGGCTCGAACGCCGGCAGCAACGCTTCGAAGTTCGGCTCCAGGGCTTCCGGAAGCGGTTCCGGCTCGGGGAGCGCATCCGATTCCACATCCACTTCCTGGTAACGGTACATACCCGTACCGGCAGGGATGAGGTGACCGATGATGATGTTCTCCTTGAGACCGAGCAAGTCGTCGCGCGAGCCACGGATGGCTGCGTCGGTGAGGACGCGGGTGGTTTCCTGGAAGGAAGCCGCCGAGACGAACGACTGCGTCGTGAGCGAGGCCTTGGTGATGCCAAGGAGGAGCGGTTCCGCCGTTGCCGGACGGATCTTCGCCTTCTTGGCCGCATCGTTGCCGAGGCGGAAGGCGGCGCGATCGACATGCTCGCCTTCGAGCATCTCGGTGTCGCCGGACTCCACGATGCGCACCTTCTGCAACATCTGCTTGACGATCACGCCAATGTGCTTGTCGTTGATCTTCACGCCCTGCAGGCGATAGACCTCCTGCACTTCGTTCAGCAGATACTCCTGCACCGCGCGCGGTCCCTTGATGCGCAGAATGTCGTGCGGGTTGACCGGACCTTCCGAGATACGGTCACCGGCGCGCACGCGGTCGCCCTCGTGCACACGCAAGTGCTTACCCGACGGCACTTCGTACACCTGCTCCGCCTGCGCCTCGTCGACGATCCACTGACCGTTCTCGATGCTGGCGGGGCGCACGAACACCTCGCGCTTGCCACGCTTGATCTCGCCGAAGCGGACGAAGCCGTCGATCTCGGAGATCGTGGCCGGATCCTTCGGACGACGCGCTTCGAACAGTTCGGCGACTCGCGGCAGACCACCCGTGATGTCGCGCGTCTTGTACGCTTCGCGGCTGACCTTGGCGATCGTGAGACCGGCGGTGATTTCCTGACCATCCTCGATCGTGATGATGGCGCCCACGGGCAGGATGAAGTCGCGCACGCGCTTCTCCTTGCCGCCCTTGGACTGCCAGATCTCGATGTGCGGGTGGAGCTTCTTTTCGCGGTCTTCGATCACGAC
>CANHJV010000202.1 GCA_947461225.1 Gemmatimonadota bacterium | reverse complement strand
TGGCCGACCGTGCCGGTGTCGAGATGCCGATCATCGATGCGACCTATCGCATTCTGTTCGACGGGCAGGCGCCGCGCGAAGCCGTTGCCGAGTTGATGGCGCGCGAACTGCGCGCGGAGCGCGACTGACGTGGCTGCACTGCGCGGCGAGCCGATCCAGGAGTTCTACTCCATTGGTGAGGTCTGTTCACTCACCGATCTCAAACCGCATGTCCTGCGGTATTGGGAGAGCCAGTTCAAGCTGCTCAATCCGGCCAAGAATCGGAGCGGCAACCGCGTGTACGCGCGTCGCGAGGTCGAACTCATCCTCCTCGTCAAGCACTTGCTGTACACCGAGAAGTACACGATCGACGGCGCACGCCAGAAACTGGATGAGCATCGCAAGGGCGGCTCGCTTCGGCCGGCGGCCCGCGCGGCGCTGGAAATGGAAGCGCTCGAGAGCATCGAGCGTGATCTCGCGGAGCTGCAGGCAATTCTCAACGACCGACCGGCCCCGCGACCCCGATAACGCGCCAACCGCGCACTTTTCGCTCTTCGTCTTTCACCCGATCCGATGCGCATTCTCCTCAGTAACGACGATGGCATTCTCGCGAAGGGATTGGGCGTGCTTGAGCAGGCCTGTCGGTCGCTCGGCGAGCTTAGTGTCGTCGCTCCCGATCGTGAACAGAGCGCGACCAGTCATTCGCTCACGCTGCATCATCCGTTGCGCCCGGTACAGCTCGCTGATCGCCGTTGGCAGGTGGACGGCACGCCGACCGATTGCGTCATGCTGGCGTGCGAGGTGCTGCTCGAGGCGCGCCCGGATTACGTGATCAGCGGAATCAATCACGGTCCGAACATGGGCGAAGACGTGCTCTACAGCGGCACGGTGGCCGCCGCGATGGAAGGGCTAGCCCTTGGCATCCCATCCATTGCGGTTTCATTCGCCGGTAGCCTCATGCGCGACGGTGCGTTGCTCGAGACGCAGGGCGACGTGTTACGCGATCTGCTGAAGCACCTGATGTCGCTGGCGTCTTTCCCGCGCGAAACGCTCCTCAACGTGAATCTACCCAATGTGGCAGGGGATCAGATCAAGGGCGTCCGGCTCACCCGACTCGGCCGTCGTGTCTTCAGCGATTCGATCACAAAGATGAAGGACCCTTGGGGACGAGAAATTTTGTGGATCGGTGGCGGCAGCGTGGAGTGGAGCGGCCCGGAAGATTCCGATTTCCGCGCCGTGCACGATGGCTACATCTCGGTGACCCCGTTGCACCTCGACCTCACGCACCGCGATGTGCTCGATACGGCGGCGGATTGGTGGCGTCCTCTGTAGAGCCGGAGTTCCGAGGCGCGCGCCGACGGCTCGTGGAGGCGCTCCAGGAGAAGGGGATCCGCGATCTGGCCGTGTTGCGGGCCATCGACCAAGTGCCTCGGCATTTGTTCGTGCCGCCAACGGTGCGCCATCGTGCCTATGAGGATTCCGCCCTGCCGATCGGGAGCGGACAGACGATCTCGCAGCCCTACGTGCATGCGCGTGCCCTCGAACAGCTGATGCTAACGGGCAAGGAAAAGGTGCTGGAGATCGGTACCGGCTCCGCGTATCAAACGGCTCTGCTGGCGGAGTTGGCGGCGCAGATTTTTTCGATTGAGCGCTATCCGGCGCTGCTCGATAAAGCGCGACCGTTACTGCAGCAGGCCAACGTGCGTAACGTTTCGCTCTTGCTCGGTGATGGCACCCTCGGATGGCGCGAGTATGGTCCGTATGACGGGATTGTGGTCAGCGCCGGGGCGCCTCACGTCCCGCCAGCGCTGGAGGAGCAGTTGGCCGAGGGTGGACGCATGCTGATTCCCCTTGGCGACCGGGATGAGCAGATGCTGACGCTGTTCGTCAAACGAAACGGACAACTAGAAGGTCGTGACATCGTTCCGGTCCGCTTCGTCCCCTTAATTGGGGCCGGTGGTTGGCCGGCCTGATGGACCTGGCGGTCGCGTGCGTTTGCGCGCGCTCGCTCCGCAGCGCATCTTCGGCAATCAGGGCCTGACCACGCTATGTCCTCACCCACCTCGACTCCGTCCAACGGCGCTGACCGGCTCTCGTCCGCTGCGCCGTATGCGTTCCCGAACACGGGCAGCGCGCCGGTCGACCGTACGTTTCCATCGGCTCGTGGGAAGGTCGCTCCGTATGTGCCGGCACCTTGGCGGGGAACGCCCGCGGTCAGGTCGGTACTGCCGGTCACGCCGCGCTCGGTCACGCCGCGCTCGGTCACGCCGCGCTCGGTCACGCCGTTCGCCGTTGGGGCAGTGCTGGCGCCAGAGCTGCCGCCGGCGTACCCGACACCGGTGTACTTCACCCCGCTTGGATCGCAGGCGCAAGATGAGGGCGTTGCTCCGGATGACCAGCCGGGTATTGTCGAGGAAGCCGGGGGCCGAACGAGACGTTCGTCCGAGTTGCCGTTGGCCTCGCTCGATCCGGCCGCTCTGAGGCTACCCTGGATCGATGCCTTCCTCTCGTCGACCCCGGCGATGCCGATGCGCGCGGTCGACGCGCTGGTCGACGCGCTGGTCGCGGCGCCCGTCGAGGAGCCGGTCGAGGAGCCGGTGGCGTCACGCACACCGCCCTCGTCGGAGGTGCTGGTTGACGAGGCGGTTGCCGCCACCGCGTGGCCCACGATCACCGTCGCCCTGGAGGTCTCGACCCCCTCGGACGCTTGGGCGCTTGATGAGGCGGCCGAACAGATGCGGGCGTTGGCCGACCAACTGCGGGAGCATGAAGGCATCATGGGTGCATCCGAGGAGGGCGCGCGCTTGTTCGACGAAACGTCCTCTGTGGAGCAGCTCTCGGAATGGGGTGACGACGATATGATCGACATCATGCCGCGGCAGACGGAGCGACACGGTGCCCCCAACCGCATGCCGGCCCCCGGAGTGAGCCCCGCAGTCGAACCGTGGGCCGATCGGGCGCGTCGAACGGGTGATGAAAACACGGAGTCGGCTGCTCGGGCGCTTGAGGTGCTCGCTCGCCGCGTACGCGATGGTGAGATCTCCTTGGCCGGCTACGAGCCCCGCCTCGGTGAGGCCGCGGCGATCGCCGCGGCGTTGGCCGCCTTGCTCGGCGTCCGTCGGTAATGGTGTTGGCGGTTCGCCGCTATCGGGTAGAAGGGGAAGTGCAGGGGGTTGGCTTCCGGTGGCATGTGCGCGAGCAGGCGCGTGCGCTTGGGCTCGCTGGATGGGTCCGCAATGAACCCGATGGCGCCGTGGTCCTCGTCGCGTCCGGTGACGTGCCGGCTTTGGACGCCCTGGAGCGCCACCTTGCGATTGGCCCGCGCCACTCGAGGGTCACAGACGTCGTCCGGCGAGAGCTCACCAGCTTTGACGCGGCAGGGTTGCCGTCGCCGTTTCTGATCGAGCGATAGCGGGTCGGTTGCGGTAGTTTGCGGATTATGACTGCCATCCTTTTCGACCGCCTCTCGGCGACGCTTCGGGACGTCCCGGACTTTCCCACACCGGGGATTTTGTTCAAGGACATCACCCCGGTTCTCGCCGACCCCGAGTTGATGCGCGACGTGATCACCGCGATGCTTGCGCCGATCGCTGGTCTCGGAGTTACTCATGTGGTCGGCGTCGAGAGTCGAGGCTTCCTGTTCGGCATGCCGATGGCGCTCCAACTTGGCGCGCCATTCGCACCCGCGCGTAAACCCGGCAAGTTGCCGTGGAACACCGAGCGCGAGTCATATGACCTCGAGTACCGAAGCGACGTGCTCGAGATGCACACAGACGCCGTCGGGGTAGGGGCCCGCGTTCTGGTCGTCGATGATGTGCTCGCGACCGGTGGAACCGCTGCGGCGACCTGCCGACTAGTCGAGCGACTCGGGGGGACGGTTGTGGGCGTCTCCGTGCTCGTCGAACTCGGCTTTCTCCAAGGGCGCACGCGATTGCCGGATCGCGCGGTCCACGCCGTCGTGACGTTCTAAATGCGAGAACGCGCGCCCAGCCTTGAGTGCAGCGCACGAATCGGCGAGATTCGGCATCGACCGGGCGACGGACATCGCGCGCGGCGACGTCCCCGTAGCTCAGTTGGATAGAGCGGAAGTTTCCTAAACTTCAGGCCGCAGGTTCGATCCCTGCCGGGGACATGATTTCCACGAATGCGACCGCCCCTGTACACTCCGGTGGCGTTCGGCACTATGTTTAAAGGCTATCTCCGTCCGCTCCGCGCACCCCCGTCTTGAACGGGCGTTCGGCGCTTGGACGCTTCCATCTTTGCCCCTCATCGCTGGTCTTCCGCATGGCCCAGTCGTCCCGTTCCGCGTCGTCCTCCTCGAGCCTCTCCGACGATCCGATGGAGAAGCTCGGCGATTGGTTCCAGTCGAACAGCCGTCCGATCGGCATGGCGGTCGGCGGTGTTGCCGTCGCCGCGCTGGCGATTTTCGGCTACCGCAGCTACTCGACGAGTCAGAACGCGAAGGCGTCCACCGCGCTGTATGCCGCGCAGGCTCCCATGGCTCAGGGCAAGCTTGAAGAGGCCACGAAGGCGCTCGACAAGGTGGCCAATGGCTATGCTGGAACGGCGTCCGGCCAGCAGGCAGCCTTGCTGCTTGCTCAGGTGCTCTTCGATCAGAAGAAGTACGCCGAGGGTATTGCCTCGCTTGAGAAGGCCGTGGGCGGCGCCAGCGCCGATTTCAAGGCGTCGATGGAGTCGATGATCGCGACCGGATACGAACTGCAGGGGAAGCTGGCGGACGCGGCCACGCATTACGCGAAGGCTTCGTCGGCTGCCAAGTTCGAGAACGACAAGAACAGCTACAAGGCGTCTGAAGCCCGTAGCCTGATGGCCGCCGGCAAGAACGCAGACGCGCAGAAGATTTGGGAAGACCTGGCCAAGTCTGACAGTCCCTCGGCGCAGGAAGCCAACGTGCGCCTTGGCGAGTTGGCTGGAGCCGGTAAGAACTGACGCGATGTAGGTGAATCGTCGGAGTGACGATTCATGAGTGTGTACGATGCGGCGGTCCGGAGATGCTCCGGGCCGCCGTTTTGTCTTCTCCTCGCGAGCGTTGAAGAAGGCGACAGCAAGGCGCCCAATACACGCCTATATGGCAACATTCTGTGGGGAATTAGCGAGGATAATATGCGTATAATACATGTTATGTAAAC
>CANHJV010000201.1 GCA_947461225.1 Gemmatimonadota bacterium | reverse complement strand
GGCGTGGCGCCCGATATCGATGTCGAGAACTTTCCGAAGGATGTGATCGCCGGTCGCGACCCGCAGTTGGAGCGGGCGGTGCAAGAGGCGATGCGATTGCTGTCCACGTGGAAGAACGATCGCGCCACCAAGGAGCCGCTGCCGCCGGTGTGGGGGAAGCGGAAGCCGTGACGTCCTTCAATCCGCGCATTTGGAATCGGAAGCTGCATCGCTGGGGGTCGGTTGCCGTCGCGCTGCCGTTCGTCGTCGTGATCTGTACGGGCTTGCTGCTGCAGCTCAAGAAGCAGATCGCGTGGGTGCAGCCGCCCGAGCAGAAGACCGCGGTGCATGTGCCGACCGTCACGATGGCGCAGATCCTTGCCACCGCGCAGTCGGTGCCCGAAGCGAAGGTCTCGAGCTGGGCGGACATCGACCGGCTCGATGTTCGTCCGGGCAAGGGCATCGTGAAAGTGACGACCGTTGCGAGCTGGGAGCTCCAGATGGAGCTCGCTACCGGTGCTTTGTTGCAGTCGGCATACCGGCGTTCGGATCTCATCGAGACGCTGCACGATGGCTCGTTCTTCCACCCCGTGATCAAGCTCTGGGTGTTTTTCCCGGCGGCGGTGATCGTGCTCGGCTTGTGGATCACCGGGATGTATCTGTTCCTGCTGCCGTTCCGTGCGCGTGCTAACAAGCGACGTGTGTCGCCGTCGCCCGCGGAGTAGGCGTGTCTGGCGGACCGCCGTACGCGAATCGCTCCGGCATCGAGGTGGATGGTGCCGGCGTCGGCCGGTGGATGGTGCAGCGGGCGCGTGAGCGACTGCCGCGTCCGCCGGCCCATCCGATCGTCGGAGTGGCGCCGGATCTCGCATTCATACATGCCAACCGTACCGAACCGGCGTTGACGTGGATCGGTCATTCGTCGATGCTGTTGCAGATCGACGGCGTGAACCTGCTGATCGATCCGGTGTTCAGTGCGCGGGCCTCACCGGTACGCTTCGCGGGTCCGAAGCGCCATCAGCCGCCCGGCTTGCGCGCCAACCAGTTGCCGCGCATCGACGCGGTGGTGCTGTCGCACAACCATTACGATCATCTCGATCGGCGTTCCATGCGCGACGTGGCGGTGCAGACGGGTGGACCGCCGGCGTTTATCGTGCCGCGTGGTACGGAGTCCTGGTTTGCCGCGAACCTGCCGCGCGCCGCGCGCGCCGCTCAGGTGATCGGCTGCGCGTGGGACGATGTGGTGCGCTGGCCGGGACGCACGCGCGAGCTCGAACTGCATTTTCTGTCGGTGCAGCACTGGTCGAATCGCACGATGCTCGATCGCAACCAGTCGCTCTGGGGCAGCTGGGCGATCGTGCACCCCGATTTCCGCTTCTGGTATTCGGGTGATCTCGGCTACTCGGAAGAGCCGCGCGACATCGGCACGCGGTTCGGCCCCTTCGATGCGGCCGCGATCGCGATCGGCGCCTACGAGCCGCGGTGGTTTATGCGTACGCAGCACGTGAACCCCGAGGAAGCGGTGCAGGTGATGCTCGATGTGAACGCGTCGGAAGCGATCGGCGTGCACTGGGGCACGTTCGCGCTTACCGACGAGTCCCTCGATCAGCCGCCGCGCGATCTTGCGGCGGCGCTCACGGCACGCGGGCTGCCCCTGCAGCGGTTCCGCGTGCTGCGCCATGGGGAGACGCGTCGCTACCGGTTGCCAGATACACCAGCAGCGGTGGACATCCCATGATGAGTGTGGCCGGCCACCACCAGATGGCGCGGCCACGGGCGCGCAGGTCGCGCGCCAGCCACACGAGGACGATCGCGGTGAACACACCCATGTCGTTCCAGGCCATGAACACCATGGGATCCTGACGGAGCGTGGTCCACGCGTGCGCGAGGCCGGCCGAGGCCGTGCCGTGCATCTGCATCCAGGTGTAGAACGACCACTGTTCGTAGGCGAAGAAGAGCGCCGCGAACAGGAGGAGGGCAGGGCGTCGCATCATCCGGGTGGCTTCTGGTACTCTTCGGTCGGCAGTTTGAACGCGGCCACGAGCTTCGGGTCACCCGGAATGCCGAGCACGCGCTGGGCGACGTACTCGCCGACGACCGGGCCGAACTTGAATCCTTCGGCTTGTCCGACCCCGGCGATCCAGGCGTTCGAGGTGCCGGGGACGTGATCGATGATGAAGTTGCCATTCACGCTCGATTCGTAGTGACACGCGCGTGTCTCGAGCAGGGGGGCATCGGCGAGCAGCGGGAACCGCGCCGCGAGAAAGCGACGGGAGCCATCGATACGATCCTGGCTGGCCCAACGGCTGCTCGTGTCGGGATCCTGCTGCAGCGGATCGGCCGGCACCGGCGCACCGGCGGCTGGACCGACGGCGGCCGGCGCGGCGGCCGCTCCGGCAGCCGGCGCCGGCGGGGCGATTGCTCCGCGCACGCGGAATCCGCGTGAGTCGACGGGGAGCACGGGCCAGCCGGTGACACCGGGGAAGTTAAAGCTGGGAAGATTGGGGAAGCTGAAGCGCGAATCCCCCACGGGAACACCGAAGTAGCAGGCGACGCCGATGGGCACGCGCATCCGATTTTCCATGTAGGGGAAGAGTTTGCGCAACCACGGACCGCAGGCGAAGACATAGGAGTCGCCGCGAACGACGGTGCCATCCTCCAGAATGACGCCGTCCATCGATCCATTCACAATCGGGCCGGGACGAACCCGACTGATGACGAGCTTTACGCCCATCTTCCCGCCGACGGCGGCGACGGCCTGCGTGGCGGCGCGGCAGCGTACGACCCCGGCATCGGGTTCGGTGATGGCGATCGTGATGTCATCGGCTTTGATGACCGGATACCGTTTGCGCAGCTCCGCGCCGTTGAGCACTTCGTGGGGCACGTTATTTGCCTTCCACAACTCGAGCGTCTTCGTGATGAACGGCTCGGCGGTGGAGCGCATGATGACGTCGCCGGTTTGATGGAAGTACGACGTCCGGAAGACTGGCGCCCACTCCTTCTCGAAGAGCCGCCAGCGCTCGATAGCCGCGCGTGCCCACGGGGTCCAGAGTTCACCGGTCGCACGGTCGCCGTACGACGAGCGGATCCCGCGGGTCTCATCGCCGCTGGTGGATCGGGAGTTGCCGGGGCCATAGGCGTCGATGAGCGTGACGCGGGCGCCGCGCTCGCGGAGGTGATAGGCGGTCCAGCCCCCCCAGGCGCCGGCTCCGATCACGACGACATGACCGACCCCACCGTCCTTAGCGCGGCCGCGCTCGATGCCGCGGACGGGGGCCGCCGCGGCAAAGGCACCGGCGGAGGCACAGCCAGAGGCGAGCAAGGCGCCGGCGCCGACACCGGCCATCCGGAGAAAGTCACGACGGGGCAAGGCGGAGGGATCGTCCGTAGGATCCTCCGCGGCATTCAAACGTTCAGAGTCAGGCGGGGTAAGCGTCATAGGGCGAAAATGACTACTGCCCCGCACAATCGCAATCGACTTTTTCGACAGGACTTCGAGATGCTGCGTACCGCCCACCTTGCCAGCGTTCTATCCGCGACACAGCTTGCTCGGCCATGACGATCAGCAAATACCTCCCCAGCGCGTTCCTCTCGGCGGTCCTCGTCGCCAGCGTCTTTGGCGGCAGCCGGATGTCCGCGCAGCGGCCTCTGGCTGCATCCCCGCTACGTGCCGCGATGTTCGTAGTCGACAGCGCGAAGCTGTACACCGAGGCCCAAGCGGCCGAGGGGGCAAAGGTGTGGACCGCCACCTGTGCGGGCTGCCATGAATCGAAAGATGTCACCAGCGCCGATTTCAAGACGAAGTGGGTCGGTCGTTCGTTGTTCGAGCTCTATGAGCAGATCCGGACGACCATGCCAGACGACGCGCCAGGTACGCTCACGCGCGACCAGTACCTGACGTCGGTGGCCTACATTCTCAAGCTCAATGGTCTTCCGGCCGGCGAGACGGCGCTCATGCCCGATTCGGCGACACTGTCCACGCTGAAGTTCGCGTTGCCGGCGCCACCGTCGCCGTCACCTTTCGCGCCGTAGTACCCGTCGTCCCCGTCGGCGGACGTGTCGTCCGTCGTCGGGACAGTGATTGTTGCCGTCTGCGCGCCTTAAACGCCGTTCGATATTGACAGGGGACGTGCCGCGCCGTACCCTCTCGCGGTCATACTGTATCAGTCCGATACCAGTCCGGTAGCGGCGCGATCGGTTTTCGCGGCCCTCGGTGACGGATCGTCGGTTTGGGCTGTTGTACCGCGTAGCACTGCTTTTTCAGAAGTTCCTGCCGCGTGCTTGTCACGCATTCGGGTTTCGACGCGCGTTGTTCGCAGCGTCCGCCCGTTCCCTTCGCGCCAATCGGGTGTTTCGACGCCCGTGCACCGTAGTGGCATGGCCAACAGGTTCGTGCGCCGTCCGGCGTATGAACGTTGGTCGTGGCCATGTTCGGCCACACTGGGTGGCCGTTGAGTGATCCAGCTCTCTGAGGGAGTCACGAGATGCGATTGTTCGGACCCGTCGCGACTGATCGTGGCGAGCGAAGCCGCTCGCCACATCATTCCGTTTATCGCCGCCCACTGGCCGCTGCATGCGCACGACTTGCCCTGCTGGCAGGGCTGTTCGGCGCTTCCTTGACTGCGGCTCCGCGTGCGGAGGCCCAGGCTGCCGGCGGAACCATTTCTGGCCGCGTGACCGATGCCGCCACCGGGAATCCCGTCGCACAGGTTCGCGTGCTGGTTGCTGGCACGCAGAACGGGACGCTCACCGCCGACAACGGCCGGTACACGCTCCGCGTCACCACGACCGGTGCGGTGACGCTCGATGTGAATCGCATCGGCTACGAAGCGCAGAAGATCACGGTGACGGTCGGCGCCACGCCGGTGGTCGCCGACGTGCAGATCAAGCAGGCCGCCTTCTCGCTCGCCGCCGTCGTCACCACGGTGACCGGTCAGCAGCGTAAGGTCGAACTGGCGAACGCCACGGCGCAGATCAACGTCGCCGAAAAGATCGCCGAGCTCCCCGTGTCGAACATGGGCAGCTTGCTCTCGGGTCGTACCTCCAGCGTTCAGGTCGTGCAGACCGGCGCCACGGGTACCGGCTCGCGTATCCGTATCCGCGGCCAGAACTCGTTCTCGCTGTCGAACGATCCCATCGTCGTCATCGACGGTGTGCGCGCCACGTCGACCACGAACAACGC
>CANHJV010000200.1 GCA_947461225.1 Gemmatimonadota bacterium | reverse complement strand
CGGAGCCGAGCCTTCATGCGCCTCGACACTCGCCCGTACGTCGTCCATCACGCCGGGAGCCAGATCCAGCTCCCGACTCAAGTCGATTGCAACCGCCAGCTCACCGTTGGCCCGCACTTCCGCGAAGCGTGTGACCGTATCAACGATGAACGTGGCATTCTCGACGCCTTGGTCCTTCCGCGAATAGCCCCCCTTGAGCAGGAGCGGCACATCGGGCCGGACACGTTCGGCGATGACCGCCCACGCCTCCGGGAAGACCAACACCTCGGAAGATCCGGAAAAATCCTCAACTGTCAACCGGGCGAACTCAGCGCCCGATCGTTTGGAAATCTGCTTCTTGATCGCCGTGATCACCACACCGATCGTGACCGCATCACCGGTCCAGTTGCCCAATTGGGCCACGGTGCTGTTGGTGAACAGTTCGCACTCTGTTCGGTATGGCTCCAGCGGATGCCCCGAAATGTAGAACCCGAGCAGCTCTTTCTCGCGGGTGAGCCGCTCGCTTTCGCTCCACACGGGCACCGACGGGAGCGGGGGCGGGGCGCCGCCGTTGCTCGATCCCGGCGTCTCCTCGGCATCACCACCCAGCAGGTCGCCGAACAGCGACACCTGACCCTTCGCCGCCTCTTCCTGCCGAAGCGAGGCCTCGTTGATGGCATGGTCGAGCGCGGCCAGCAGCTGCGCGCGGTGTCCGCCCAACCCGTCGCAGGCTCCGGCGGCAATCAGTGCCTCGAACACCCGCTTGTTGCAGACGCGAAGGTCAACCCGTGAGCAGAGATCGTACAGCGAGGTGAATGGGCCGTCACTTTTGGCGCCGATCAGCGAGTCGATCGCGCCGCGGCCCACATTGCGGATCGCGCCCAAGCCAAAGCGCACGCGCTTGTCGCCCACCACCGTGAAGCGCCATCCCGACTCGTTGACGTCGGGCGCGAGCACTTCGATCTGCATTTCGCGCGCTTCGGCGATGTACTTGATGACTTCTTCGGTCTTCCCGATGTTCGACGACAGCAAAGCGGCCATGAACTCGGCCGGATGGTGCGCCTTCAGGAACGCCGTGTGGTACGCAACGACGGAGTACGCAACCGAATGTGACTTGTTGAATCCGTACCGTCCGAACGTCTCGATCTGCCCTGAGAGCTCATCGATGATCTTCGGATCGTAGCCCTTCGCGACCGCCTTCGTCACGAACTTGCCGAGCTCCTTCTTGATCAGCTCCGCGTCTTTCTTGCCCACCGCCTTTCGCAACACGTCGGCTTCGGCCAGCGAGATGCCGGCGAGCACCTGGGCCAGACGCATCACCTGTTCCTGATAGGTGATCACGCCGTACGTGTTCGAGAGAATCGGTTCCAACTCGGGCAGCGCGTACACCGTGGGCTCTTCGCCACGCTTCCGCTTGATGTACACGTTGTGCATGCCCGCATCGAGCGGACCGGGACGCAGCAGGGCGTTCGAGGCGACCAAGTCGTCGAATCGGTCGCACCGCATGCGCTTCAGCACGTCGGTCGCGAGCGGCGATTCGAACTGGAACACACCACCGGTGCGACCGGCGCGCAGCAGCTGATAGGTCTTCTCGTCGGTGAAGCCGCGCTCTTCGAGCACGACCGTGGCACCGGTGCGCTGCTTGATACTGGCCAGCGTGTCGCTGATCACCGTCAGCGTGGTCAGCCCGAGGAAGTCCATCTTGAGCATGCCGGCCTTTTCGAGGGCCGTCATGTCGTACTGCGTCACGATCACGCGTTCGTCGTCACCGCCGCCGCCCGCGCCCTTCGAGGCCTGCGTGCAGATCGGTACGAACTCATCGAGCGGGCCCGGCGCGATCACCACGCCGGCCGCGTGCACGCCGGTGTGGCGCGATAGTCCTTCCAGCGAAATCGCGAAGTCGAGCAGCTGCGTGTAGCGCGGTTCGTTCTGGTAGAACGCCTTCACCTCCGGCACCTGCTCGATCGCTTCCTTGACCGTCAGCGAGAAGTTCGGGGCATTCGGGATCAGCTTCGCCAGCGCATCCGTTTCGCCGGGCGTGAAGCCGAGCGTACGGCCCACGTCTTTCACCGCGGCGCGTGACTTCATCGTCCCGAACGTGACGATCTGACCAACCGAGTCCTTGCCGTACTTCTGTCGTACGTACTCGATCACTTCCCCGCGTCGTTCGAAGCAGAAGTCGACGTCGACGTCGGGCATCGAAACGCGTTCGGGATTCAGGAAGCGTTCGAAGAGTAGGTCGAACTCGAGCGGACACACGTCGGTGATCCGCGTCGCATACGCCACGAGCGAGCCGGCCGCCGAACCACGTCCCGGTCCCACCGGAATCCCCCGGTCGCGCGCCGCCTTGATGAAGTCGGCGGTGATCAGGAAGTAGCCGGCGTAGCCGGTTTTCGTGATGACGCCCAACTCGTAGTCGAGCCGCTCCTGCACGTTCGCGGGGAGCGGATCGCCGTACCGCTCTTTCGCGCCATCGGTGGAGAGACGCACGAGGTAGTCGTTCTCGGTCTCCACGCCGGGCGGCAGCGGGAACGACGGCACGTAGTACTTCTTCGCGAACTGCACGTCCACCGAATCCGCGATCGCCAGCGTGTTCGTGAGCACGTCTTCGCGCCCCGGGAAGAACGGGCGGATCTCGTCGGGCGGCTTAAAGTACAAGCCGTCGTCGTACTTCATGCGATCGCGGTCGTTGCGATCCTTGCCGAGGCCGATGCACAGCAGCACGTCGTGTGCGTCGTGATCCTCGTGCTTCAGGAAGTGCGCGTCGTTCGTGGCGATGACGGGCAGCCCCAGCTCGTCACCCAGCGACAGGATCTTGGCGTTGAGCTTCGCCTGCCCTTCGCTGGTGTGCGCCTGCACTTCGAGGTAGTACCGGTCCTTGAACAGCTCGGCATACCACGCGGCGGCCTCACGCGCGGCGTCCATGCGGTCGTCCATGAGGTGACCAGCCACTTCACCAGCCAGGCACGCCGACGAGACGATCAGCCCCTCGGAGTACTGGGCCAGCAGTTCGCGGTCGATGCGTGGCTTCGTGTAGAAGCCTTCGGTGTACCCCAACGACGACAGCTTGACCAGATTCCGGTAACCCACGAGATCGCGGGCCAGCAGCACCAGGTGATAGTACGGCTTCTGCCCCGGCCCCGGACGGCCACGGGTGCGACGGTCACCCGGCGCCACGTAGGCTTCCATCCCCATGATGGGCTTCACACCTGCTTTGCGCGCCTTCTCCTGGAAATCCCAGGCAGCATGCATGTTACCGTGATCGGTGATCGCCAGCGCCGGCATTTCGTAATGCTGGGCGCGTTTGATCAGATCATCGATACGATTCGCGCCGTCGAGGAGCGAATACTCGGAGTGGCAGTGCAGATGAACGAACGACATGGACCGAGAATGATAGCCGAGCCGGGCAGCGAAGAACACGGGATTGACAAGGGCGGTCGGATGCGGCACCGCCAACGCCACGGCCAACGGCACGGCCGCGTGTCGTGGCGATCGCTGCGCCGCGTCACCGGCGCTACGGCGGTCCTGCTGGCCGTTATCCTCGGGATTACCCCCACGGGGTGCTACATCTCGCGCGCGGCCTACGAGGAAGCACGGATCCTCTCACGGCGGCAGCCCATTACGCGGCTGGTGGCCGATTCGACCACCGATCCGGTCCTGCGGGCCAAGCTCCGGCTCGTGCAGGAGGCGCGTCGCTTTGCCATCGACTCGCTCGCGCTCACGGCCGGGAAGAGTTTTACCGCCTACTCCCGGCTCGACCGCGACACGCTGGTGCTGGTGGTCAGCGCGGCCTACCGCGACCGGCTCGAGCGAAAAACGTGGTGGTTCCCGGTCGTGGGACGCTTTCCGTACAAGGGCTTCTTCGACTTCCCCGGTGCCCTGCGCACCGCCGAATCGCTGCGCAACGACGGCTTCGATGTCACCGTCGGACCCTCATCGGCCTTCAGCACCCTCGGCTGGTTCAATGATCCACTGGTCAGCACCACCGTGAAGGCGGATTCGGTGACGCTCGTGAACACGATCATTCATGAACTGCTCCACAGCACCTTCTTCGCCAAGGGCGCGGTGTCGTTCAACGAGTCGTTCGCCACGTTCGTCGGCGGCCGTGGCGCGGAGCATTTCTTCCGGGCCCGCGGAGACTCCGTGTCGCTGCGTCGCGCCGAAGATGAGTGGCACGACGATCTGCTGCTGGGGGCGTTCTGGGAACGTACGTCGAACGACATCGAGCAGGTCTTCGCGTCGCTCCCCGACACCGCCAGCACCGCGCGGATCGCCGCGCGCGACCTCGTCTACGCGCGGGCCCGCACCCGACTCGTGGACAGCATCGGTCCGCAGCTCCGCACCTATCCCGCGGGATGGGGGCAGAAGGTAAAGCTCAACAACGCCGTGCTGCTCTCGCGTCGCGTGTATGCCGAACGTCTCGATCGTTTCGACTCGGTGTACGTGGCCGAAGGACGCGATCTCAAGCGCGCGATCGTGCACATCATCGCCCTTCAGGAAGCAGCACAAACCGCGCGCGATTCACTTCGGTGAGGTAGCGCTTCGCCGCGGCGGCGAGCTTCTCCGCGGTGAGTGAGGCGATCATCGGATCTTCGTTGCCGATCGTGCCCAGATCATCGCCGTTTTCAAGACGGCTGCGGATCGTGCTCAGCCAGTAGCCGTTCTGCTTGCGCGCCAGTTCGAGCTCTCGGCGCTGCTGCTCGCGCACGCGTTCCACTTCCGCCGCGCTGGGCGGCACGCGACGCAGTGAGTCGAGCTCCTGCTTCACGGCGTCAAACATCGACTCGGCCTTGTCGGGCGCCGAGCCGTAGCTGATCACCAGCTGCCATTCCTGGCGCGGCGTGCGTGCGTATTGCGCGTTTACCGACACCGAATACGTGCCGCCCAGCGATTCGCGTAAACGCTCCAGCAACCGCATTTCGAGCACTTCCCCCACCGACGACAACAAGTACGCGTCCTCGCGGCTCCACGGGGCCGTACCGGCCATCAGAATGGCCGTCTGGCTCTGTGGCGCGATGCCCTTGCGCACGGTCTTGTCGATTTGACCGCTGAACAGCGTGGGGCCGACGTCCTTGAACGCTTCCTTGCGACCGGCCGCCGGCAGCGGCGCGAGCCACTGTTCTACCAACGGCTTGAGCACCGCGAGGTCCACGTTGCCAACGAACAGGAAGCTGAAGTCGCCGAGGTCGGCAAACCGATCGCGGTAGAT
>CANHJV010000199.1 GCA_947461225.1 Gemmatimonadota bacterium | reverse complement strand
CGGCTACCGCAATCCTGATGGCACCACGGCGTCGCGTGACGCGGGGTGCGGCGGCAACACCGTCACGCATCCCAACGCGCCCACCGGGTACGCGTACCACGTGACCGACATCAGCCCGTACGTGCTGTCGTGCTTTCACGGCGTGCCGAGTCCGGATCTGGCGGGGCAGGGGGCGAAGTATTCGCCGATCCGTCCGGCGGGTGCGCCGCAACGGGGCGCGACCAACATGACGCTCGACGCCACGGCGGCCCGCCTCGCGATCGGTGGCACCACCACGATGCGCTGGACCGTGGGGGCCGACGCGTTCGAGATTCGCTACACGCGCACCAGCGCCACCTGCTGGAACTTCGTGTTCGTCACCAACGCGGCGACGACGGCCAGCGAATCGTACTGCCGCACCCGATGACGCGACGTGTGCTCGGTGCGCTGGCGCTGCTGCTCTGCACGGTGGGTGGCGTGGCGGTGGCGCACGAGCTGGGCGAACCGAGCATCACGCTGAGCGTGCGCGAGGGGGGCTTTGTGGGGGTGCGTATGCAGGTGCCGTGGTCGGCGGTGCTACGGCGGCGCTTCTTTCCCGACCTGAACGCCACGCAAGCGCTTGGCACGCTGGCGAGCCTCCCGCCCGCCAGCTTTGCCGCCAAGCTGCTGGACGCACAGCGCGACATCGAGCGCACGCTGCGCGTGCGCGCCGACGGGGCGCCGCCACGCGGGCTCGCGCGATACGTATGGCCATCGGCCGGCGACGTGCAGCAGGCCGTGCGCACGGAGATGATGGAGCGCATGGCCACCCCCGATGGCAGCGGACACGCCGTACGGTTTCCGGTGAGCGCCGAATTGCAGCTGTCATCGACGGTGCGGTCGGTGCAGGTGCAGCCGCCGGCGGTGTTCGGCGCGACGATGGTCACGCTGCAGCGTCCGGTGGAGCGGATGGTGCGTGGCGGCGTTATGTCATCGCCGATGGCGATGCCCGTTCCGCCGGGGTGACGATCACCAGGCGTACGTGTCGTTGCGCTGGTGCCGTAAGGGGGCCGTCATGGGGCCGGGATGATACCGATGTCAACGGGCGCGGCGTTCGCTCCCGTATCCGGTGATCACCGCGAACAGCACCATCGCCACCAGGGCCCACGCGTAGGTGTTGTACAGCCCCACGGTGCCGGCGGCTAGCGGCGGCATGCCGAAGGCCTCGCCGCTGCGACTGGCGCTGGCCGTCAGAATCGTGGGGAGAAAATACGGCAACAAAAACGGCCACGTACACACGGTGAGGTCGAGCAGATTGGCGCGTCGATAGCCATCGATGCCGAAGCGTTCACCGGTCTGTCGCGCGAACTCGCCCACCGCCAGAATGGCCACCACACTGTGCGTGGTGAGCAACACCGCGGCCGACACCACGCCCACGATCCACCCCTCAGCTGCGCGCGCCGAACGGGCCCGACGCTGCGAGGCCTGCACCAGTCGGTCGAGCACGTCGGTGGCCTGCAACGTGCCCACCAGCGCCACCAGCAGCAAGGTGAACACACTCACGCCGATCGCGCGTTGCATGCCGTCCACCAGCACGCCAGTGGCCCCGAAGGTGCCGGGTGCGATGTGGAGCAGGTCGTACGGCGTGACCAGTTGCAGCGTGAGCGCGATGACCACCGCCGTGGCCACGCCGGTCAGCAACGCCGTGATGAGATGCGTGCGGCGTAGCAGCATCGCGATCACCAAGGCGGGGGAGAGCAACAGCACCAGTCCTTTTGGCGACGCCGGCGCAGCGTCGGAGGTCGTGGCGGCGATGACGTCCGTGACCGGTCCGCCACCGCCTAGCAGCGCCGACGCCACCAGCGCCACGAGCCCGGCGGGAATGGCGTACTTCAACCGGCTGCGCACCGTGCCGCCGATGTCCACGCGCTGCGTGCCGCTCGACGCGATCGTAGTATCCGACACTGGCGACATCGAGTCGCCGAACGTCGAGCCGGCGAGAACTGCGCCCATCAGCGCCGCCGGCATCGCACCGGCTGCACCGCCTGCCGGGTACAGAATGGGCCCGCACAGCAGGATCGTGCCGAAGCTGGTGCCAGTGGCGGTGGACACGATGGCCGTGGTGAGAAAGGTGGCCGCTACATACGCGCCGCCGCCAAGCCCCACGGTACGCGACGCCCAAGCGAGGCCCGTGACCAGTCCACCGGCGCTCAGTACGGCGCCCATCACGCCGGCGAAGAGCCACGCGCACAGCATCACCATGACCACGCGCTCGCTCATACCATCCAGCATCGCTTCGGCGTAGCGCTCGCGATCCCTGGCCAGCAGCAGGCCCAGCATCAGCGCGCCCAGCAAGATCGGCCAGAAACCTTTCTCGTCGGGCGCGCCATTCAGCGCCAGCCAGGCCACGCCGCTAAGGAACGCGACAAAGGGGGCGAGCGCCCCAGCGAGTCCGCCGTAGAAGGTGAGCGGCGTCGGCGTCGGGCCAGGGGAGGGCGATGGACTGGGCGTGTGGCGTGGCATATGGCAGGAGAAGGTCGTGTGGCGCTATCGTTCGCGCCATGTCTGAGACCAATCGGGAACCCGCACGGGATGCCACGTCGCCCGGGCGCGACGACGCGTTCACGTTGTTCGATCTGCGCGTGGAGGTGATTGCCACCGACCGCCCCATGGTGTGCAACCATCCGGCGGGCGCCTTCTTCACGCTGCGCGGCGAGAATCTGGCGTTCCCAGCGGGGCAGACCTTTCCGCTCTATTCGCTGGCCGCGCTCCTGCCGTTGCTGCCGGCCAAGCAGCGTCCCACGCATCCGAACGACTGGATGACGACCGACGCCGAGATCGCCTGTCCCGACCCGTACTGCGGGGGGCGGTTCCGCATCACGCGCACGGGCACCACGACGTTCCATCATGCCGACGTAACACTGGTGCCGCTGCCGCCCGAGGGTGAGTCATGAGCGACGTGATGCATCCACCGGTCCCCACGCGCGAGCTCGCCCCCGGCTACGTGGTGCCCCGTCTCATCAAGGGCGGCTGGCAACTCGCTGGTGGTCATGGCAGCGTCGATCGCGCGCATGCGATCGCTGACATGGTGGCGTTCGCCGAGGCTGGGATCACGGCGTTCGACTGTGCTGACATTTATACCGGCGTGGAAGAACTCATCGGCGAGTTCCTGCGCAGCTGGCACGCACGCCACGGGGCGGCCGCGCCCACGATTCGTGTGCACACCAAGTGTGTGCCCGATCGCGACGCGTTGCCTACCCTTACGCGCGCCGATATCGAGCGACTGATCGATCGCTCACTCACGCGGCTGGGGGTGGACGCGCTCGATCTGGTGCAGTTCCACTGGTGGAATTTCGACGTCCCCGGATGGCTGGACGCGGCCGGTCATCTCGCGGAGTTGAAGCGCGTCGGCAAGATCCGCCAGCTCGGTGTCACCAACTTCGACACCCCGCGCCTACGCCAGTTGCTCGACGCGGGCATCCCGGTGGTGTCGCATCAGGTGCAGTGCTCGCTGCTCGATCGCCGTGCGCTGCGCGACATGGCCACGCTCTGCGCCGAACGCGGCGTGGGATTGCTCACATACGGCGCGTTGGCTGGTGGCTTTTTTCACGAGCGCTGGCTTGGTGTGCGTGAGCCCATCGCGCCGCTCGAGAACCGCTCGTTGGTGAAGTACAAGCTGATCATCGACGAGTTCGGGGGCTGGGCGGCGTTTCAGCAGTTGCTGCGCACCATGCGCGGCATCGCCGATGCGCATGCGAGCACGATCGGTGCGGTGGCACTGCGTGCCGTGCTCGACGAACCGGCCGTGACGTCGGTGATCGTTGGCGCGCGACACGCCGATCACCTGCCGGCCACGTTAGCCTCGCTATCGTTGGAGTTCACCGCGGCCGAGCGAGCCGCGCTGCAGGCCCTGCTGGCGGCGGCGCCCGGGCCGCGTGGTGACGTGTACGAGCTCGAGCGGGACATGACAGGCGTACATGCGGGCATCATGCGGTACAATCTGAACGCGTAGCGGACAGCTCAGAGGTCAGCTCAGAGGTCAGCTGCAGAATTCAGGCGTCTGCTTCGTATAGTGTTCAGCATTCAGCAGCGACAGTGCTCGGTTTCGAGAATACGATTGCTCCCGTGTGCGGCGACCATAATGGCTCTGCGGAACACACCGTGGTCATCAAACGCTCGACACTGAGTACTGTCGGTGCTGAACTCCGAACACTATAAGCAGTCTGAGATCAGCGACTGAACACTGACTGCTGAGTTCTCGCTGTTACTCCGGGAGCTTGTCGATCATCGGCTGCGTGATCAGCACGCGGCCCTTCTCCGTTCTCCGAAACCGACGCGCGTCCTTCTCCGGGTCCTCACCGACCACCAATCCGGCGGGAATGACCACGCCTCGGTCAATGACCACATCGCGCAGGCGTGCCCCGCGCCCGATTTCGGCGTACGGCTGGACCACCGCCCCGTCGAGATGCGCGAAGGAGTGCACCTTCACGCCGGTGAAGAGCAAGGACTTCTCGACGTGCGAGCCCGATACGATGCAGCCGCCAGCCACCAGCGAATTGATCGCGGCGCCACGTCGGTGCGTATCGTTGTGGACGAACTTGGCGGGGGCGGTGATCTCGCTGTACGACCAGATCGGCCAATCATTATCGTACAAGTCGAGCGAGGGGACGACGCTGGTGAGGTCGATGTTCGCTTCCCAATAGGCGTCGATGGTGCCCACGTCGCGCCAGTATGCTTCCACTTCGCGATCGGCCTTCACGCAGGAGGTGCCGAAGCGGTGCGCCACCGCTTTGCCGTTCGCCACGACGTACGGAATGATGTCCTTGCCGAAGTCGCGCGATGAACTCGGATCGGCGGCGTCACGACGCAGCAGTTCGAACAGGAACGTCGTCTTGAACACGTAGATGCCCATGCTGGCCAACGACGTGTCCGGGCTGCCCGGGATCGCCGGCGGATCGGACGGCTTCTCGAGGAAGTGCACGATGCGATCGTCGGCGTCGACCTGCATCACGCCGAATCCGGAGGCGTCTTTCCGCGGCACTTCGAGCACGCCGACCGTCACGTCGGCATTTTGATCGACGTGCTGCTCGAGCATGAGCTCGTAATCCATTTTGTAGATATGGTCACCGGCGAGAATCACCATGTACTCCGGGTGATAGGCCTCGATGATGTCCATGTTCTGATACACCGCATCGGCCGTGCCGTCATACCACTGCGTTTCGTTCACGCGCTGACTGGCCGGCAAGATGTCGAAGCTTTCGTTGCGCTCGGGGCGCAGGAAGTTCCAGCCGCGCTGCAAGTG
>CANHJV010000198.1 GCA_947461225.1 Gemmatimonadota bacterium | reverse complement strand
TGCCGGCGCGATTCCGTGGACCGAAACCCAGGTCGACCTCACCGCGCTGCCGCCCACGCACACGCAGATCATGTTGAACGTGGCCGACCCCGAGGCCGCGATGCGATGGTGGCGGCTGCCGGCCCGCGGCGTCGGCCTGGCGCGCATCGAGTTCGTGATCGAACACATGGTGAAGGTGCACCCCATGGCACTGCTTCGCCCCGAACAAACGGATGCCGAGTCGCGCGAACGGATCGCCGCGCTCACCGCCGGCTTCGCCCATGCTCCCGACTACTTCGTGGATCGCATGGCCGCAGGCGTGGCGGTGATTGCCGCGTCGCAGTGGCCGCATCCCGTCATCGTGCGCTTCAGCGACTTCAAGACCAACGAATACGCTGGGCTCCTGGGCGGAAAGGCCTTCGAGCCGCACGAGGAGAATCCGATGCTCGGCTTCCGTGGCGCATCTCGCTACTACAGCGAACGCTATCGCGACGGCTTCGGACTCGAGTGTCAGGCCATCCGACGCGTGCGCGAACAGATGGGACTCACGAACGTCGTGGTCATGATTCCGTTCTGTCGCACGCTCGAGGAAGCGGACCTCGTGCTGGCCGAAATGGCCAAGCACGGCCTCGTGCGCGGCGAGCACAGGCTCGAGGTCTACGTGATGGCCGAGATTCCCAGCAACGTCATTCTGGCGAAGGAGTTCGGCGTCCGCTTCGATGGCTTCAGCATCGGCAGCAACGATCTCACGCAGCTCACGCTTGGCGTCGACCGCGACAATGCGTTGCTCACCGCGCTCTTCGACGAGCGCAATCCAGCCGTGTTGCGCTCCATCGAGCGGCTCATTGCCGACGCGCACGAAGTCGGCTGCAAGGTCGGCATTTGCGGGCAGGCGCCGAGCGACCACCCGGAGTTCGCCGAGTTTCTGGTGAAGGCGGGGATCGACTCGATCTCGCTCAACCCAGACAGTGTGGTCCCGGTGCTGACGCGGGTGTCAGCGCTGGAGCAGGCGTTGGCACAGACATCACCCGCATCAACACTTACCGGAGCATATCATGGGCGTATTGCACGATAAGGTCGCGGTCATCACCGGTGCGGCGAATGGCATCGGCCGCGCCATTGCCGCTCGATTCGCGGCAGAGGGCGCGCAGGTGGTCGTCTCCGATCTCGACGTGGCGCATGGCGAGGCGCTGGTCGGCACCATCGTCGCCGCCGGCGGCCATGCCGTCTACGTGCGGGCCGACGTGTCGATCGAGCACGACATGCGCATGCTGTTCAGCCGCGCCCTCGAGATCTACGGCGGCGTGCACATCATGGTGAACAACGCCGGCATCGAAGGGGCAAACGTGGCGATCGGCGAATACGACATGGCCGAGTTTGATCGCGTGATCGACGTGAATCTCCGCGGCGTGTTTCTGGGCATGCAGGCGGCGGTGACGCACATGGTCACCGCTGGCGGCGGCGTGATTCTGAACATGTCGTCGGTGGCAGGACTGAAAGGCTTCGCGACCCTCGCCCCCTACACCGCCTCCAAGCACGCGGTGGTCGGTCTCACCAAAGCGGCCGCGCTGGAGTACGCCACGCAGCACATTCGGATCAATGCCATCTGCCCCGGCGCCGTGGTCACCGACATGATTCACCGGATCACGATGAACGACCCGGCCACGGAGGCCGCGTACGCGAAGCTGCAGCCGATCGGCCGCATGGGCACGCCCGAAGAAATCGCCGCCGTGGCGCTGTTCCTCTGCTCCGACGCCTCGAGCTTTCTCACCGGCGTGGCGCTGCCGGCCGATGGTGGGATCATGGCCGGCTAGCAATGCGCGCGCCGATCGAGGCTACCAGTCGGTCGGCGCGTAGTCCTTCAGGAACTGGCCCCACACGTGGACGCCGCTCGACACACCGGCAATGATGGGATCGACGATGCGCGCCGCGCCGTCCACGATGTCGAGCGGCGGATGGAAGCGGTGGTTCTCCACCTTCCGTGCCGCAATCTCCGCTACGTCTTCGTCGGTCACCCAGCCGGTGTCCACGCTGTTCATGTGGATGCCATCCTGCTGATAGTCCGCCGCCGAGGTGCGCGTCATCATGTTGAGCGCGGCCTTGGCCATGTTGGTGTGCGGGTGCCGTGTCGTCTTGTTGTTGCGATAGAACTGCCCTTCCATCGCCGACACATTCACGATGTGCTTGTCGTGGTTCGCCGTGCGCAGCATGAGCGGCTTGAGTCGCGCATTGATCAAGAACGGCGCGATCGCATTCACCAGCTGCACTTCGAGCAACTCCACGCTCGGCACTTCATCCATCAGCAGCCGCCACGAGTTTCGCTCGCGCAGATCGATCTGCTGCAGATCCTGATCGAGCTTGCCCGCCGGAAAGAGTTGATGCGCGACGAGCATGTCGTCGGGCACCAACGGCACTTGCGACAGCTCAGCGGCGTGCGTGAGCCCCACACGATTCAGCGCGGCGCCACTCTGCACCACGGCTGCAGTGCTGCCCGCATCGGGATCGGGGAGCAGCTGCGCTCCACGCAGCCCTTCGTACGCGCCAAGAATCTTGCGCGCCGCCGTCGACAGCGTGCTGGCGGCCGCCGACTCGCCGTCCATCATGTGGGCGTAGAACGCGGGCGGGCGGCGCACCGTCTGGCAGGCGTTGTTGATGATGAAATCGAGGCGCGATTCCGTGTGCGTGAGCTCGCGACAGAACGCCTCCACACTCGGTGTGTGGCGCAGGTCGAGCCCGAAGATCTCCAGGCGATCGCTCCACGCGTCGAAGTCGGGCTCCGCCGCGTAGCGCATGGCAGAATCGCGCGGGAATCGCGTGGTCACCAGCAATCGCGCGCCGCAACGCAGCAGCTTGAGTCCCGCTTGGTAGCCGATCTTCACGCGGCCGCCCGACAACAGGGCGGTACGTCCGCTCAGGTCCACCAGTTCGGTGCGCTTGGCGAAATTGAAATCGCCACACGACAGGCACATCTGGTCGTAGAAGTGATGGATCGTGGTGAACTTCTGCTTGCAGATGTAGCAGTGCTGCGGCACGATCGCTTCGGGCGCGTCGTCCTCGCGCTGCGCATCGGTCGATGTCCCCGAGGCGCCGTCGCCAAGCAGATACACGTTGGGCGTCGTGAACACCGGCTTGCGGCGCAGTTCGCGAATGCCGGTTTCCTGCAGCACGCTGTCGTCGCGACGGGCCGCATCGAGCTTCCGCTGCTTGGTCGTGGCCTTCACCATGGAGCGACGGGCGCGCGCATCCGGGTGAAACACGTGTCCGACCGCGTCGAGGAAGCGCTGACGCTCCTCGAACGGGACGTGCACCAGCCGCGAACGATCGGCGATCACCTGCTCCAGCAGCGAGGTAGCGGCGCGGAGGTCGTCGCGGAACGTCTCGGCGCTCGTGCCGGGGTCGCGGGGCGTATCGTCGGATGCAGTCACAGGATCACCATGCCGAAGGATATCGAGGGCGCGCAGCGGCCGCGAGGAATCAGCCAGAGTGATCGTCGGAGATCCGGGCAGGCGCCTGCCGCAGCCGTCGCAGGGTGTCGGGGTCGCCCTGCCCGTCGAAGTACTGCTGCTGCAGCTGCACAAACACGCGATCGGCAGAGACCTGCGCAAAGAGCGTGGCACATGAACGCAACTTGAGGTCATCGGGCGACCCGAAGATCTCGTGCGCCGAACGGCCCTCGAGGTCACGCACCGCCGTGGCGCATGCGACCAGCCGCGGGCCAAGCACGTCGTGACGCAGATACGCCTGCGCCTCCGGCAGACCACTGATGGCATAGCGCTGCGCCATCACACTACGACCGAGTCCAGCGAGTTGCGGGAAGATGTACCACATCCAGTGCGTGCGTTTCCTGCCGGCGCGCAGCTCGGCCAGCGCACGATCGTAGTCGGGCTGCTGCGCGCGCACGAAGCGCGCGAGGTCAAACGGATCCGATGGGCTCACGCAACTGCATGATGTTGCCTTCGGGATCATACGCATTCGTGAGGCGAAAGCCGGGACCCTGATACTGCGGTCCGAACAGGGCGCCGCCCAGGCTGCTCGCGCGGGCCTGCGCCTCCGCGAAACTCGCGACGGCGAAGAACGGCTTGATCGCGGTGTCCTCACGCAACACCGGCGGTGAGGCCACGACGATGGTCTCGGCGATGTGCGATGGAATCTGGTGGACGATCAGATCCCCGTTGGGCAAACACCCGGCGGGCGAGCGCAGCACCACCAGCTCCTCAGTAGCGTGCACCTCCGCCATCGACAGCAGCTGGCGATAGAACGAGGCCAGCCGCGCGAGATCCTTAGCGTAAATGAGGGTGCCCGACCCCATCGCCGTCGCCACGCTAGCGCGCGTCAAGAGAATCGGGGACGACCGTGGCGCATCCGCGCCAGGTGGAGTCCCCGCGCGTGAGCACGGCCGTGCCCGGATAACGTTGACCCGACGCCCCGCCGATGCAGTCGGTCCGCTCGATCACCAGCGTCAGCAAGGGATCCGCGCCGAAGCGCTTGCTGCGGTACACCGCACGGCCGTCCGCATCGAAGTCGGGCGGCGCGTACGGGTAATAGGTGCTGTCGACACCCAACCGGGTGAACTGCATGCCATCGGAGCGTACGTCAACCGACCAGGACGGCTCGGTGCCGCGGGCGACGGTCAGCACGACCGGCTTGGGGCGCTCGCGGCGACAGGCGCTGGCCGCAAAGGCGGCGAGCGCCGGCAGGAGTAGGGTGGCGAGCAGACGAGGGTTCATCTGCGGAAGTTTACAGCGAATCCGCGCCCTCGCGCCAAGGGATCCAATGGCGGGCATCCTGCGCTCTGAGAGGGACGAGCCGTTTGTCACAGCGAGTGCCGAGGGCGGCACTCCCGTTTGCCTGTGCACCCGCCGATACTGGACACACGCTGCTCCGATTCCGTCCCTGAACGCTTCACTCGGCACCTGATTATGTGGAACGAACTCTGCGATGACGCCCACGAGGCGCACGCGATGAAGGTTATCAACCGCGCCATCCTCACGATCGGCGTGTGCTTCCTCGCCTTCGGTGGCTTCGCGATGGCCACGCGCCTTGGCGCCGACGCGCCGCCGAGTTCGGTGAGCTACGGCAGCGAGCAGGCGCCCCGGGACGCCGCGGTGTTCGGGGACTGATTTTCCAGTCTACCGAATGCACGAATCCCCGCCGGGGTGCTTTCGCACGCCGCGCGGGGATTCGTCCGCTGACAAACAACGAGAACTGGTGTTCGAATCGGGCGTGAACCCGACGTCATCGTCGTTTTTCCCCTTGCCGGACGGGTCCGGCGTAGGCGTCCCACCGTAGCAGGACATCAGTG
>CANHJV010000197.1 GCA_947461225.1 Gemmatimonadota bacterium | reverse complement strand
CGCATTGCGAGCAATCAGGTGAGTGGATCGCTGCTCGACACGCGTTTCACCACCAAGCTCGCTCCGTACGCACTGTCGAACGGCGTGGGCCTGCTCTGCTACGGCACGCTGCTGGGTGGATTTTTGAGCGAACGCTGGCTCGGTGCGGCTGAACCTGACTGGGATACGCTGAGCACGTGGTCGCAGATGAAGTATGGTCGGTTCATTCGCGCCGCTGGTGGCTGGGCGCCGTTTCAGGGCGTGCTACGCGCGGCGCACACCGTGGCCACCAAGCACGGCGTCTCGATTGCCGCGGTGGCCAGCAAGTGGGTGCTCGATCAGCCCGGCGTGGCCGGCGTGATTGTGGGTGCGCGCTTGGGGCAGTCGGCGCACGTGGCCGACACGGCCAAGCTGTTCACGTTCACGCTCGACGACGACGATCGTCGCACGCTGGCCAACGCACAGGCGGCGCTGACCGCGATTCCCGGGGACTGCGGCGACGAGTATCGACAGGCGCCCTATCTCACGGCCAGTGGTGATCTCAGCCATCATGTGTCGCAGTTTCCCGCCCCGTTCACCACGCGCCCCGGCGTGAACGGACGCACCCTCGCCCTCAGCGGCACCGTGTGGGAGCCGATGGCCGGGTACAGCCGTGCGGTGCGCAAAGGATCTTCCATCAGCGTGTCGGGCACCACGGCCACCCACGGCGATCATCTCATCGGCGGCACCGACGCGGCCGCGCAGGCGCACTTCGCGATCGATAAGATCGCCGGCGCCATTCAGTCGCTGGGCGGCACCCTCGAAGACGTCGTTCGCACCCGTGTGTTCGTGTCGGATGTGGCGCACTGGGAGCCAGTCGCGCGCGCGCACGGCGAGCGCTTCGGCCATATCCTGCCGGCGAACACGCTGGTGGAAGCGCGACTTGTAGGCGCCGAGTATCTGGTCGAAATCGAAGCGGACGCCATCGTTCACGAAGCCTGAACATTCTTCATACCGGACCTACTGCCATGACGCGTCGCACCCATTCTCATGCGTTGGCCGCGGCCGCGCTCGTACTGTCGGCGGCTGCCTCACCCGCTGCCGCGCAAGGCAAAGCGGCCGATCCGCTCGCTGCCGAAATCGAAACACGGATGACCGCCGTGATGCCCAAGGTGGTCGCGTGGCGTCGCGACATTCATGAACACCCCGAGCTGTCGAATCAGGAAACGCGCACGGCCGCGCTGGTGGAGAAACATCTGCGGGCACTCGGCCTCGAGGTGCAGCCCAACGTGGGCAAGACCGGTGTGGTCGGTGTGCTGCGAGGTGGGAAGCCGGGGCCGGTGGTGGCGCTTCGCGCCGACATGGATGCGCTCCCCGTGACCGAACTGGTGGACCTGCCCTTCAAAAGCAAAGTCCGCACGATGTACAACGGCCAGGAAGTCGGCGTGATGCACGCCTGTGGTCATGACAATCATGTGGCCATCATGATGGGTACCGCCGAGGTGCTGGCGGGCATGAAGGAGCGCATTCCCGGTACGGTGAAGTTCATCTTTCAGCCCGCCGAGGAAGGACTCGGTGGCGCTGAGGCGATGATCGCCGACGGTGCCCTGCAGAACCCGCGCCCCTCCGCGATTTTCGGCCTGCACGTGTGGCCGTCAGCGTTGGGTTCGCTCAGCACGCGCGCCGGTGGCTTCATGGCCGCCGCCGATCAGATCGACATCGTGGTGAAGGGACGGCAGACGCATGGTTCCGCGCCGTGGTCGGGGGTAGACCCGATCGTGATCGCCGCGCAGATCGTGATGGGACTGCAGACCGTCGCCAGCCGGCAGATCGATGTCACCTCGGCTCCGGCCGTGATCACGATCGGCATGATTCAGGGCGGCAATCGCGGGAACATCATCCCCGACAGCGTGGTGATGATCGGGACCATCCGCACCTTCGACCCTGAGATGCGCAAAGACATTCACATGCGCGTGAAGCGCACGGTGGAAGACATCGCGACGTCCGGCGGCGCAACCGCACGCGTGAATCTGTCGATCGGTGGACTCATCACACAGAACGACGCATCGCTGCTCGAAAAGATGACGCCCACCCTGCAGCGCACGGCGGGCGACGGCGGCTTCAAGACCGTCAATCCGGTCACCGGCTCCGAAGACTTCCCCGCCTTCACCAAGGACATTCCGGGGCTGTTCTACTTCCTCGGCGTTGCGCCGAAGGGCATGGATCAGAAGTCGCAGGCGGCCAATCACTCGCCGTTGTTCTTTGCCGACGAGGCCGCGTTGCCGACCGGCGTGCGCGCGATGACGAACCTCGCCGTCGATTATCTCAAGAGCGGTGGCATCGCCACGGCCAAGCCGGCCATGAAGCAGTAAGTCGCCACGCGATCTGCTACGCTTCGATGAACGTCTCCGAGTGGATCAACCAGCCCATCTCACTGTACCGCCACTCGGCGACGTAGCTGCCGCCCTGCTCATGCATGCCGACCCTGAGACGCCAACGGCCGACCCAGCGTCCGCGCTCGGTGGCGCGCATCGGATCCACCAGCGTGACCTGCTCAGGCGTACGCACGTACGTGACGAACGCCCGGTCGGCAAACTGTTCGGCGAACGCGACGCGTGACGCGTCGCGGCCGGTGAGTGTAGGCCCACCGGCCACGCCGACCACGATGTCCGGTGCCATGAACGACACCGTGCGGTCGGCGTCGTGCGCCGCAATCGCCTGATTGGACTGCGCACGCAGCGCACGAATCTGATCGCTTCCCATCGGCACGGCGTGACTCACATCGTGGTGCGCTTTTTCGGCTTCACGTACTGATCGAGCCAGGCAGCCATCTCCGCGAGCGCCTGCCCCACGCTTTCCCGTGCGCGGTAGCCGTGCGCTTCGCCCGGCAGCTGCACGTAGCGCGTGGTCGCGCCGTTCCCCTTCAGCGCCTGATACATGCGCTCGCTCTGAATGGGATACGTGCCGGTGTTGTTGTCGGCCATGCCGTGCACCAGGAGGATCGGATCCTTGATCTTGTTGGCGTAGGTGAACGGTGACATCGCGCCGTACAGTTCGGGCGCATCCCAGTAGGTGCGCTCCTCGCCCTGAAAGCCGAAGGGCGTCAGCGTGCGGTTGTAGGCGCCGCTCTCCGCCACGCCGGCGCGGAACAGTCGCGTGTGCGCCAGCAGGTTCGCCGTCATGAACGCGCCGTACGAGTGTCCACCCACGCCGATCCGATCGCGATCGGCCACGCCCATCGCCACGATGGTGTCCACGGCCGCCTTGGCACTCGCGGTGAGTTGCTCGACGTACGTGTCGTTGGGCTCTTTGCCGTCCACGCCCACGATGGGCATGGTCGGGTTGTCCATCACCCCGTAGCCCTGCGTCAACATGAACAGGTGCGACGCACCGCTCGGCCGCACGAAACGGTACGGTGACCCGACGACCTGCGACGCCGCTTCCTTGGAGCGGAACTCGAGCGGATAGGCCCACAGGAAGAACGGCAACGGGCCGTCCTTCGCCTTGTCATACCCGGCCGGCAGATAAATCGTAGCCGACAGCTTCACGCCATCAGGCCGCGTGTACGTGATGAGCTGGCTCGTGACGCCGGCGAACACGGGCGCCGGATCGGTGAACTGCGTGACGGCCCGCGGCGCGATCTTGCGCACGAAATCGCGCACGAAATAGTTGGGCGCGTCGGCCTTCGACTCGCGACGCGTGAGCGCCACGGTGCCATTCGCATCGAGCATGCCGATGGGCTGCTCGTAGTACGGCGCGGCACTCTGAAACACCCGCGTCTTTCGGGCGGTGGCCAGGTCGAAGCGATCCACGAAGGGACGATCGCCCTCTGGTCCGGCGCCGAGTCCGGTCAGGAACGCCACCTTCTTGTCGGGTGTGGTGAGCAACACTGTCTGGCCGCGCATATCACGCGTGGTGAGGAAATCGCCGGGATCGGCGTAGCGATCTTCGCTCGAGCGCTCCCACAGCAGCCGCGGCGCCGTGGCACCCGACGGATCGATGATCCAGCTGCGCGTCTTGCGCGTCTTGCCTTCGTTCTCACGGGCAATGGCCAGTCCGGCGGTGCCCCACGTAATGGCACCGGCGCGCCAGCTGGTTTCCAGGAGCGTCTTCGGCGTGCCGGTGAACGGCGCCTCGAGTAGCGCAATGCGATCGCGCTTGTCGGCCTTCGAGTCACTGTCACCGCCATCGAGCGCTTCCGTGTACGCGAGCGTCGCATCGACATCACGACGCCACTGCACGTTGCGGATGCCGGCCAGGGCGCCGTTGCCGCCCCACGGCACACGCTCGATGAGCGGACGGGCCACGATCGACTTCACCACCGCGCCATCCATCGACCACACTTCGGTGCGCGTGGGGAAGTAGTTCAGCGGCACCGTGTACGAGAACGGACGCGACAACGTGCTCACCAAGAGGTAGCGGCCATCGGGCGATGCGCTGACGTCGGTGCGCATGCCAGGCGCGCCAAGGGTCTTCACCGTGCCGTCGAGCGACACGAGCGCCAGCTGGCTCGTGCCGTAATGTTCGAAGATCGCTTCGTCGAACGGGCTCTTGAGCAGATCCTGATAGGTAGCGGCGCGGTCACTGCGACCGGTGAGCGCTTCCTGCACGATCGGTCCTTCCGGCGTGGTCGTCATGGCCGGCGCCGTACCACGCGTCGCAGGCACGAACGTGCAAGCCAGCGAGGCGGTGGACACCCACGAGCAGGGATTGCCCAGAATCGCCGTGAGACGCTGCGAGGTGAGCGGCTTGGCCTGCGCCGTCGCCACATCGGCGATCCACAAGGTGATCGCGTCGGCGCTCGTCACCGTGAAGGCGATCTTCTGACCATCGGCCGACCACGACACGTTCTCGATGCTGGCACCAGCGGGAATCGATGCCTGAATTTTGCGCGCCGCACCGCCGCTGACGGATTGCAGCGACAAGCCAGTGTAACTCTGACCACGCGTAGGTCCGCTGGTCTTGGGATCAAAGCGCAGTCCGGCCAGACGATATTCGAACGCCCCGACTTCACTGATCGGCGGGAGCGCCGGACGTTCCAGCAACAACACGCGCTGACGATCGGGACTCAGCTGCACCAGCGGTGTGGCGGGCTGGTCGAGAATCTGCGCGATCGGCTGAGGCGGCTGCCGGTATTGCGCCTGCGCCACGGCCGGCACGAACGCCGGCGCCAGCGCCACGACAACCGCGAGGTAACGCGGCGAGCGAGAGAGGAGAGTCACACGTGTCCCGATGTTCGAAGTGGAAAGACAACCTGCATGAGCAACCTGCGAAAGCGACCTGCGTTACCGCAGCGTCATCACCAACCCGTTGTGCGCCTTGATGACGCCAGCCCGAAGAATATCGAAGCCGTTCTCGTG
>CANHJV010000196.1 GCA_947461225.1 Gemmatimonadota bacterium | reverse complement strand
GAATCCGCCGTTCTGCTCGAGCGACACGTTGCCCGTGAGGTGCAGCGCGTAGCGACCGTGCACGGTGGCCATGCCCCCGTTGGCCACGCTGACACCGCCCATGACGCGATCGGAAAACACCGACCACCGGCGGGCCATCGACGCCGGCCCCGCGTCGAAGTCGTCGAGACGCAACGGGGCCGGCGTGGTGCCCTCGCTCACTTGGGGCTGCGAGCCTTCCAGAGCGCCAGCAACGCCGCTTCACGCTCCGGTGTGAAACCGGTCTTGATGGCGGCCTGACGATCGGCCGGTAGCGTCTTCCACCACGCGAGGGTATCGCGTGCCGTGTCTTCCGTGGGGCGCACGGTCAGTCCGGCTTTGATTTCCGGCGTGATGTCGATGCGGGCAAAGCCGGCCGTGCGTCCGCGCATGACCTGAAACACCGGCAATTCTTTGCCATACGGATTGGCGCCGTTGGCACGCAGAAAATCGGCGTCCACCCACGTGTACGTGGGATTGCTGCCGACCCCCTTCTGGATGTGCGACACGAACTCCTTGAACGGCTGCCCCATTTGCGGGCCGACGCCGTTGAACACGCCATACGTGCGGTTCTCGACCAGCGTGATGCAGAACTTCACGAGATCGCGGGCGTCGATGACCTGCACGTGGTCGGTACCGTCGCCCGGCACCAGGACTTCGCCGCCACGCGCGATGCGCACCGGCCAGTAGGTGAAGCGATCGGTGTCGTCTTCCGGCCCGACGATGAGCCCCGGACGCACCACCGTGACGCGCCCCGGCATGGCGGCATGCGCCGCCTTCTCGGCGTACGCTTTGGCGTGACCGTAGCTGAGCGGCTTCCCCGCTTCGATCGGCGAATTCTCGAGCGTGAGAACCGGCGCCTCGATCGACATCGGCACGCGGCTGAGATCCTGATAGACCGAGCGCGTCGAGATGAACAGGTACTGATCGACATTGTCCTTCAGCAACTCGGCCGAGAGCTTCACCCAATCGGGGGCGCTGGCCAGCGACGCCGATTCGTCGATTACGGCGTCCCACTTCCGGCCCTTGAGCGCGCTGAGGTCGCTGGCGCGATCACCGGCCAGCTCTTCGACATCCTTCCCGAACATGCCGGGCGCGCTCTTGCCACGATTGAAGATCGTGACCTGATGCCCGCGCTTGAGTGCTTCGCGCACATCGTGCGGGCCTACGAAGCCCGTGCCGCCAAGGATCAGAATCTTCTTGGCCGCGCGTGCGGGCACGAGCACGCGCGGGTCGAAGGCGGACACTGCGCCCAACGCAGCAAGACCGGTGCCGATGAATTCACGACGGCTGTACATGATGCGTTGGGTTTGAGAGAACAGCAGGAACTACATGAATCAGGCGAGGTCGAAGCGATCGAGGTTCATCACCTTGGTCCAGGCCGCGACGAAGTCGTGCACGAACTTCTCCTTCGCATCGTCCTGCGCATACACCTCGGCGAGCGCGCGCAGCTGCGAGTTGGAGCCGAAGATAAGGTCCACACGCGTTGCCGTCCACTTCACGTCGCCCGTGGCACGGTCATGTCCTTCAAAGACTTCCTTCGAGTCGGCAATCGGCTTCCACGTGGTGGCCATATCGAGCAGGTTCACGAAGAAATCGTTGCTGAGCGTCTCGGGGCGAGCGGTGAACACGCCATGCTTGGCCTGTCCGACGTTCGCGTTCAGCACGCGCAATCCGCCCACCAGGACCGTCATCTCGGGCGCCGTGAGCGTGAGCAGCTGCGCCTTGTCCACCAGCATTTCTTCTGCGGTGACCGTGTAGGCGGCCTTCTGGTAGTTGCGGAACCCGTCCGCCTGCGGCTCCAGCACCGCATACGAGTGCGCGTCCGTGTGCTCCGGCGTCGCGTCCATGCGGCCGGGGGTGAACGGCACCGTGACCGGCGTGCCGGCCTTGGCCGCGGCGGCCTCAACGGCCGCGCATCCACCAAGCACGATCAGGTCGGCGATCGACACCTTCTTGCCGCCGGTCTGCGCGGCGTTGAACTGCTGCTGAATGGTCTCGAAGATCTCGAGCGCACGCGCAAGCTTGGCCGGCTGGTTCACTTCCCACTGCTTGGCCGGCGCGAGACGGATGCGCGCACCATTCGCCCCACCGCGCTTGTCCGAGCCGCGGAAGGTGGAGGCCGACGCCCACGCGGTGTTCACGAGCTGCCCGATGGACAGCCCCGAGGCGAGAATCGTGCGCTTCAGCGCGGCAATGTCCTGCGCGTCGATCAACGCGTGATCAACGGCCGGGATGGGATCCTGCCAGATGAGCGTTTCGCTGGGCGCGAGCGGGCCCTGATAACGCGTGCTCGGGCCCATGTCGCGGTGCGTGAGCTTGAACCACGCCCGCGCAAAGGCGTCGGCGAACTCGCTGAAGTTTTCGTTGTAGCGCTTCGAAATCGCGAGATACGCCGGGTCGGTGCGCAGCGCCATGTCGGCGGTGGACATCATCGGCGCATGGCGCTTGGTCGGGTCATGTGCGTCCACGACGGTCGTGGCCGCCGCCGGGTCGGTCGGCGTCCACTGATGCGCACCGGCCGGGCTCTTGGTGAGCTGCCACTCGTATCCGAGGAGCGTCGCAAAGTAGCCGCCGTCCCACGTGGTGGGGTTGGGCTTCCAGGCGCCTTCGACGCCACTGGTGATCGTGTCGCCGCCCTTGCCGATGCCGAAGCTGTTGGCCCAGCCGAATCCCTGCAGTTCGATGCTGGCGCCTTCCGGCTCCACTCCTACATGAGCCGTATCGCCGGCGCCGTGCGCCTTGCCGAACGTGTGGCCACCGGCCACGAGGGCGACCGTCTCTTCGTCGTTCATCGCCATGCGCGCGAACGTTTCGCGGATGTCGCGGGCGGAGGCCATCGGGTCGGGATTGCCGTTCGGGCCTTCCGGATTCACGTAGATGAGCCCCATCTGCACGGCCGCCAGCGGGTTCTCGAGCTCACGGTCACCCGAATAGCGCTTGTCGCCCATCCACTCGGCCTCAGCACCCCAGTAGATGTCCTGCTCGGGCTCGTACACGTCGTCGCGTCCGAAGGCGAAGCCAAAGGGCTTGAAGCCCATGGACTCCATGCCGCAGTCGCCAGCGAAGATCATGAGGTCGGCCCACGACAGGGCGTTGCCGTACTTCTGCTTGATCGGCCACAACAGGCGGCGGGCCTTGTCGAGATTGCCGTTGTCGGGCCAGCTGTTGAGCGGCGCGAAGCGCTGCGTGCCCGACGACGAGCCGCCGCGGCCATCGGCCGTGCGGTAGGTGCCGGCGCTGTGCCACGCCATGCGCACGAAGAACGGACCGTAGTGGCCGTAGTCGGCCGGCCACCAGTCCTGCGAGTTCGTCATGAGCGCGAACAGGTCCTGCTTGAGCGCCTCGACATCAAGCGACTTCAACGACTCGGAGTACTTGAACGACGCGCCGAGCGGATTGGAGAGGGGCGAGTGCTGGTGCAGGATGCCCAGATTGAGCGCGTTCGGCCACCAGTCGCGGTTCGAGCGGCCGCCGGCCGTGGTGACCTTGGGCGCCGACGCGCCATGCATGACCGGGCACTTTCCACCGGTCCCTGAATTCCCTTCCATATTCTGCTCCGATCGTGGCTACGGGTCGTAAACGGTTCGGTCACCGACCGAGGATTTGGCCTTATGTGGTGCGATACGGGGGAAATTACGGAGCTCGGCTATAGCCCGCAATCAGGGAAACGCTATACAAGCCATAGCTGAACGCTATACTTCAGGATGGACACGACACTCCTTCGCGCCTTTGTGGAGACCGCCGATGCCGGATCGCTGAGCCGTGCGGCGCGGCATCTGGCGCTGTCGCAGCCCTCGCTCACGGGGCAGATCCAGCGGCTGGAGACGCACATGGGGGTGCCGCTGTTCGACCGGCACGGGCGGGGGGTCACCCTGACCGACGCGGGTCAGGCGTTGTATCCGCGGGCGCGTCGCATTCTGGATGAGGTGCGCCGTACGGAAGACGCCATTCGTCGCGAGGGCGCGGAGGGGGCGGGGACGCTGAGCGTGGGGGCTATTCCTACCGTGGCGCCGTACGTCTTGCCGGCGGCGGTGCAGCGGCTACGCGCCCGGCATACGGGCATGCGGGTGGAGCTGCGCGAGGACTACAGTGCGGTGTTGGCCAAGCTGCTGCTGGACGGCGCGCTCGATGTGGTGATCGCCGCGCTGCCATACCCATTCGAGCACCTCGATAGCGAGCGGCTTGGCACCGACGCCCTCGTGGTGGCCGTGCCGGCTTCGCATGCCGCCGCGCGCGCCGGACGCATGACGCTTGCGCAGCTGCGCGACGCACCGGCGGTGACGCTGGACCCGGCGCACTGCCTGGGCGAGCAGGTGGCCGGGTTCTGCTCGAGCCGGCAGGTGTCGCCGAGTGTGGTGTGTCGCAGCGCGCAGCTGGCGACGGTACTGGAGCTGGTGGGGGCGGGCGTGGGCATCTCGATCGTGCCGGCGATGGCGGCGGTGCGGCACAATACGCCGCAGTGCGCGTATGTGCCGCTGGCCGAGCACGCATTGCAGCGCGAGATCGTCGCGGTGTGGCGACGAGGGGCGGTGCAATCGACGCAGGCCCGCGCGTTCGTGGAGTGCGTGCGTGAGGTGGTGCGGGTCGGGTAGTCGTGCAGGTTTCAGTGGACAGGCGTCAGGCGCCAGACGCCGATGGCGGGTCGCGTCCCGTCACTCTTCACATTTTACGGCAGTCGAGGTAACGCCATGACCGCTCGGCTCGAAAACGTGTTCGGCTACCGCGGCGACACGATGCATCTCCCGGTGCCCAACGTGGACGCGGCGATTCCGTTCTACGAAACGGTGCTTGGTTTTCGCGTGATCTCGCGCGGCGACACGCCGTACCCGTCGGCGGTTCTCGCTCGCGATAATCTGCAGATTGGACTCGAAGCGAACGGTGGCGATCCTACGCAGGATGGGTGCGCCTTCCACGTGCGCGGACTGCACGCGCTGTTCGCCGAGTTCGCCACGAACGGACTCGCGAAGGCCCCGTCGGATTTCGGCACGGAGCATCGTGACGGTATCCCGTGGACCGTGTGCTATGTGATCGCGCCCGATGGGTTGTGCTACTGGTTCGGTGAGCGTGCGCATGCGTGAATTCGTGTATGGCGCGTGGAACGCGGTCGCGCTCGTTGCGGCGCTGGTCGCGTCGGCGCACGCCCCACTGTACGCGCAACGACCGAGTACGATGGCGGGTCGCTCCACGGTGTACGCCCCAAGTGCCGTGGTGGCTACCAGTCAACCACTGGCGTCGGCGGCGGGGCTCGAGGTAATGCGTCGCGGGGGCAACGCGATCGACGCGGCGGTGGCCGCTGCTGCGGTCTTGAGCGTGACCGAGCCGCACAT
>CANHJV010000195.1 GCA_947461225.1 Gemmatimonadota bacterium | reverse complement strand
TCCTGAGGGACTTGCCCGGCTCGGCACGGAACTGCTTGCCGCCGGTGCGAATGATCGCGTAGCTCATGGCTCTATCTGTTAAATCGTATTCTGCAGGCTTCAAACGTAGCCTTAAAGCTTATCCGGCTTCGCTTTAGCTGTCAAGCGTCTGAGACCAGCCTCAGGCGCATGTGGGGACGTGGGTTTCCGGCCGGTTTCAGGCCAGAGCGTACTGCTGCGTGACATCCCGCTGGGCGCCGCGCATGACAAGCTTGATTTCGTCCGGGCGGAGCAACGGATCGTCTCGTAGCTCCAGCGGGAATCCCGCCAACTTCTCGAGGCGCTTCACAAAGTCGTGTTCCTGCTCGAGCACGTGCAGCGCGACCTCCGGGTGGAGGCGCAGGATCACGGGCTCCCGACGTCCTTCGGCCGACATACGGCGCACCGCCCGCTCGGTCCGACGGACAATCGTTTCCGGCGTGAACACTCGGCCGGTTCCGCTACACGTCGGGCACGACTCGGTCATACTCTGCCAGTGACTCTGACGCACACGCTGCCGCGTCATCTCCACGAGGCCTAGGTCGGACACGGCGTGCGCCTTGGTCCGGGCGCGATCACGGCCGAGGTGCGTGCGCAGCTCGTGAATCACCTTATCGCGATTCCCCTGCGTTTCCATGTCGATGAAATCGCAGACGATGATACCACCGACGTCGCGCAGGCGCAGCTGACGGGCGATTTCCCGAGCGGCTTCGGTGTTGGTCTTCAGGATGGTCTTTTCGGGGTCGCGCTTGCCCGTCCCGGTGAACCGACCGGAATTGACGTCGATTGAGACCAGCGCCTCGGTTGGCTCGATGATGAGATACCCACCACTGGGTAGATCACAGCGACGCTTGAACAGGTCCCGGATTTCCGTTTCGATGTCTGCCTTGTCGAACAACGGGACGGTGTCCTCGTACAGCTTCACCCGCTCGACGAGCTCGGGCGCGATGCCGGTGAGGTACTCCGTGATCTCGTTGAACACCTGACGGGAGTCGACGGTGACACCTTCGACCTTCGCACTGAACAGGTCGCGCACCAGGCCGCGGGTCACGTTCGTTTCACGGTGCACCAAGGCCGGCGCGCGCGTGAACTGCGTTTTCCGCTTGATCCGCTTCCAATTGTTGATGAGCGTGTTGAGTTCACGCTCAAAGACTTCCTTGGTCGCGTCTTCCGAAACGGTACGGATGATCACGCCACCAACGTCCTCGGGCAGCATTTCGGAGACCATCGCCCGAAGGCGCTGACGCTCGGACCGCTCGTCGATCTTTCGGCTCACGCCCACTTTCGACGCGAACGGCATGTAGACCAGGAACCGGCCGGCGAGGGACACCTGGGCGGTAACGCGCGGTCCCTTCGTGGAGATGGGCTCCTTGGTAATCTGGACCAGGATATCCTGGCCCCGCTTCAGGAGATCCTGAATGGGACGAACTTCGCGGCGCCCGCGACGGCCGCCGCCGGCGCTGCCGCCGCCGGCATCCTCTCCCGACTCGTCCTCGTCGTCATCTTCATCGTCGGCGACCGGAGCATCCTCGACCACCACATCGGCGGCGTGCAGGAATGCGGATTTTTCGGTGCCGATGTTCACGAAGGCGGCTTGAATACCGGGGAGCACGGCTTCGACCTTCCCGAGATACACGTCGCCAACCATGCGACGGGCATCGGGTCGATCCACCAGCAACTCCACCAACTGGCCGTCCTCGAGAATGGCGACGCGCGTCTCGCGCGGCGTCGCGTTCACCAGGATTTCTCGCTTCATTCTGACGTGCCGCGCGCCCCGGCGGTGGCGACCCCACTGGACCGGTGCGGCGACGAACACGGTGATCGAACAGAGGCTGCCCGAGCGCGCCAGGCGGCGGCGACACGGACGACGTCACGGGGCTCCCCCAACCAGCACGACCGATCGGACGGGCGAGTCGCGCCCGAAAACCGCGGACCGTCCCGCGCTTCGATAGCGGCGGGAGGCGCAGGCCTCAGGACAAACGCGATGACCCGCGATCGACACACAGGGCGTGTCGTGCGGTGGGACGTGTGGAGGGCGTCGGATGGCTGCACGCTGGCGCCGATCCGCCCCCGCCACAAACGCAAACGGCCCGTGAGTCGCACGGGCCGCCGGCGCCGGAAGCGACGGCTACGGAAACTGCGGGATCCTACCAATACGGACTACCAAGGAAGAGTACACGGGACCGAACGTCTCCCGCAATACAAGGGCGGCGGTCCGTCCCGGTGACTCAGCCCATCAGTCCCTTCAGCAGGTGCCGCGCGATCACCATCCGCTGGATCTCGCTGGTCCCTTCGCCGATCTCGCAGATCTTCGCGTCGCGCATGAAGCGCTCGACCGGGTAATCCTTGGTGTACCCGTATCCGCCATGGATCTGGATGGCCTTGATCGTCGCGCGCATCGCGAGCTCAGAGCAGAACAGCTTGGCCATGGCAGCCTCCTTACCGAACGGCTTGCCCTGCTGGGACAGCCAAGCGGCATGATACATCAAATGGCGTCCGGCTTCGATCTCGGTGGCCATGTCAGACAGCTGGAACTGGATCCCCTGGAAGCTGGCAATGGCCGCCCCGAACTGCTTCCGCACTGAGGCGTACTTCAGCGACTCCTCCAGCGCTCCCTGGGCGATGCCGAGGGAGAGCGCGGCGATCCCGATGCGGCCAGCGTCAAGGGTCTTCATGAAGTTGATGAAGCCGAGCCCTTCGGTACCCAACAGATTTTCGGCCGGCACTTCGACGTTGTCGAACAGCAGTTCGCGAGTGTCCGACGCACGCCAGCCGAGCTTGTTCTCCTTTTTCCCCGAGGTAAAGCCCTTCATGGGGGTCAGCGAGTCGTCATGACCGACGCCAAGCACGCGGCACTGCTCGAGGTCGCAGCTCTCCTTGTTCAGGATGAACGACGAGATCCCTTTGGTCCCCTTGGACGGGTCGGTGACGGCGGTGACGACGAACACTTCACCGACGCCGGCATGGGTGATGAACCGCTTGGAGCCGTTCAGCAGGTAATAGCCGTTCTTCTTCTCCGCGGTCGTGCGCGTTCCGCCGGCATCGCTTCCGGCGGCTTCTTCGGTGAGGCCAAAGCCGCCGAGCACCTTGCCACTGGCCAGCAGCGGCACGTACTGGTCGATCTGCGCCTTGGTGCCAAAGCTCAGGATCGGGGACGTGCCGAGCGTGGTGTGCGCGCTGATCGTGATGGAGTGCGAGGCACACACTTTTGCGAGCTCTTCGATCGCGATCATAAAGCTGATCGTGTCGAAGCCGGCGCCACCGACGTCCTCAGACCACGGGATGCCGAGGAGTCCGAGTTCACCCATGGCCTTCACGTTTGCCCAGGGGAACGTGGAATCCTCGTCGTGTTGGGACGCGACGGGGGCGACTTGCTCTCGCGCAAAACTGCGGACCATGTCACGCACGGCGAGATGCTGCTCGTTGAAATAAAGACTATCGTCCATGGAACACGTCGAGGTCAGAGCGGGCGGGTCCGGCCACGAACGGACTGCTTCGTACTGGCCGGTGGAAGGACTTCAGTGGTGCCTAAGCAACGATCGCAGGCAACGCACCGGGAGCGCACTTCAGGGTCTCCGAAATAGCGCAGGACGAACGCTCTTCGGCAATAGCGGGTCTGCGCATATCGCTGCATTGCGTCGAGCCGGCGCAGATCGGCCCTGCGTCGCCGATCAAGTGCCGACCAGTCGACAGGCAACCATTTCGGGTGACGAGCGCGGGGATCGAGCCGAACGCCCGTGCCCATCCGCCGCCACGTCACGAACTGCTGCGCCGCCAGCCGCTCCAAAACAGGGACGAGTGCCATCAGTCCGCCCAGATGACGCGGCAGTCGGGTAAGATCGATCACGGCACCATCTTCCAGTGTCCTCCCCGCGACCTTCCAAAACGCCCGTAGGACGTCGCGATCGACCGCACGCGCGCCCGATAGCTCCGCCGCAATGCGCTCAGGAGTCGCGAGCAGCCGAACCGATACGCGCCCCATGCTGGCGGCCTCCAGCCGGCAGACGCCCGCCGCGACCAGCACGCGAAGCGCCGCGCTCACCTTCCGGTCGCCCAGCGCGGACGCCAACTGGTGTGCAATGACGTCGGCGCCCTGCGCGACCACGCCGTCACGGTTTGCGTGCGCACGCAGAAACGTCCACGTCTGTTCCACCGTGGCGCGATCGGGGTGCGCGCCGTCGATGAAGAACTCGTGCGTGAATCGATCGGGATACGCGTGGAGCAACACGCAGGTGCTCGGTTTGCCGTCTCGCCCCGCGCGCCCCGCTTCTTGGTAATACGCCTCCAACGTGCCCGGCATGGAGTGGTGCACCACGAGTCGCACATCGGGCTTGTCGATGCCCATGCCGAAGGCGCTGGTCGCCACGATGACGCGAGCACGTTGCTGCATGAAGGCGTCCTGCGCACGCTGACGCAGTGCATCGTCGAGCCCCGCGTGATACGCGACCGCTCTGATCCGGCCGCGCACCAGCACCGCGGTGACGCGTTCGACTGCTTTGCGCGTAGGCGCGTACACGATCGCCGGCGCGTCGGTGGCGCGAAGCAGCCCGATCGCCGACGTATCCTTCTCAGCCTGGCTCCGCACGGGCGTCACGTGATACGTCAGGTTGATGCGATCGAAGCCGGCCACGACGACTTCTGCATCACGCAACGCGAGTTGACGTACAATGTCGAGGCGAACATCCGGCGTCGCGGTCGCGGTGAGTGCGACGGTCTGTGGGCTACCGAGCCGTTCGCGAAGGCTGCCGATCCGTCGGTAACTCGGCCGAAAGTCGTGTCCCCACTCGCTGATGCAGTGTGCCTCATCCACCGCCAGCAGCGACACGCCAATCGCCACGAGCTGCTGCAGCGTGCGCCCCGCCTCCAGCCGCTCGGGTGCAAGGTACAACATCTTGAGCGAGCCTTCGCTGGCTCGCGCCATGCGATCCCCCGCCTCGCGCACGCTCAGCGTACTGTTGATGAACGCGGCCGATACGCCTTTGCGCTCCAGCGCATCGACCTGATCCTTCATTAACGAAATCAGCGGCGAAATCACGACGGTGAGGCCGTCGCGAATCAGCGCCGGCACCTGATAGCAGAGCGACTTGCCGCCACCGGTCGGGAGCACGACGAGTGAGTCGCGACCGGAGAGCACAGCCTGCACCGCGCGAATCTGCGGCGGACGGAAATCCGGATAGCCGAACGTCGCGAGCAATCGAGCGCGGGCGACATCGAGCGTGCCGTAATCGACGGATAGTGGACGTACGGTGATCATGCCGCACGGTATCAAACGACTCGCATGGGCGCGTCACCGAAACAGTGCGCACGCTCTCTCCACAACGCAATCCAGTGGCGTCGCCTACGGCCAGGCGGCCG
>CANHJV010000194.1 GCA_947461225.1 Gemmatimonadota bacterium | reverse complement strand
GGTTCAGCATCACCGTGTAGGGCAGGGAGCCCAGCATGGCGACACGCGGCGTCGTCCGCGTGGCCGTGTCCACTTCCCGAACCACCGGTTGATCGTTCGTGCTGGCAACCCGCTCGGCGGGAACACGCGGCATCTGCGCCTCGCGGAGCAGCAGGCGGCGTGGCAGGCGTTCGTGCAGCAGCAGCTGCGCCGATTGCACGAGCGGTGCGGCATGAAAGCGTTCCTGCCACACATCGCGGTCGAGCAGATTCGTCAGGGCGACCATCGTCATGCCGACGTGATGCGCCATGCTGGTGCTCACCAGCGCGAACCGCTCGCCGGGCGTGGTCCGGGTGTAGTCGAGCGCGTCAACAAAGCCAAACTCGCCGAGCGCCCCCAAGGCTTCCAGTCGTCGCAAGTTCTCGAAGGCGCGCGCCGGATCGATCAGCGCGGCCAGCGCGGTGGCGTACGGCGCGATCACGAGATCGCGCTCGAGTCCACGCTTGAGCGCGAGGTCGGCGACGCCGAAGGCTCGGTACTGATAGGTCAGATGCAGGTCGCGCACGTTGTACGCGCTTTCGCTCACGCCCCATGGCACGTTGTGGGTGCGGCCGTGTGCCCGGTGTCGCTCCACGACGCCGTGATAGGTCTGGTCGAGAATCGTAAAGGGCAGCGAGCGCATCACGAGCAGCGGCATGAGATATTCGAACATGCTCCCAGACCACGACACGAGCGCCGTCGCCGATCCGGTGCGGTTCAGCGGTCGCGCGAGACGGAACCAGTGCTCCACTGGTACGTCGTTCTTGGCGATGGCTACGAAGCTGGCCAGTCGTGCCTCAGTCGCCAGCAGGTCGTAGAATGACTCATCCGACGTCAGCGATTCGGTGTGATAGCCGATGGTGAATAGTTTGCGCGTGGCGTCGTACAAGAAGCCGAAGTCCATCTCCGTCACATACGTGCTCGATTGCTCTGCGAGCGCGAGGAGTCGGCTCTCGAGTAACGGCTCGCGCTCGGCCAACGCGATGCACGCCTGACGAATCGCGATGAGATGACCGGCGATGTTACCACTGTCTACGGTGCTGATGTACGCGGGCTCGAGCACCCGGAGCTCGTGTAAATCGTACCAATTGAAGAAGTGCCCTTTGTGCCGTCGCAATTGCTGCAACGTGCCGAAGGTCCGTTCGAGCCGTTCAGTCAGGTCGGTGGCCGTAAGCAGGTCGAGGTCGTGTGCGCTGAACGTCGATAGCAGCTGCATGCCGATGTTCGTTGGCGAGGTCCGCATGGCCACGACTGACTCGGGATCGAACTGCACGTTGTCTGGGGCCAGCCAATGCGTCGAGGCATTGACGAACCGATCGAAAAAGCGCCAGTGTGCGGCCGCGTAGCGACGGGCGGTCTCGCGGTCGGAGGGGGACAACGGCGCACGGGCGTGAGTGCGCTGCGCACTCAGCCACGCCGCTAGTCGCGGGGCGATGATCCAGAGCAGGATAATGGTGCCGAGCAGCAGTTCACTGGGCACGAGTGTCGAGAGTGGCGTGCCCCGCGCGATTGGTCCCCAGATGCGTTGGTAGGACATCGCGGCCGCGAGGCCGAGCGCCACGAGCACCGATACGCGCATCGCGCACCACGTGTCGGTGCCGACGTCGCCAACGCTGCGTTCGATCGTGGACGCCGAGCGCCATTCCAGCATGTGCTTGTGGGAGACGTACAAACGATAGAGCGTGCGGCCGATCGCATCGACGGAGATGAGCGTTTGATGCAGCAGAAACGTGACGGCGAGCCCCGCCTGCTGCGCCGAGACGACGGCGTCTTGTCCGACGGCGGCGTAGTAGGCGCGCCACGACTTGTCGTGCGGTGGTCGGACCAGCGCCAGTACGAGCGCGGTGACCCACGGCGCCACGATGGCGCCGAGCGCGAGCAGCGTCCAGTGCACGGAGGAGCCCGGGAGGACCGTCCACCCGGCCAACAGAAAGGCGAGCTGCGCGAGTTCGACGGTGCTGCGACGCATGTTGTCGAGCACCTTCCAGCGCGACAGCAGCGAGAGGCGGTTCGGCTCGGTCCCCCCAGTGCAGGGCACCGTTGGCCCGAGCCACGGCAGGAGTTGCCAGTCTCCGCGTATCCAGCGGTGTTTGCGTCGGGTGTATGCCAGGTAGGACGACGGATAGTCGTCGTACACGATGACATCGGTCGCGAGGCCAGCCCGCGCGTAGTTGCCTTCGATGAGGTCGTGCGAGAGCAGCGTGTTCTCAGGGAATCGACCTTCCGTGGCCAGTTCGAACGCATCGACGTCGTAGATCCCTTTTCCGGTGTAGCTGCCCTCTCCGAAGAGATCTTGATAGACGTCCGAAACAGCCGTCGAATACGGATCGACGCCGGGGTGCCCGGAGGAGATCGCCGCGAAGTGCGAACGGTGTGCGCTGGGCAGCGACACCCCGACGCGCGGTTGGAGAATGCCGTATCCACGGACGATCCGGCGACGATCGGGATCGTAGACGGCCCGGTTGAGCGGGTGGGCCAGCGCCCCGATCAGGGAGGGGGCCGCGTCGGGTGGAAGCACCGTGTCGGCGTCGAGGGTGATGACGTACTTCACGCCCCGGAGCGCGTCCGGATCACCCACGATCACGGAGAATGCGCGCCTCGCAGTACCGGCGTCATCCACCGCGGGCGCGGTCGTGCGACCATCCGCGCGCAACAGCCGATTGAACTCCGCCAGCTTGCCGCGCTTGCGCTCCCAGCCCATCCAGACGCCTTGCTGCGCGTTCCAGCGCCGGGCACGATGGAGCAGATGAAAGGGCGAGATGCCGTTGTGGGCATATCGCGCGTTCAGCTGTGTGACGCCCTCGACCGCCTGTGCGATCAACGCGGCGTCGGCTGACAATTCCTCCATAGCGGCGTCGGTGAAGTCGCTGAGGATCGCGAAGTGCAGATGCGCCTCACGGTTCGCGAGGAACTGCACTTCGATCCGCTCGAGCGCTTCTGCGACGTCGTGGTCGGTGCTGAAGAGCGTCGGGATGACCACGGCGGTGCGGTATTGGGAGGGCACGCCGAGCGCGTGCAGGTCGAGCCTCGGCAATAGCTGTGGTGGCAACCACGTGGTAACGAGCTGGTTGAGCACCGTCACGGAGATGTCGAGGGCCGGCAGGAACGCGAACAGCAGGATGAGCCACAGCGACGCGCGGGCGTCCGGTGCAACGAGCCCAACCACCGCGAGGACCGCGAGGATGGTGCAGGCGATCAGACCGCCAACGAACACGACGTTCGGGTGCGTGCGCACGGCGCGCTCCACGCGCTCGCCCGGTGTTGGCGAGTAGCCGGCGATGCGCTCGAGATCGCGTACGCCATCGTCCACCAGGAAGTAGCCGACGTGCGTGTTTCGCGTGTCGGTCCCGTCGATCGTGGCTCCGATCGGTCGCTGGCACAGATCCACCGCCCACTGGGCCACGCTGCTCTCGCGATGGCCGGTTTTCTTGGCGATGCGCTCCACCACATGGCGATAGGCGTCGCGCGTGGCAAACGTGAGCTGCGGATAGAACCCCGACGGGTCGTCGCGCAGGGTGGCCTCCATGACGCTCTGATGCTCGACAAACGTGCGCCAGTCGCGTCGCCCCACGTCGCGGAGGCTCGTGATGCCATTGGCCATCATCAGCTGCGTCAGGGTGAGGCGCTGTGCCGAGAGGGCAATGGCATTCTCGGGGGCGAGCCCCGAGTCACGCAGCCACTGTTCGAGCCATGCCAACGCCGGGGAGGCACCTTCCGCATCTCGGAGGTTCTGCAGAAACTGCGAGACGAAGTGCGGCGTGAGCGCGATGTTCGCGTCCGCGAACTCCCGAAGGGCCGCTCTCAGGTTGGAGCCGCTCTGCGCGTTGGCATCCAAAATGTGCGCCGCCCACCGGTGGGCCGCCTCGAGTTCGTCGAGGCGTTGCACGGTGCGCAACGCCATGCGCCGGATGCTCTCGATCAGACCGAGTCGCAGCATGGCGGGCATGGCCCACAGTTCGCCGATGGCGAGCGGTGCGACACTTTGAAACGCCTCGACGAACAGATCGACGTTCTCGAGATTGATGCGCGCTTCGCTGTGCGAGATCAGCGAGATCGCGATTTCGTAGACGCGCGGATACCCCGTGAGCGGACCGGCGGCCAGCTCCGGAAGTTCACGATAGTAGCTCCCGGGCAGGCTCTCGCGAACCTCGAGGAGGTGTTCCTGCACCACGTGGTAGTTGTCGAGCAGCCACTCCGCAGCGGGTCCCGCATCAACCCCGTCGTCGCCGGCGCGTATGAGACGGGCGTGGGCGTCAGCGAGAATGCCCCGCGTGTTCCCGAGGCGTGCCAGCAGGCGGGCAGGGCGGATCGCCAGTCGTTGGGCGGCGAGGCGCTGCCCACGGGCAACGGCGCGCGCGCGTGCGGCGAGATGCTCACTGCCGAGCAGGTCGCCATGAATCGGACCGGCCAGCAGGGCATCTGAGGCGTCCGAATGCTCCCGTCGCAGCCACGAAATCCTCATGCGAGCCTGCGCGAGAAGCACCGATCCGCTGATGCACGGTCGGTGCGCGATACGCTGGACCCTGGGCGAAGGTGGCGCGAAGAACGAGGCAACGGGCTGATCCATGTGCGAAGGGAGGGCGCGAATCACGGAGGCACTGCTGATCCGCACTATCCGTTGTGCACAACTCGGGCCCGCAACCGCGGCGCGTCGAACTATTGGGTGGAGGCGACGGCGAGCCCATCTTTAGGAGGTCAATCGCTATCGTCTCCGGCCGCTGGCGCGTATCGTCTCACGCGCTGCCGGGCAACGCGCCGCCGCATGGCGCCGAGCCGCTCTCCCCGTCCCGAGCCCACCCCAGATCCATGCGTCGTTCGACGTTGCTCCCCCTCGCCGCCGCCCTGCTCGCGGCCGCTCCCGCCGCCGCCCAGCGCCGTGCCGCGGCGCCAACGCCCGCGGCCGCCGCCGCGGTACCCGTGGTCACCAAACAGTTCGGCGACCTCGGCGCTGGCCCATACGCCTCGCTGGTCATCCGCAACGCGATGGTGATCCCCGGTCACGGCGGCCCGCCAGCCGGCCCGTACGACATTAAGATCGAAGGGAACATGATCACCGAGATGGTGGCCTTCGATCCCGTCACGGCCGAGCGCGCCGGCGCGCGTCCCCGCATGACCGGGGACCGGATCATCGAAGCCAACGGCAAGTACGTGATGCCGGGGATGATCGACCTGCATACGCACATCCGCACGTTGCCCGAGGAAATCGAGTACGTGTATTACCTCAAGTTGGCGATGGGCGTCACGACCATGGTCAATGCGGCGGATCGCGGTTACGAGGATGGCATGCGGGAAGCCAAGCGAAGCGCCGCCAACGAGATGATCGCGCCGCGCATGTTCCCGCTGGTGAGCTACGGCGCCGGCACCACGTTCAAGGGGCGG
>CANHJV010000193.1 GCA_947461225.1 Gemmatimonadota bacterium | reverse complement strand
GCGATCACCCCGTTCACCGAGCCCGGCGTAGCCAGCTTCGCCAGCACGGTCGTGAAGAGATCCATACCGCCGGTCTTCTCCAACACGCCGATCAGCACGCTCACCCCGCACACCATCACGATCACCGGCCAGGGCACTTGCTTCAGCATTGCGCTGTCCTCGCCGATACCAATCAATACCAGCAATGCCGCCGCGGCGAACGCCGTGAGCCCCGGATTGAACTTGAGAAAAAGCACCGCGCTCACCCACAGCACGCCCACGAGCAGCGTGGTCCAGTGCGCCCGGGTGAACTCGTTGCCCTCGTCGTCAATCACGACCCGTCCGCCCCGCAGCATCGCGGGACCGCCGAACATGGCCCACGCCGCCGTCGCCACGATCGCGTGCGCCGCGAAGTTCATCACCAGTACTTCAGTGGCATGACCGCCTAATCCCGCCTTCTCCATCAACGTCTGTACCAGCGCCCCGATGGCACTGATCGGCGAGAGGTTCCCGGCGTTCGCCCCATTGCCGACCATCAACGCCATCAAGAACATCGGGGCCTTGGCACGATGCGCGAGGCCCATTGCCAGCGGAGCCATCAGCGCGGTCGTCGCGATCGACCCGGGTCCACTGGTGGAGATCAGGCAGGACAGCAGAAACACGAAGGGCGGCAGCAGCGCCGACCGTCCGCGCAGCAGCCGCACACCATGGTGCGTGACCGCCTGCATCGTGCCGTTGGCCTGCGCAATCCCGAACAGCAACGTCACGCCAAGCAGCGTCAAAAAGAGTGACGACGGAAACACCGCCATCAGCTGCTCCACCTTCCAGTCGGCCGCGAACGTGGCAATACCCCACGCGAACGCGACCGCGAGGACACCGACGTTGACGCGCGATGTCAGACTGGCTGCCACCACCATCAGCAGCGCCAGCAGGGAGAGCAGCGCCGGACTCATGCCGGCGTCCAGGGCGGCAGCAGATGCCGCTGCACCTTCCCAAGCGCCGTGCGCGGCAGCGCATCCACCCGCACGAAACCGCGCGGCACCTTAAACGAGGCCAGCTGCGTGCGAACCTGCTGCGCGAGGGCCTCGAGATTTACCGACGCGTCACAGACGAGATACGCCACCGGCACTTCACCGCGTACCGCGTCCTTCACCCCGACCACCGCCGCCTCGCGCACCCCGTCCTGCTCGGCCAACAGCTCCTCGATTTCACGCGGGTAGATGTTGAAACCACCCGAGATGATCAGATCACTGCGTCGCCCTTCCAGCGTGATGTAGCCGTCCGCCGCGCGCACGCCCACGTCGCCGGTACGAAACCAGCCATCCGCGAACGCGGCCGCCGTGGCATCGGGGCGACGCCAGTAGCCGTCGCACACATTCGGCCCGCGCACCCACAACTCACCGCTCGTGCCGTCGGGCACATCCACACCGGCCTCGTCCACGATGCGCACCGCCGTCATCGGCATCGGAAAACCCACCGTGCCCGGGCGACGCTCGCCATAGAAGGGATTGCTCACGTTCATGAGCGTTTCGGTCATGCCGTACCGCTCCAGAATCACATGGCCGAACCGCTCCCGGAACGCCTCCATCACGGGGGCGGGCAACGGCGCCGAGCCCGACACGAACAACCGGGACCGCGCGCCGATCGCGGCGGCGCGCTCAGGCGCCACCTCGAGCAGGCGCACGAACATGGTGGGCACGCCGAAGAACACCGTCGGCTGATACGCCTCGAACCATTCGGCCGCACGCTCATGCTCGAAGCGCTCGGCCAAGCGCATGTGACAGCCGCTGAGCAGCCACACGTGCAACCCGTTGGCCAGTCCGTGCACATGAAACAACGGGAGGACCGCGAGATAACGATCCGCGCTCGTAAACTCCCAGGCACTGGTGAGCGCCAGCGCATTCGCCGCGAAGTTGCCATGGGTGAGCACCGCACCCTTGGAGGCACCCGTGGTCCCCGAGGTATACACCAGCGCCGCCGGCGTATTCGCCTCGCACTGGACCGTGATGCGCGCCGACGGCTGTGACTCCGCGTCACGCATCAGCGTTTCGAGGCTCCACGAGGTGACCGATGGCGGCAGATCACCCTGCTGCGCCGTGGTCGTGATCACCGCGATCGGCGACGCATCGCCCACGATATGCGTGATCTCGCGTTCACGATACAACACGTTCACGGGCACGACGATGATGCCGGTCTTGATACACGCCAGCCAGAGATCGATGATCTCCACGCGGTTCGTGAGGTAAAAGGCCAGCCGATCGCCCGCCTGCACGCCGCGTGACCGCAGGGCGTGCGCCACGCGGTTACTGCGCGCCTCGAGATCGCCGAAGGTCAGTGCGAGGGCCGTGCCGGTCGCGTCGATGGAGTCCAGCGCTGGCGACGCGGCGCGGCCGAGCAGCGAACGATCATAAATTCCGAGGAGAGACATGCGCCGGAAAGTATGTCCGGCCGTGACACGGTCAAGCTCGGTTCACGAGAAGCCAAACTCGCGCACGCTGGCACGCACACCAGCCAATTGCAGTCCGTCTTCCTCAAACACGATGATACCAAGTAAGGCGCGGCCGACATCGTCGGGGAGTCGATCAGCGCGGAACACCTGAATGACGGGTCCTATGGCCATCGCGTCGCGCAGCCGCGGGTGCGACCATCCGCTGCCCAGTGTGGGTTCGCTGTCGAAGCCCTTGGCCAGCACGGTCGTCAGCGCCGACGCCGGCGCCCCGCGATAGCTCACCGGAGGCAGCTCGCCGCCGAAGCTGCGCTCGAACAGCGCCTGCCACGCCATCGGACGGGCGCCCTGGTCACGCGCGCCCGTCGCCAGCACGATGCGAGGCGAATGCGCGAGCACGTGCATACGTTGGACTGCATCCTGCAGATCATCGAGAATGCGCGCCTCGCGATCGGGCGCCATTTCGGATGGTGAATTGCCAGAATCATTGGCCATCCCCCAATCTTCCCTTCCGTCCTCCGCGTAGCCACCCCAGTCGACCCAGTGTTCACACTTTTTCTCGTCGTCTTCCTCGACCTGGTCGGATTCGGGATGATCATCCCGGTCTTTCCCTTCTACGCGGAGCATGTCGGTGTCGCACCGGCATCGGTCATCTTCTTCCTGGGGCTCTACTCCCTCGGGCAGCTGGTGGGCGCGCCGATCTGGGGCAGTCTCTCCGATCGCATCGGTCGTCGTCCGGTGTTGCTCATCACGTTGCTCGCCAACGCTGGCGCCTCGGCGATGCTGGCCTTCAGCACCACCGGTGTGATGCTGGCGATTTCACGCATTCTGGCCGGACTCGCCGCTGGCAACATCTCGGCCGCGTACGCCTACACGACGGACATTACGACCGATGCGACCCGCCCCAAGGCGCTCGGGCTCCTCGGGTCCGCCTTTGGCATGGGCTTCATTCTCGGGCCGGCGCTCGGCGGCCTCCTGGCCGGTGCCAATCCAAGCGATGGCGCAGGCTTTGCCCGTGTGGCGTACGGCGCCGCGGTGCTGTCGCTCCTGGCCTTCGTACTGACGCTGTTCCGCCTGCCCGAGTCACTGCCGCCGGAGAAACGCCGCGCCTCGACGACCAAGCGTACCGGAATGGGCACCTACTTCGCGCGCCCGGTGCTGCGCGATCTGCTCGTGGCCACGGTGATCGTGGTCGCGGCGGTCGCGCTCTTCCAGAGCACGCTGGCGTTGTTTACGGCCGATCGCCTCAACGTTGGTCCGCGCACGCTCGGCTGGATCTACGGCTTCGTCGGTGTCGTGTCGGTGGTCATTCAGGGTGGCGTGATCGGTCCGCTCACGCGGCGCTTCGGCGCGCAATCACTCACCCGCATCGGCGCCATTCTCGTTGGTGTGGGAATGGGCTGCATTCCGTTCTCGCACTCCATTGGCTGGCTGCTGTTCGCGCTCGGCATCTTTGGCGTCGGCTCAGCGCTCTTCAACCCCAGCATGAGCGGACTCGTGGCCACCGCCGCCGAACCGCATGAGCGAGGCAGCGTGCTGGGCGCGTATCAGGGCGCCGCCTCGATGGGCCGAGTGATCGGACCGTTCGCCGCCAGCGGCGTGGCCAGTGCCAGCTCGTTGTCGATCCCGTTCCTCGTCGGCGCCGTGGTATCACTGGTCGGTGCCCTGTTGATCCACACGCGCCCGAAGGCCAAGCCGCGTGCATGATTGGGTGCGCTTGCGGGGATAGGAACGGAAACGGGCGATTCCGTTCCTATCCCAGGGCCGGCGCATGTACCGCCGCCGCTGCACGCCGTCCGTCGATCACGCGGGAGGGCCGAACGTCACGGTGAGTTGGTAGGCACCCGTCCCGCCCTTTTGGGCAAGCTGTCCGTTCCACCCAAACGCTCTCAGCTCGAAAATCCCGCCGGTGGAAGAGACACAATTACTCAATGTCAGTTGCGCATCGGTGTTCGTACCCGGCGCCACATCGTTGTTTTGAGCAAACACCGCGTTGGCAAATGCGGACCCTAGCTCGATATACGGATCGGCAATCGACCCTGCTCCGGCCACCCGTTTCATGCTGATTGTGCAGGATTGGCCAGGCGCATAGATCACAAATCGGTCAAATGGAGCTTCAGCGGCGGTACCAAGTCGGCAGCTTTGATTGGTGACACTCTGCAACGTGACAATACTGCCCACGAGAAAAGGCGAACGACAGGCGTCCACATCCTCTGGCTGATTGAAGACGCCGAACCGGTAGCTGCCCGTCTGACCCTGCGACAAGGGACTCACGGTCGTAGTCCCTTGAGGTACAAAGAAATCGAGTTCTAGCAACGAGTCCGACTTGGACGTGTACGTACGCCACGATCCGATATGCAGGCCAACGCCAGGCACGCTTGCGTTGAGGACGACTTTCAGGACACTACTTGGACCCGTGATCAGGTAATGGTCGAACAAGTAGTCTTTATAGTCTGGATTCTTGCAATCGTTGGCCGCGAACGTACCGGTCACGAAGGAGCCCCAGGACAAGCCGACCGCCACACAGGGATTGGGCGTCACGGTCACCGGAATAGACGCCGTGAGCACGGTCGTGGAATAGCCAGCGCCGACGCCTTGTGCCGTCACCGTCACGGTGCTGACGCCTGGCGCGACCGCCGTCACGACGCCGGTCGTGCTGACCGTTGCCACCGACGAAGCGCTCGACGTGTAGGTATACGTCACGCCCACCGTCGAGGCACCGCGTGTGACGGCCGGGACCAGCGTGGCCGACTGACCGACCACAAGCGCCGCCGTGGTCGGAGCCACCGCAAACGTCAGCAGGGCGGGCGGGAGTGGCGGCACGGTGATCGTCGATGACGCTTGTTGGCCACCGGAGCTGGTGGCGGTGATGCTGGTGGTGCCCGGCGCAATCGCGGACACCTGACATGCGCTGCCACTGACCGCGACGCTGGCAATAGAAGGATCCGCGCTATTGCACCGCTGCAATACCGGCGTGGGCTT
>CANHJV010000192.1 GCA_947461225.1 Gemmatimonadota bacterium | reverse complement strand
GGGAACCCCAGGCCGGCGTAGAGCGTGCCGAGACTGGTGGGGCCGCGCAGCAGGGCGGAAAATGACAGCGGCGATGCGAGCGACAGCGTGAGGATGCTGGCGCTGTTCTCGAGCGCCGTCGATGCATCGAGGGCCGCGTCGCTGCCGTCGAGCGCGGCGGCGCTGAGCAGATACCCGAGCTCGAGCCGCGGCACGGCATGGCCGTGCCCGTGCATGTCCATGTACCAGCCCTTGCCGTGCGCCTTGATCACCGCGTTCTTGGCGACGTCGATGAACGCATGCCACTCGGTGAGTGCCTGGGCGGCCTCGGCGTTGCCGCAGCCCGCTTCGGGCTGTACCCGGTTGGGGTCGAGCTTGCGGCGCGCCAAGTGCGAGATGATCACATGCGGATATCGGCCGAAGCGCGCGAAGTACCGGGCCTGCATGGCACGTACGAGCTCTTGCGTGTTGGCGTCGGTGACCGTGGTGGCCGACCCGCCGCAGGCACTGGCCGTGCGATCGGGAATCGACGACGGCGTGAGTGACCCGCCGTGCGGCGCCGAGAGAATCACGGGTGTGTTGCCGGCGATGTACTCCACGTAGCCGTTCCGACCGAGGTACGACTGTCCGGGCACGTACACGACCGGCACCACCGGCGGCGGCACGACCGGCGGCGTCGTGTCGGTGGGTCCGCCTGAGCACGCGCTCAACGTGAGGGCCGATAGCAGGATCTTTGTGGCCACACGACGATGGCGCCACGACGGTGGGAATGGCATGGCGATAATCTCTCCCGTGGGTCTGTCCCGCGGAACGGGCAGGCCGGTGCCAGATCACGCGGAGGCGCAGAGGGCGCGATTGCGGTCACGTCGCCAAGACCGTACCGTGAGAGATGTCTACAGATCGCTCCCGCCGAGATTTCGTGAAGAGCGCGGCCATCCTCGGTGCCGCCGCCGCTGTCGTCCCGAGTGCTGCCGGCGCCACGCCGCCGCCCCATGACCGCAGCGCGCCGCCGAGCAGTGCTCCCCTGACGCCACACCCCGGGGCGTTGTACGACGTGGCTCGCGACGAGGCCTACTGGATGCAGGTGGCCGCCAAGTACCGGATCACCCCGCGCACCACGAACCTGGAAGCGGGGTTCTTCGGCATGATGGCGCAGCCCGTGCTCGAGGCGTATCACCGGCATATCGATCGCGTGAACAGCGAGAGTTCGTACTTCGCGCGGCGCGAGTACCCGGCCATGTTTCGCACGGCGCGCGAGCGGGTGGCCGCGTTCGTGGGGGCCAAGCCCACCGAACTGGCCTTCTCGCGCAACGCCACCGAAGCGCTGCAGGCGCTCATCGGGCAGTACAACCGGGTGCAGCCGGGCGACACGGTCATGTACGCCGATCTTGATTACAACGCGATGCAGTGGGCCATGAATGCGCTGGCCGCGCGCTGTCAGGCGAAGGTGGTCACGCTCAACATCCCCGAGCCGGCGTCGCACGACAACATTCTCGCGGCGTACACCACGGCGCTGGATGCCAATCCGCGCACCAAGCTCCTGCTGCTCACGCACTGCAACAACAAGACCGGCTTGCTGCTGCCCGTTGGCGACATCACGAAGTTGGCGAAGGCGCGCGGGGTGGATGTGATCGTCGACGCGGCGCACTCGTTCGGACAGGTGCCGCTCACGATGGCCGACATGGGCGCCGATTTTGTGGGGCTCAATCTGCACAAGTGGATCGGCGCGCCCGTGGGCGCCGGCGCGCTGTACATCCGCGAAGACCGCTTGAGCGCGATCGATCGCGCGCACGCCGATGAGAGCGCGCCCCTCGATCGCATCGAGAGCCGTATTCACACCGGCACCACGCACTTCGCCACCGTGATGACGATTCCTGAGGCCATCGACTTCCAACTCAGCATCGGTATTCCGCAAAAAGCCGCCCGCCTGCGCTATCTGCGCGACCGCTGGGTGCACGCCGTGGCTGATGTGAAAGGCGTGAACGTGCTCACGCCGGAAGACGCCACGCTCACCGGGGCCATCACCGGCTTCCGCATGCACCAGCGTGGCAGCGGCGACGCCAACCGCGCGCTCGCGGCCACGCTGCACGACGAATTCGGCATCTTTACCTTCCAGCGTACCGGGCTCGCCAACGGCGATTGCGTGCGCGTCACCCCCACGCTGTACAACACCCCCGCCGACGCCGACAAGTTGGCGGCTGCTCTTCGCACCATCGCCGCGCGAGGCTGAGTCATGAAGCGCCGTACGTTTCTCGGTCACGCTGGCGCGCTGGCGTCGATGCCGCTCGTCATGCCGTACCTTTCCCATACGTTTCCGGCGGCCGCCCCCCTGCGCGTGAACGGTGCGCGGCTCAACGAGTGGCTCACGAAGTTCGACAGCATCGGACGGACCCCCACCGGCATCAATCGGGTGGCGTATTCCGAGGCCGATCTCGCGGGGCGCGCTTTCACGCAGCAGTTGCTGCGCGACGCCGGGCTCACGCCACGCATCGATACCGCCGGCAACATCTACGCGCGGCTCGAGGGCACCGATCGCACGCTGGCGCCGATTCTGATTGGCTCACACATCGACTCGGTGACCGACGGTGGCAACTTCGACGGTCCAGTCGGCTCGTTCGGTGCCATCGAAGTGGCGCGCACGCTGCGCGAAACCAACACGCGGCTGCGTCACCCGCTCGATGTCGTGATCTGGCAGAACGAGGAAGGCGGCACGACGGGGAGCAAAACCGCCATCGGCGAGATGAACGACGTCGAGCTCGCGAAAGTGGCGCGCTCGGGGAAGACCATCCGGGATGGTATCGGCATCATCGGTGGCGACGTCTCGCGTCTTGCCGAATCGGTCAAGAAGCCGGGCGACTTCGCGTGCTACATCGAGTTGCACATCGAACAGGGCGGTCTGCTCGAGAAGGCCGGCAAGCAGATCGGCGTTGTGCAGGGCATCGTGGGGCTGCGATGGTTCGAAGTCACGATTACCGGCTTCGCTAACCACGCGGGTGCCACGCCCATGGATCAGCGACAGGATGCCATGCTCGCTGCGGCCAGGTTCACCGTGGCGGTGAACGACGCCGTGCGGGCCGAACCCGGTCGCCAGGTGGCCACCGTGGGCCGCATGGTCGTGTCGCCGAATACCACCAATGTGATTCCCGGACAGGTCGTGATGACGGTCGACCTCCGGGACCTCGATCAGCAAAAGATCGAGCACTTCACGGAGGTCTTCGAGCGATTGGCGCGTGACATTGGTGCCGCGACCAAGACCACCTTTGCCTTCAAGCGCCTCACCGACAGCCGGCCCGCGATTTCCGATCCGCAGGTGATGAGCTGGATCGAGTCGAGTGCCACCGCGCTCGGGTTCTCGTCGCAGCGCATGCCCAGCGGTGCCGGTCACGATGCGCAGGAGCTCGCGCACATCGCGCCGATGGCGATGATCTTCATTCCGAGCGTGGGCGGCATCAGTCACTCACCCAAGGAATTCTCTCGCGCGGCCGATATCGCGAACGGGGCCGATGTGCTGCTCAACGCCGTGATGGCCGCCGACGTCAGCCTGAAAGGGCGCGCATGACGAATCGCGGCGCGCTGCGCCGCGTACTCGGACCGGGGACGCTCGCGCTCCTCTTCGCCAACAGCATCATCGGCGCCGGCATTTTCGCGCTACCCGGTCTGGCGGCCGCCGCCCTCGGGACCGCCACGGCGTTCGCCTACGCGATTTGCGGTCTGCTCGTGGCCCTGATTTTCCTCTGCTTTGCTGAAGCCGGCAGTCGCGTGCACGAGAGCGGCGGCGCCTACGCGTACGTGCAGGCCGCGTTTGGCCCCTTCGCCGGATTCATCGCCGCCAACCTCATGTGGTTCGGCCTCGGGGCCTGTGTCGACGCGGCGCTGGCCGATGTGCTGGTTCGGACCCTCGCCACGCTGGCACCGGTGCTGTCGCAGCCGACGCCGCGCGCGCTGGCCTTGGTCGCGCTTTTCGCGTTCATGGCCGGTGTGAACATTGTGGGGGTGACGATCGGCGCGCGACTGGTCGTGGTCCTGACGGTGCTCAAGCTGCTGCCGCTGCTGTTGCTGATCGTGGTCGGCCTTCCGCACATCGACCTGACGCACGTCATTCCTGCGAGTCTGCCCAGCGCGTCCACGCTCGGCAGCGGGGTCCTGCTGCTGATGTTCGCCTTCATCGGCGGGGAGTCGTCGCTGTCCGCCAGCGGTGAACTGCGTGCGCCCAGCCGCACCGTCCCTCTCGGGCTGGCGATGGGTGTGGCCACGGTGCTCGGCGTCTATTTCGGGCTGCAGCTGGTGGCCGAAGGAGTGCTGGGCGCCGAGCTTCCACAGCAGACCACGACACCGCTCGCCGCTGCTGCCGCCCAGCTCATGGGACCGTGGGGGCGCTCACTCCTGCTCGGTGCCGTCTCGCTGTCGATCTTCGGCACCATTAGCGGCGACCTCCTGGTCTCGCCGCGTTGTCTCCACGCCGCTGCCACGGACGGCTTGCTCCCGGCGGCGCTGGCCAAGGTGCATCCGCGGTTCCAAACGCCGTATGTGGCGATTCTGGTGTTCGCGGCGATCGCCTGCGCGCTGGCGGTGCTGGGAGCCTTCAAGTCGCTGGCCATCCTGGGCACCTCGTCGGTGCTGCTGGTGGACGTCGGCGTCTGCCTCGCCGTGTTGCGACTGCGGCAGCGCCGTGTGCAGACCACAGATGCTCCGTTCGTCATCCCCGGAGGGCCGCTCGTCCCGATCCTTGGGGCGACGGTGTGCGTGTGGGTGCTCACCAACCTGTCGCGCGAAGAACTGCTGGGGCTCAGCGCGCTGGTGTTCTTCTCCGGTGGCCTCTACCTCCGCGTCCAGCGTGCCCGTCAGTTCAAGGCGGCCCGGGCGGCGCGCTCCTCCTGATTCGCCATCGGGCGTCGGCGGTGCGATATTCCGACGACCGCCCCGTTTCTCTGCTATTCACGCCCACGGACTTCACGAATGCGACACGCCCTGCGCTACGCCGGTAATTTTGAAAAGAACTTCATGAACCTGACCACCGCGTCGACGACGTTCGAAGGCAGCGATGGCCAGCAGCATGAGTATGCGCCGTGGCCGGACGGGGTGAACGGCCTGCGCATTTCGTTCATGGAAAAGGCCGGCAAGAAGTTCGTGGCCGTGCGCATCGCTGACGACACCAGCGACGTCGTGCTGCGCAACGAGATGGTGCTGGTCCCGGGCGAGCATTTCGGCTTCGGTGTGCACCTGAGTGGCACGCCCACGGTGGTCGAGGACAACCTCGCCATCATGAAGCTGCTCGAGGATGCCACCAAGAAAAACGTGGATCACAGCGACGAGCTGCTGCAGATTCGCGCGCGCTTCAAGGCCGCGAACACCAAGCACTAGGCTGATCGTCGCGGCAACGCGCCGCGATCACGAACGGGCCGGCTGTACGTCATCTGACGAACAGCCGGCCCGTTGTGCTACTCCCTACCCCCTACTCC
>CANHJV010000191.1 GCA_947461225.1 Gemmatimonadota bacterium | reverse complement strand
CAACAACACCTGCACCTGCGTGAACACCTGCATCAGCCAGCTCCACGGGGAGCTGATAGCTCCAACGGGAATCGAACCCGTCTCTCAACCTTGAAAGGGTCGTGTCCTAACCGATAGACGATGGAGCCAGAGTCTACGTCCTGCGTGTCATGCAACCCGCGTGGAACAACAGCACCTTCAGTAGCGGTAACGGGATTCGAACCCGTGTTCCAGCCTTGAGAGGGCTGTGTCCTAGTCCCCTAGACGATACCGCCGTCGGCAGTCGCCGAAGGCGACAAGCCGACGGCGGTAATGCTATGTCCTGTCGTGATCGCTGTTCGCGATCACTCCCCGCTCCGTTCGCCTTGCAGCGCCCGTTGTACTCAAGACTCACGACACCTAACTCCAAACTGTCTTTCCAACAGGCCCGGAGGGAATCGAACCCCCAACCGCCGGTTTTGGAGACCGGTGCTCTACCAATTGAGCTACGGACCTCCTGAAGCGCCATGACCTACCAGCGCTTGCAGTGTGACCAGGGTGACCGACGGGAATTGAACCCGCAACCCCCGGAATCACAATCCGGTGCTCTAACCAATTGAGCTACGGCCACCATCGACGAACGTGTGTGTGATCACCCACTACGCTCGAAGCCAACATCCACGCGATCAACATCTAGGATGACAACCGACGGGAGACGCAAACTGTAACCAGACGAAAGACCGATTGCAAGCGGGGCAGCCATACTTCGCCCCGACTTTTTTCATCAACCGAACGATCAGTCCTTCGCGCGCTCCAGATACTCGCCCGTGGTCGGGTTCACGCGGATTCGCGTGCCCTCTTCAACGAACTCCGGCACGTTCACCGTGACGCCGTTCGACAGCTTCGCCGGCTTCGACGACGCCGTCTTCGTCGCGCCGCGCACCACCGGCGCCGTCTCCACGATCTCGAAGATCAACGAGTTCGGCAGCTCGATGCCGATCGGACGGCCGTTGTAATACTCGGCCAGAATCTTCATCCCCGGCTGCATCCACGGCGCCGAATCACCCAACGCCTCTTCGTCCATCTCGATCTGATCGTAGTTCGCGATGTTCATGAAGTGAAACACGTCGCCGCCCTGGTACATGAACTCCAGTTCCTGCGTTTCCATGTCCGCCTTCACGATCGTGTCCGCCGCGCGGAACCGATGCTCGAAGTTCGAACCCGTGCGCAGGTTCTTCAGCTTCGCCTGCACCATGGCACGCAGGTTTCCCGGCGTGTGGTGACGGAACTCAACCACGCGGCACGGATCGTTCTCGAACACGAGAACCATACCACGCCGGATCTGGGTCGCAGAAAAGGCCATGCGAACGACACCTTCGAACAGGGGACATCGGGGGCGAGCCCCCGCAGGAGAGCAGCTGGAATACCGCGCGATTCCAGGACACCAGACGGAACTCATCCGGCCATCCAATCTTACGCAGCCTCGAAAAATAACCTGACCCGCTCGTCACCGGAAGGGACCCAACCGCGGTCCGGTAGCCAAGCGCCATCCGCGCTAGAACGAGAAGAACTTCCGCCGGTCGACGCCCGTCGGCGAGGGGAGATCGGCCCGCCGGCGCTCCGGCGCAAATTTGACGTCGATCAGGAGCCGGTCAGGCGCGTAGGCGGGCGCCGGGCTGCGCCGGCATTCCACCCGCTCGCCAAAATGCTGCCCAAGCCCTCGCACGACCCCCTCCAGCAACGACGCCGCATCCGTGGGCCCCGAAAAGCTCACGCGCAGCGCTTCGGCGTCCACCAACTCGACATCGAACGCCGGCGCGTCGACCCCAGGAACCAGCGCATCGAGCACGGCCGGCGCGATCTGGTCCAGCTGCTGGAGCACCTGGCGGGTTGAGTGACGGTCGCGCGTGGCCATCGGGAAGTCTTTGACCACCGTTTCGGTGAGCCGCATACCCACGAACGCGTACACCTCCGACAGCGGACGACGACGGACTTCGCTGATCGCCCGGACGAACGCCGCAACCCGACCCTCCGCCCCCGTCCCGTTGGCACGATCCCCGAAACGCTCGGCCGCAATCTCGCGAACCTTGGCGAGGTCGCCCGCACCGAACTCCAGCCGCACGAGGTCTTCCAACAGCACAAGGATGGAACGCATGGTCCGAATCTAGGCGAAGGGTCTCAGATCACTGACGGATCGTCATTCGCCGGCCAGCTTGGCCAGCAGCGGCGACAACCCACGCCACACAGTATCGGCCACTCGCTTCGAACCTTCGGGATTCGGATGAATCCCGTCGGCCTGATTGAGCCGGGCATCGCCCGCGACCCCCTCCAACAAAAACGGCAGCAGCGTCACGCCGGTGACCTTGGCCGCCCGTACGTACGCCTGATGGAAGCGCGTGGTGTAGCGCCCCCCGAGATTCGGTGGCGCCTCCATCTGCACCAACACCACCCCCGCCTCCGGACGCTGCGTCCGCACCACCTGCACAAGCGCCACGATATTCGCATACGTCGAGTCGGGGTCGACCCCGCGCAATCCGTCGTTCGCCCCCACCTCGAGCACCACCAGCGCCGCCGGCTGGTCCAACACCCACCCGGCCCGACGCAGGGCGCCCGCCGAGGTCTCCCCGCTCAGCCCCGCATTCACGATGCGCACCGCGTACCCCGCCGAGTCGGCTTTCCGCTGCAGGAGCGCCGGGTAGGCCACCTCGGGATCGAGCCCCAGGCCGGCCGTGAGGCTGGTGCCCAGCAACACCACCCGCGACGTCCGCGAGCGCCCCGGCGTCTGTGGGGTATCGGCACCACCGGTGGCAGATTGCGCCGCAGCAGTTGCCGCCGCGCCCGTCTCCCCGGTTCTTTCTCCCAACGCCGAGGTGGCCCGCGCTGAATCCGAACGACCGGCTTCGCCGTTGGTGCCGCAGGCCGCTCCCACTGCCGTCAGGGTCGCGAGTACCGTACTCGCCGTCCAGCGACCGACTTTCCTCTTCTGTTCCAATCGCATGCTCGTTGCCCGTGGGTTAACCAAGGAATATCAGAGCGGCACGCAGCGCCTCACGGTGTTGCGCGACGTGTCGTTCGACGTGCCCCAGGGCGCGTTCGTCTCGATCGTCGGGCCGTCCGGCAGTGGAAAGACCACCTTACTCGGACTGCTTGCCGGACTTGATACCCCGTCACAGGGCACAGTGTCGCTCGACGGCGAAGAATTCGGAAGCCTCGATGAAGATCGTCGCGCCAAGCTGCGCGGCGAAAAGGTCGGCTTCGTGTTCCAGAGCTTCCAGCTGATTCCCACGCTCACCGCGCTCGAAAACGTGCAGGTCCCGCTCGAGCTCTCCGGTGCGGTGTCCGCCAAGGAAGCCACCGTGCGGGCCCGCGACCTGCTCACCCGCGTCGGGCTGGGCGATCGCACGCACCACTTTCCGCAGCAGCTCTCGGGCGGTGAGCAACAGCGTGTGGCACTGGCCCGGGCCTTCGTGAACGAGCCGCGCATCCTGTTCGCCGACGAGCCGACGGGCAATCTCGACGGCACCACCGGCGAGCGGATCGTCGAGCTGCTGCAGGCCCTCAATCGCGAGCGCGGCTGCACCATCGTGCTCGTCACGCACGACATCACCCTCGCCGCCCGGACCCAGCGCACCATCCGGTTGCGCGACGGCGTCGTGGTGGAAGACATCATGCACGTGCCGTCCGCCGCTCCGTCCGCCTCATGACCACGCAGGCCCTGCTCCGCCTCGCGTGGCGGGAAAGCCGCACGGCTCGTCGACGACTCGCGCTGTATATGTCGTCCATCGCGTTCGGCGTCGCCGCCCTCGTGGCGATCGACTCGTTTGCCGGCAACGTTACACGTTCGATCCGGGAACAGTCGCGCACCCTGCTGGGTGGCGACATGGCGCTGCAAGCGCGCGCCGCCTTCCCCGCGGTCGTCGACACCCTGCTCGATTCGCTGCGCGCCGACCAGATCGCCACGTCGCGCGTCACAACGTTCGCCAGCATGGCGTTGGCGGAACCGTCGGGCGGCACCCGGCTCGTGCAGGTACGTGCCGTCTCGCCCGGCTATCCGTTCTACGGCGCGATCGAATCGGTCCCCGCCAGCGCGTGGGCACGCGTGCACACCGAGCCGATCGTGGTAGTGGACGCGTCGCTGTTGGTCGCCCTCAACGCCAGTGTCGGCGATTCGCTCCGGCTCGGGCAGAAGATGTTCCAGATCGCCGGCACCCTTGGCAACGTCCCCGGCGATGCCGGCATCACGGCGGTCATCGGGCCGCGCGTGTACCTGTCCGACAGCTGGCTCGACGCCACCGCGCTGCTCACGTTCGGCAGTCGCGCCGAGTACGACGTGGTGCTCAAGCTGCCCGCGTCGTTGGCCACGACGGCGGCGGCGAAGACCATGGCCCGCGATCTCCGCCGTCGGATCGATCCGAACGCCGCCGCGCTGCAAGAAGCGCAGGAAGCGCGCGGAGAAGAACGTCGTGGTCCCGACGGCCAGGACGAAGCACCACCGGCCGACACCGCGGCGCAGCGCGCGACCGCGACCGCGACCGACTCTGCCTCCGGCCCGGCCTCAGGACTCGTATCCGGCGCCGCCCGCACCCGCGTGCGCGTACGGACCGTGGCCGACACCGAGCGGGATTTCACCGAGTCGGTGGCCCGCCTCGCGGACTTCCTCAGCATCATCGGCCTGATCGCGCTGTTACTGGGCGGTATTGGCGTCGCCAGCGGCGTGAACGCGTTCGTGTCCGCCAAGATCGACACCGTGGCTGTGCTGCGCTGCCTCGGCGCCACCAGCCGGCAGGTGTTGTCGTTGTACGTCGTGCAATCGGCCGCGATGGGACTCGTGGGTGCCATCGCCGGCACCTTGCTCGGTGTCGCGGTGCAGTTCCTGCTACCGGGCGTGGTATCGGATTTCCTGCCCATCGACGTCGAACTGGCCCTCGAACCGCGGCCGTTGATGCTCGGCCTCGCCACCGGCGTGTGGGTGTCGCTCGTGTTCGCGATGCGGCCGCTGCTCGCTCTGCGTCGCGTGTCGCCGCTTCAGGCCATTCGTCGCGAAATGGACAACACGGCCCTGCCCCGCGAGTGGAACGACCCCGCCCGCCTCACGGTCGACGCCCTCTTGGTGGGCAGCATCATCGGCATCGTGGTGTCGCGCATCGGCAATGTGCGCCAAGGGCTCTACATCAGCGCGGCCATCGGTGGTGCGGTGCTGGTCTTGTGGATCGCGGCCACGCTGTTGATCGCCGCCGCACGTCGCAGCACGCGGCCCTCGTGGCCGTTTGAGCTGCGCCAGGGCATCGCCAATCTGCATCGCCCCGCCAACCAGACGCGCGCCGTCACGCTCGCGCTGGGCTTCGGCGCATTTCTGCTCAGCACCGTGTATCTGGTACAGGCGAATCTCCTGAGTCGTGTGCAGGCCACCTCCGCCGGGTCGGCCGGCAACCTGCTGTTCTTCGATGTTCAGGACACTCAGGCGGCGCCGCTCGATTCCCTGTTGCGTGCGCGCCAACATCCGAT